>CAUZOD010000257.1:0-4655 GCA_963581115.1 Phycisphaerae bacterium | reverse complement strand
GATCCTGAACAACGGATCATTCTGCAGAAGTTGGTTGATGACTTCTACCACCGATTTGTTGCTCTGGTGCGAACAACGCGCCCGAATATCACTGACGATGACTTCGAATCCGTCGTCGACGGCCGGGTGATCAGTGGCAACACGGCGGTTGAAATGGGGCTGGCAGATGCCACGGGCGATCTCTACGACGCCTGGGCGGATGCCAAGCGACTGGCAGGTGTGAAGACGGCAGATCTGGTGCACTACCACCGACCACTGCGCTTTGTTGGCTCGCCCTATGCGCACCGCCCCACTGGCACTGTGGAGGTCAATCTTGCCAAGATCAACCTCAATGGGTTAGCGGCTCCGGTCGGCTTCTACTACCTCTGGCAACCGTGATGGGATCTGACCCTGGCAAGACATTTGCGCCCTCACCCTTGAGCCCTTTACACTTCCTACCGCCGATGGCGGTTGTTCTACCCAAAGGCATTCGGTGCCGCACCAACCCCGTAAATCAGGTTGTACATGGTCTTGAGAAACGATGCGAGGAAGAAGTTGGCAACAATGATGGCGATGAAACTGGTGACAAAGGCGTCGGTTGATGCCCTACCGACGCCAGAGGCGCCCGGACCGCAATTAAAGCCCTTGTAACACGAGATCACCCCGATGGCCAAGCCGAAAAACAACGCCTTGGTCAGACCGGTAAACACATCCCAGGACCAGATAAACTGACGGGAGAACTCCCAGTAATCGTTGTTGGGCACACCATAGCCTCGCACTACCACAATCCAGCCACCGAAAATCCCCAGCAGATCGCTGAACACCGTCAACACCGGTACCATGATCAGGCACGCAATCACGCGCGGCACCACAAGATAGGCGACTGGATCAGTGCCCATCACACGAAGCGCGTCTATCTGTTCGGTCACTCGCATCGTTCCCAACTCAGCGCTGACCGCACCACCAACCCGGCCAGCAATCATCATTGCCGCCATCACCGGGCCGATCTGCTTGAGCACGCTGATTGCGATGACACCGCCCAAACGGGTCTCCTGTCCGATGGCAGCGAACTGGTTGAAGGTTTCAACCCCGAGGACCATACCGACAAAGGCCCCGACCAAGCAGACCACCGGGATCGACATCGTTCCTACGAAGTACAGTTGCGGAAGGAGTAGACGAAACCGGCCAAAGAGCCCCGGGCCGCGAAATATCCAAGCCAAGATGCCCAGGCCGAAAAGCGTGAATCGCCCGGCGCCATCCAGCGCGTCCTCGACACTGCGCCCCAGTACAGCCAACCGATCAGTCAAGAGCATGTTCGTCTACTACATCCTTGCTTGACGCATCTCACGCCATCCAGGTCATCCCGACGGTTTAACTCAACTCGCGGCCAAGCTTGAGTGATCGTATCTTGCGTGCCACGGACTGGCAGTCAGCAAGACAGTTGATCTGCTCCCGGCCCAAATATAGGCCGTTGGATCCTCGGAAACTGCGATGAGCGTAATAGGGCCTGCTTGATGTCGCAAGTTTCGTATCTTGGTATGGCGCCCTGGCAGAGAAACAAATGGATGAAGAGATCTGAAAATTTGTGGAGGATTGGAGCGGCCAAATGCAGGCAAGCTTCGCTACGATAAAACATGGGGTGTAAGCCTGCGGCGCCAACCGATGAAATGTTATGCATTGGCTCCATGCCCTCGAGACTCTTTTCCCAATCCGTTATTCCAGCTTGATCCCGAGCTGATCCCAAAACAACACCGTCTCTACCGGATCACGGTCGGTCAGCCAGTATTGTGTCATCGGACCTTCCGTTGGTCGCGGCTGGCTGCCCAGACCATGCAGATGTGCCGCCAGTGTCTTGGCGCTAATCGTGGCGGAGGGAATACCATTCGACTGGTCTTGATACGCCAGCATCGCATCAAGCAAGTAGTCGCCAATCACCGTTGGCTGGCTCAGGTTGAACCCGCACACCAGCAACCTACCAGCGCCGATTGAAATTTCAAACAGCCATCCCCAATTCCGGAAGGTAGTTGCAGGCTGAATCTTTTTGTAGTTAAACTGCAACACCTGCATGCGATCTCGCACTGGTCGGCCTACCCCCTGCACGATTGGCCGGACAGGTACGGGAAACGCATCCAAGTTTACCTTGCATCCATGATGGATCAGTTCAGCAAACTGCCAGTCTAAAATGCCCTCGTGGGGCAGCAATCCCAATGCTGGATGATCACGCACAACCCCGCCTAGATTGTCCCCACGGTCCCAAATCACACCCTTGAATAGATCTCGCCGGCCCTGTAGGTCCAGGCCCGGGCGCGAAACCATATCATCAAACAGGTCAGCTGGGCGGTACAGCCATAGCCGGTGTGCCCCTCGCGAAATCTCATCAAGTGTGGCTTCGGTCATGCTCGTCACAATACGAGGATCGTGACGATCCGGATTCCGCCGTGGCAGCAGCCACAGGGTCCATGCGTTTTCGCAGGTTTGCGAATCACCTTCAAGCTTGGCATGCAGCGTTGCCACCACCGGAGTCTCCACTGGCTGTTCCGGTAGAAGCGACACATCTGCTAGATGACGATTGACTCCAACCTCACAACGGCCGACTGCAATCGGTGTGGTGCTGGCCAGCACCACGTCATCGGTACGCAACTCCACCTGCAGTGATGCGCTATTTATTGTGTCTGCTGCAAAATGTGACAGGTAGACGCCCACTTCGATCGGTTCGTCCCCCGCAAATGCCCGGCGACGCAGATTCATCGTCACCACGCTGTCACTGTTGAACCTAAAAAAATCAGCGGGATCCCAGTTCACCGGGTCGTCAAAGCTGTCTAAGAGCCCATTGCTGTTTTCATAACGCCAGCAATCAGACAGTTGAAGCATTTCAAATCCACAAAGGATCGGGCTGCGCCGGATCGATTCAATTGCGTGTCGTTGCGTCAATCGCTGAAACATGCGAGACGCATGACGCAGCGATGGCTCATCAGCGAGCAGCCCCTTATCACGATAAAGCTCTTTCAACGCATCAACCCACCATGGCAGTGAAGCTCGCTCGTCATCCACAGAAATTTTCACGTCCCGCCGCCAGGTCTGCCACTTTTCACGAAGATTGTCCAAGTCGCGCATTGCAATGTAGTGACATGTCTCATGCGCCATCGTCGGACGCAGCGGACGTCTCGGATCGCCGCAAGCACCTTTGATACCTTCTTCGGCGCACAAGCCCTCCAGTTCGAATCCAATCGGATAATCGAACATGTCGTGATGCTCGGAAAAAGGGAAGAAATACGCCACGTGCTGGCAGTAGACATCTGGCGTGGGACGGTCAGGCTGGCCCCACCCACAGTTGTCCATCACAAGGGCAGAAGGGTCGAGTCGACGGGCGATCTCAACCAGCTGCTGCAAAACCTGCATCGTTCCACAGCGGCGAATCTCGTTGCCCAAACAGTAAATCGCCACGCTTGGATGGCGGCACAAACCGCGGATCACCTTGCGCCAGTGTGCTTCGTCAACGACGATATTTCCATCTTGCTTCTCGTAACCAATTTCCAAATGCACTGCAAAACCCAGGCAATCCGCTGCATCCAAGTACGACTCCTCAGGTACCGTCGAGTGGAATCGCACTAGGTTGATCCCGAATGCCTTCGCCTGCGTGATGGATTTGGCATGCCAGTCGGCGTCGGACAGCCCGGTCAAGTTTGGATGATCATGACCCGTGATCCCGCGAATCACACCGCGCAAATATATCGGCCGACCATTCAACTGCACGCATTGATTGCCCGCTGTATGCCACCAGCGGAAACCCACCCACTGGTCGACCTCGTGTTCACCCACCACCCCCGCGAGCCGATACAGCACCGGCCGATCTACATGCCAGAATTCGATATCGCGAGGCAGTTCACTGCTAAATCGCTGCGGTCCGTCCTCATGCCATCCCTCAAACACATGCCGCTGAACTCCCCCCGCATCGTGCAGGCTCAGCGAAACCTGTCCTTCCCATCCGTCCGGCAGCCAAACCTGTAACAACTTCGCCTCATCAATCGTCAGGGTTCCAATCATGTCTTAATAACTTAAAATCCGAACTCTTTCTCGTTCACAACACGGTTGGACGTCGCCTGGAAATCCCACAAAACCAAGCCACCTGAACCTTATTCAATTCTATCCCATGATGCAGACTTTTTGGATGCCACATCGGTATCCCTAGACCCAAAGCGAGGGGAATCTGTCACCAACCCTGCACCAGCACTCGCATGGAGGATGACGGTACATAACAGGCTCATATCCCATCTACACCCGGGGCAACCGTTAGCCCTCAACTGATATTGAGCGGATATGCCGCTCTTGCCCCCTATCCCCATGAACTCTGTAAGACTTCTCTACCGCACCAATGGAACAGTCGGATGACATATCCTTGGACATTTAAACCCGAACGTAAATTTACATCCGCCAGATCCTGGCCGCGAAAACGGGTTTTGATGCAGTAGTAACCAATGACGCAGAGCAACATGATTCAATCGGCCGCATTTCATGCGGAGTTTCACGTATTAATAAGATTGCATCCATCAGTCGAACCCGCTAAAGAAGGGGTTGTCGCCAACCCAGCGAGTCTGATTGTTATGGGTGACCGAGGGGATTCGAACCCCCGACCCCCTGGACCACAACCAGGTGCTCTAACCAACTGAGCTACGGCC
>CAUZOD010000256.1:0-4656 GCA_963581115.1 Phycisphaerae bacterium | reverse complement strand
TGGGCGGATCGGGGATCGCGTTTCACAACAAGAACCACATCACCCCCGGCCTTCCGGCCTCGATGACCACAGTGGGTTTTCCCCACGGCGCCAGGCCCATCCCGCGCACCCCGGGCGTGCAGGGCTCGTTTGAATACCGTGGTGGTGCATCCAACGTCTTGTTCATGGACGGCCACATGGATGCCATGGCGGATCCCCGTGACGGTGTTCCCTTGGACATCGCCCACGGGGGCAACGATATGTGGATCGGTGCCAAGTGGGCGAATCCCATTTCGCCGTAGGCGGATTCGCAGCTCAGATCTCCCAGTCCTGATTGCAAAATCCGTCCGGCCAGATCCGGCTCTGCTGGTATCGGCAGGTCACGATGTGGAAATCCTTCACCTTGCGCGGAGGAATGTTGACCTGCACCGTGGCGCCTGACCCCGCCCATGCGAGGTAGCCGTCAGTTGTGCTCTTGCTCAGGCGGTGGCCGTCCAGGTGCACCTGGCGCACCTTGGCCCCGCCGTCGGGGAGAAACAGACGAAAGCCCAGACCATGACGCAGGGGCTCGCAGCGCCGGCGGGTGACGGCCGACGCACTGAAGCAGTGGTACTGCTCCACCGCACTGGCCCCGATGAATTCAGTGATCTGCTTCAGGTTGAAGCGGCGGTGGCCCCGCAGGCGCGACAGCAGCACCTCGAAGCGGTCCCCGTAGCCCCCGGGTGCCTGGCGGCTCTCCTCCTGCCGCTTGGACTTGACGCCAAAGAAGTTTCGTGCGCCCCCTGTCGTGGTACTGACGACACCGATCAGTTCGCCCCGCTGCGGCATCTGGGGATACCCGAAGCAGATTTGATCGAACTTGGACCACAGCTCGACCCGGCTGCGGCGACGCTGGCGTTCCGTCGCGCCCCAGGCGGTCAGGGCCACGAGCAGACCATTGCCCATGTGATTGGTTGGATAGCCGTCGTAGTACTCGGTGGGCCAGCGCTGGTTGCCAATTTCGAGCAGTTTCTGGAGGCGCACGACGGCACTTTGTTCAAACCCGATTTCCATGGTCAAGGCCAGGGCGTGGGTGCGGTGGTAAGAATACGTGGTGGCGTTGATGTTCGGGGGGCGCAGAAAAAAGTGATGTCCGGGGATGTTATTGTCCAGCGAAGCCCGGTCCTGAGCGCTCAGATCACCAGGCCGATAGGGAACGCGGATTGGCGCAGTGACCCGGACGGCTCCGGCTGAGTTTTCGCCGTCGGTTGTTCCCAAGCCAAAACCGGCGGCATCAGCGGCTTCATTCATTTTCTGAATGATCTGAGGGTTGTAGCAGCGGCTGATCCCTGAGCCCCAGCTGATGCCCGTGCTTTCGGCCATATAGGCGTCGCGGTGTGGGAATCCGTGCAGGTCCACGTGCACGTCCGGTGGGTAGCGCTCGATCAGTTTGGCAATGGCCACCGCTTCGGGGTTGATGTCGGGGCGCATCACGCCATTCCACGACCAGTAGCTCATGCAGGGATTGCCCTCGCCGCGGACGCGCGTCACGTCGTCGGGCTTCATGCCGGGATACCGGTCCTGCTCGTAGGCGTCCGGGGCGCAGGCCGGCATCACCAGCACCAGCTGCTTGCGCCGAGTAGTCCGGGCCAGTTCGCTGTCACCGATAAGCCACTTGATCAGGTGCAGGGCACTGGTGGTTGAATTCACCTCTCGGCCCGCGTGGGTACAAGTGATCAGGACGATCTGCTTGTTTGCGTCCGAGCGCCGATGATCAGTGACTCGGCACAGTATCAGATCCCGTCCCTGAAGCGTCTTGGTGCAGCTTGTCACCTTGATGCGGTCGGGGAATCGCTTCTGCCATCGCTTCAGGCCCGTTTTTATCTGTGCGATAGAGGGATAATCTAGGTAGGCCCGTGGTGGTGGGGTGTTTTCACTCATCATGTAGATCCGTAATCGCTAATGGACGCTAATCGGGCCGAAAATGGGTTACGTTTGGAAACGATGTCTGTCGAAAGGTGGCCGATGAGCAAGTGTGTTCTCTCGATTAGCGTCCATTAGCAGTTCAAGCCCACTATGTTTTATTGTTTCAATGACAGAACAACCGCCTGGTGCGGTTCGAGGGACAAGCTGACAATATTGGCGGCAGGCCCCAACGGCCAGGTGCGGCCATCCGGTGTCGACGTTGCTTCGACCGACAATGACGATGCCTGTGGTTGCCAGCGGGCGAGTTCCAGATTGAATTCCTGTATCTACGAGAGACGTTGATCGCAAGAATCTTGAACCCGCCATCCGAAATATTCCATGCAGCAACCGCAACTGGCGGCACTTCCATATTGACATTTCTGCGTTGAACCCATACCACTTTCAAGTGATTGCCCAGACCGGTCACTTTCGGCGGCTTAATGAACTGACCATCAAGGGAGGCATCTTTCAGCGCGGCATCATAGAGATGGGCTAAATCACGAACGAATGCTCGTTTTTTTTCATAACCTTCTTCCATGATCCATGCATAAATCCAACCAAGCTGTATGTTATTTATTAGAATGTCGGCAAGCTTGGAATAGAAGCCTTCTCCGGTTCGGTCCTCCATGAGTTTATTGTTTTCTTCCCAATAGCTTCCGAAGGATCGACCCCAGAAGACGGTCCTGCCGCCATACACCGCTTGGGCAAAGGGGATCGTATTTTCAGCAAAACACATCCAGACCAGAAAACCATCCACTTGGTTGATATATGATTCGGCAAAGTGCTCGCTGGTAAAAAAGCGATTCTTATCCGGCATGCGTTTCTTTATTTTGTCCAGCATCTGCCAGTGCCCCCTGGCCCAGTAGTTCCCACCGCCAGGCAGATGTTCATGCCGGCTAAGGCACAACTCATCCAAACTGGGCGCGGAAAGCTGGTTCAGATATATCCCTCCCACCCCATACGCGTTGACCAGTTCATCACATATACTTGCTATTTTGTCCTGCCACTTGGGTGCAGCCGGGCACATGGTTGCAAACACATGTCCGTCGTAATCGCGCGTCGGTATGATTCTGTGCATGAAACGCACAACGTCTGCAACCGCACGTTCATCTATAAAACTCTTAGTTGACGTATCCCACATCCTGGTGTTGATGTATGGCATCACCTCCACACCAGCTTTCTGGAGATTGGCGACCATGTCTTTGAAACCCTCCTGCGGCGGGAAATATTCCGGGGTAAGGGAGTTCCCCTTCGCTGCATGCTGCATTTGACCCCAAAATAGGATTTCATCGCCAAAGCTTCTTCTTCGACTACGGCTGGCTTACGGTTGAGAACGAGCCATAGAACCGTTTCCTTCATGGTTTCGGAAAAGTTCCTGTCTTCAAGCACAGTCGTAGGCCGGCACCATCTTTGCTTCAGAGCCCAGTCTCGATACAACTGTGCCGCTTCCCACCAATCGCCGTTAAAAGTGCCAATGACAGCATCGTAATGCATGTCATAGTCATTGCCGCCACTACCGATATTTTCGGGATAATCCTCCAGGTAAAAATTAAGCGAAGTGCCGTCAATGCTTCCATAAACCTTAAGTCGCTTGGCCCAACAGTCCGGATCATGGGCAGCGAGATAAAGACCACCACGATTGCCGTAAACGCCAGTGACCTGTATGGCCTGGGTCATGGACGGATAGTGATATCCTGCGTCATACGCGATATGATTCTCGTATGGGTTAGGCACCAACTGCCCGGTCATTCTCGGCCAAATCAGTTTGTCTTCTTCCGGATTGTCGCTTAATGGCCCTATCCCTAAAATAACAGGGAAATCAATCTGGGCTAGAGAATAGATAGACAGATTGTCCACCGAAATCCGCATCGCAATCAACGGTTCATCTGGCTTGACGCGGATGGTTGCCTTTACAACGATATCCAAGCTCCTTACTTTTTCCCATCCAAGATGCAAGATCTTGCTGCCGTCGGGGGATGTCTCGATTTGCGAAGTCGGATGTATTCCTTCAGAAGTAATCGATTTTGACCTTCCGATTGAATTCCTAAGATGCAGTTTCCAGAGAAACTTCAATTCAGATTCAGATGGCAGCAGGTTCTCCGAAGGTTGTCTCCGGCGGTGGATTCCAGATATATATAGTCCATCCTTGCCTTCTGACAGCGAGAGTACAACGTTAGGGTTCGTTACTGTAAATCCATCTTTAGTTTTCGGCAATGGAACAATCTGCCTTGTCAACGGCACCAGCCATCACCGGTGAGCTTATCCATATAAGAACCATCAAACAAATAAAACAAATACTGAGCAATTGAGCGAAGATGGCCCCTTTCATAATCGGGTTACTCGTTTTGTGCATATTCCCCCTTTCCTCCTCGAAGGCGGTGAGCCACTCTGTGATTGTCTGCGTTTATCCACGTGATTTGTGGGAACCAAGCATCTTCGCGGGTGATACTTGACTTAGAATCAACCCGGTGCTGGTTTGTTTGGCGTTCATTGGCGGTTCAAGACCGTTTTACGCCCGTTGCGCAAGAGCCACGAGCGTCAATTATCGGGGCGGTCGATGATCTGAATGCGCGCCTGGCCTTGGTGCCCCGAGACTACATCGGTGGCGGAGACGATCCACGTGCCTGGGGTCTCGTCCATTGCGGTCTGCCAGGCGTGTGTCGCGGCGCCTTCTTCACCCAGCACGTTCTTGGTGTAGTAGTCGCGGGACCGTCCATCGGGTCCCTGGACCTG
>CAUZOD010000255.1:0-4666 GCA_963581115.1 Phycisphaerae bacterium | reverse complement strand
CACCTTCAATTACCTGACGCATTTCTACCGTTCGGTGCACCGCGCCGGATTCTCAGGCTCGGGCTGTACCCGGAACGTCGATCCGTCCCACGCGCCCTCCGAGGAAGAACTGCGCCACCGCCGCGCGCATGTCTGGGATCCTACTACGAGCAAACCGCCGAGCCAGGAAGAGCTGGACAATTGGTGGGACCATTTCTGCCGTCTCTACGAACGATTGGTCCCGGTTGCCGAAGAGTACGACGTCAAGCTGGCCATGCACCCTTCAGACAACCCGTTGCCAGATACGCCCTTCGGCGGGCTCGGCTTCCACCGCATCATCGACGCTTTCCCCAGCCGACAGGTGGGCTATCTTTACTGCGTCGGTACCCGGGCGGAGGCCGGAGGCGAGCCCCTGGTGCTCAACGAGATCAATCATTACGGGCGCAAGGGCCGCATCTTCATGGTGCATTTTCGTAATGTCCGTGGGAGTTTCGCCACCGCCGGAGGGTACGAAGAGGTGCATCTCGACGACGGCGATATGAACATGTTCCGAATCCTGCAGGAACTGAACAAGGTTGGCTTCGATGGCTGTATCAACCCCGATCACATCTTTGCCATCGAGGGCGACGTCCCGGGCGTGCGCCAGGGCGCGGCCTACGCCGTGGGCTACATCAAGGCCCTGCTCGCCGCACTGGCAGCTTGAACGGAATACGCCAAATACCGAATCTTGGCACGCCTCAACCCCTGTTCTCGTGAGAGCCGAATCATGGTCGGTTGATCATCTGGCAGATCCCGCGTTACGCCACGACGCATGTTCACCGACGCAACAGGACACCCTTCACCGATGCAACCCAACTCCTGCAGCACCTCCCGACTCCATACGGGGGGTAATGACAGCCGGTTCCAACCAGATATTTCTCCTTCAACTGCACGGTCCGCTCTTGAGCAGGCAGCAGAATATCATTGAACTCTCCCTGCAACTCCACCTCGATAATTCTGGCTAGGGTTGTATTACCAGCTACGATAATCCTGTCTTACCTGGATGAACCCATAGCGCCGATTGCAAGTGTTACAACTGTATTGTCACTGCCGATCACCACGCTTGAGAACGCAGCGGAACGAAAAAGATTGTGACTGGATACTATGATGGAATAGTGACTGCGTTAGGAACTCCCGTTTACCCCGAACAGCGCAAGGAGTTCGCAGGGTATCCCGCTTTCACTTGATGGCATACCTTTGTGTGACAGTAATGGCTGCGTGTGCAATTCAGCCCGCAGCGTACGAGCAATTAACCCGCGTCCAAGATGAGCAAAGCGATATTGTGGGCACGAAAAGACTGCTGGAAAAAAAGATCATGAATTTGCCAACTTGTGAGCGTAGTTCCGAAACTACGTATCAATTTACCGGATTCATTCAGGATTATCTTAACGGCGTTACTGAGCAATGGCTGCTGGTAGCGCCTCGGGCAAACCCTGGTATATTGGAGATGTTTCGTGACCGGGACCACAGGCCCTGGGGCAACTTGACGATGTCGGCAAGTGAATACGCCGGAAAATACCTGACGTCGGCGGTTCAGGTCCTACGGGTCACAGGGGATCCCCGCCTGAAAGCCTATTTGAAGACTTCGTGCCCCGCTTGATCAACTGCCAAGCCCATGATGGCTACCTTGGCCCATGGCCGAAGCAGCTCCGCCTTACCAACTACACTTCCGAAGGCCAAGGCGAGTGGGATACGTGGGGGCACTACCACACCATGCTGGGGTTGTTGCTCTGGCATGAGCAAACGGGCGACAGCAAGGCCCTGGAGTGCACCGCCCGCATGGCGGATCTGATCTGCCATAAATAAAATACCTGGGCAAGAAGACAAACCGTCTAGTTGACACGCCATTTGCAGAAGTGAATCTGGCCCAATTCATTCGTTGTGCATTCTCTACCGGAAGACTGGGGAAACGCGCTACCTGGAAATGGCGTTGCAGATTGCAGACGAGTTCTCAGCCTGAGACCAAGAAGGACCGCTGGCCATTGACTATGTGCAATTGGCTCTTGCTGGCAAGGAATTCTTTGAGATGTCCGGCCAAAGAGGCCGTTTTGCGGGATCCTCCAGATGGGAGAGCCTGCATTCCATCATGGGCCTGGCGGAACTCTACTGGATTACCGGCAACGAAACCTACCGGAAAGCATTTGAAGACATCTGGTGGAGTATTGCGAAGCTTGATCGGCACAACAATGGTGGTTTTTCTTCCGCGGAAGAAGCGAAGGGTAACCCATATCACCCGGGTGCTATTGAAACCTGCTGCACCATTGCCTGGATGGCCTTGGGCGTCGAGATGCTCAAGATGACCGGGAATTCCGTGGTCGCAGATGAACTTGAACTTTCTACTCTGAACTCGGTGATTGGCATGCATTCCGCCACGGGTCTCTGGGCAACCTACGACACGCCGATGGACGGCGTCCGTATGGCGGGTCCACAAAATCGCGCGGGTTTGGCGGAACTGAAATGCTGCAGTGTCAATAGCCCCCGAGGGTTTGGCATCATCAGCGATTGGGCCCTCATGCAGGACAAGGAAGCACTTATTCTGAACTGGTATGGCCCTTCCATAATGACGGCGAATGTGAAGCCGGGACTGTCCGTTCAGTTGACCCAGGAAACAGAATATCCAGCATCAGGGCGCATCCAAATTCGTGTGGCCCCGTCACAAACAGATGAGTTTGGCCTGAAGCTGCGGATTCCATACTGGTCAAGACGGACAGAGGTCCAAGTGAATGGCAAGATCGTCCAGGGAGTCGAGGCCGGACACTATACTCTTCTAAAACGTAAGTGGAAGAACGGTGATGTGATTCAGATGGACTTGGACATGTCACTGCACTTCTGGGTGGGAGAACGTGAGTGTAGAAGCAAGACCTCGATCTATCGCGGTCCCCTCCTTCTGACATTTGGCCATCGCTACAATCGAGAATCAACCCTAAGGGGCAAGAAGGAGATACATGATGGGCAAACATGGGCATCGCATGATTCCCCGCCAACCATACCCATTCTCGACGCAAATCACCTGAACGGACGTCTTGTGAATTGGGAAGACTGGAAGACACCGGTCCTGCTTCTGGAATTCAAGGCGGCCAATGGCGAAACAGTGCGTCTGTGCGACTTCGGCAGTGCAGGTGAAACCGGGGTCCCCTATGTGTCTTGGTTACCGATAAGTAACGCGCCGAAGGTGACGGCGTTCACGCCTGAGAACCCATTGCGAAGCACGCGGCCCTGAACGGGGCAGTGCCAGGAAGAATCAGCCATCCGACCCGTCCGCTGCCTACAGATTAATGGGTGCTAGTCTTCTATTGACCATGCGCTGAACTTCCTTTTTAAAACCGCATATGAAGCGATAATCGACATGTAGTAGCACAAAAGGCGGAGTCTCGCTGAAGACAATCATCACTAAGAGTAGTGTCGGTAACGCTAAATTCAATGGCAAACAACCGCTATGCAGCAACCCGACGCCGACGCGCCAACACACCTATGCCCGCCAGGGGCAACAGACAAACCAATGCAGGTTCCAGTACCGCTGCACCAACCGGGCCGAGTGTATTACTGAAGTTCTGCTGCACGATGATCAGATCCGAGCCGGTGACTTCCATCGTCGTTGGCGTCGCCGAGGAGCAGACCATCGGTTGGTACGTTGGGATCGACATTCCCGAAGTTCTGCTGCACGATGATCAAATCCGAGCCCGTAACCTGGTTGTTGTTGTTGGCATCGCCGAGAAGTAAATTGGGTTCGGGGACCATGACCACTGCCAGAGAATAGGCGGGCAAGGTGAGCTGACTATCAAGCGAAACGTGGATTCGGCTTATATCGCCCTCCGCCAGGATGTGCTGCCGAGGATCGGCTGTCAGGATCGATGCTTGTCCCCAAGTTCCAGGTATGGTGGTCAGGTCGATGACCAGTTCCTGAGAGGAAAAATTGGTAAAAAGAATTTTTTGGTCACGGTCGTTTTGCAGGAGGTAACCGACCAGAGCAGGATGGTCAGCCATATCGGCATCGAGTCCACTGACCACGGGCACCTGATCAAAGTTTAGCGGTGCAAGTTGGGTCATCGAAGCAAAGGCCCCATTGACCATAGCCAGAAAGTGGCCGTTGGCCGAGAGATCTCCGGAAATAGTAGCCAGCGAATGCCCAGGATCGATTTGCATGTAAGGGAATTCATCATTTTCGTAAAAAACGTCGCCAAATTTGTGGCCGTTAAAACTATGGGAAGAGATCAACTCGACTGATGGGTTATCGATCATTTTATAGAGCATGGCTGATGAAAAGAGCGCATGGGTCCAGGTGCGAGCTACCGGTCCGGCTTTATCCATCAAATTGAACTCGGTACTCCAGATAGGTATTCCATCGGTTTGTTGCGTGTTTTTTGCAATTTCGTCCATGAAAGAAAACGCGGCCCCAATTACTTTGTCCGGCCCATTGGGGCAAGAAACCATTCCCACTGCTGCTGTTGGATTTCTGCCAGGGAGCCGCTGACATCCTGAGGATCGAGCAATCCCGCGCCGGTGTAATAGTGTTGGTAAGGGCATCAAAGGCTGATAAATCGATAGCATTCAGGTCGCGGTCCCAAAAATATTTTTGATTCAGATTTGATCTGCGTTGTCCAATCACTGGCGGTGGAGTAGTAGTCAGCCGCATCGAGAAACCCCCGCA
>CAUZOD010000254.1:0-4683 GCA_963581115.1 Phycisphaerae bacterium | reverse complement strand
CGATCCACTGGCAGCCAGTTGCAATCGGCCGTCTGGGGTCAGGGCCGCGCTGACGTTGGCCACGGCATTGATGTCCGCAACGAGACTGGTTAATGTCGTGTCATTCCCGCCTAGGCCATCAAGATCAACAAAGATCACCGAGGTGGCCCTCTGTCCAGTAGATCGTTGGGTCAAATGTAGTTCGAAGGAACCGTGGGTTGGCACGAAATCCAAACCCACTTCCGGATCGTTGATCGCCATCGCGACGTCGTTGACGTGGGCCATGGACAGGACGTTGCTCAGACCGCTTAGCCCTTGCCCTTGGGAATGGAGCCGATTGGTCTGAAAGATCAATTGGCCCGCAAAATTGTCTAGCGTAGTGATCACTTCTTCCAAGTCACCATGACGAAATCCAGCTAAAGCGCTAATTTGTCCGCTGGTGATATCCAATAGGCTGCCGTCGGCAGCCACGATAACCTCTGTCTGCGTCTGGCCGTTGATCGCCTGAGATCGCACCTCAATACCTCGACTCTGACCATTGAGCATGATCGGAAGTGACCCAGAAAAGATGTCGATGACGCCCAATTCCTGTTCAATAATTGATACATCCAGAAGATGAGATAATTCTGACAACAAAGCATCACGCTGGTCGTGCATACCGGCAGCTCCCCCGACACCATGGCCAGAAAAGGCGATCCGCTGATTCAGATCTTCGATACGATCAAGTATGCCGTTGGCGGTGCTGACCGTCTGCGCGGTGGTTCGATCCACCTGTAGCCGAAGTGATTTCAGTTCGCTGTCCAAGCCATTGATGAACTCGGTTAGTGTCGTCGCTTCCTGCACCAACAGAGTACGCAGCGCCAGATCCTGAGGGTTACCAGCCAGCTGACTCCAGGCGTTGAAATAAGCACTCAGGCGCGTCGAGAGATCCACACCCGAAAATTCATTCTCGATCGCCTCGACCTGTCCCAACAAACCTGAAAGAGTTTCAGACCGCGACTCATCGGCAATTGAGCCTCGCAGCCTCGCCTCCAGTGCCTCGTCTATCTGGCGAGTGATCGATTGAATCTGAACCCCCCGCCCAAGGAAGATGCCGCTCTGAATCTGTCTGGATTCGGCCGCAGCCAGATCAATACTCTGGCGACGATAGCCCCGAGTAGCCATATTGGCCAGATTGTTACCCGTAACCTGTAGCGCCGTCTGTGACACTAAGAGCCCGGATCGGCCAATCTCGAGAGCGTTACTGAGCGTCATCTGCCCCGCCTCCCGCTACGTACCCCCGCAGCAGGCATAACTGCCGCACCTATCTGTATCAATCGGTGGGTGTGCCGAAACAAGTTTTGGTGTGGACAGTTTGTCATCTGCCGTAGTGGGTCCGACCAATCTCCCTCATACTTATGCAGTGGTCACAAATGTACTGACCGCAACTGCCTCATGTGGCCTCGTCCCATTGCTTGCGTAGGTGGAGACCCCCGTGGATATCACACCAATCGAGTGCACCAACCCGTGCACATGTCGCATGAGCGATTCTGTGGCACGACGCGACACCGAAGCCTTCTCCTTGACCAATTCCATGCGATGACGGAGTTGAGACCGCATCAAGGTTAGCCTTTGGCTTGCCGGCTCCGGCAGACAATCGATTAGTTGTGACATCCGCATCGGTTCGGCGGCTTCTGGATGAAAATACAGAGTCATTCTTGCAACCATTTCGAGACGGTGCTTCTCCAACTCGCTAATTTCCTGAACCTTTTCGTTCTCGAGCTGACAGGCCTCAACCAGCTGGCGGGCCTGACCTGTTCGCAACGCTTCGTACTTGTGAACCATCATCGCCAACAACTGCTCGTGCAGGTCAAGCTGCTTCTTCAGGATCGTCTCCAATCCGGTCATTGATTGTTCGATCGTTTTATCCATGGGTATTTAATTGCTCCATCCGGCCCGGCCGACTCGTAACTCGTTCATACACGGCTTCAACAAGTGAAAACCTTGACCCAGCGACAATCCGATCAGCAAAAATCGTGTCCAGCTGCAAGCCGAAGAGATCCTCTCCCATTCCTCCATGCCCAATCTGACCTCGAAATGGATCGGCACGCAGCTCCTGTAGAAGTGGCAGAACAAATGCGCTGGCAACAAGCTTCTGCGCAGCCTCTTTCGCCTGTGTTGCTTCGGCCAAAACGGGACCGAAGGTCGGACGCGTCGCTGCACAGACCGTCAATGCAGACATGCCAGATTGCACAGATGTGATTGGGCTGATGTTCATCGTGATGGTTACTCAAACACGAGCTGTGCGTGCAGGGCTCCCGACCGGTGCATCAACTTGAGGATTTCAATTCGGTCCGGAGCAGCGACTTTTAACTGGTTGAAAGCATTCAGTAAATCGGTCAGCTGAGCGCCACCACGGCCCTCCGGATCCATTCTGAGAAACTCCTCTTGACGAACCAACGGATCAAAATTTGTCGGTTGTGGTGGTGGTGTGATGGTCGTGATCTCCAACCCCTTATGTGAGACAATTGTGGGTGAGATTTGCACGTTACCAGAGATTACGATCGTACCCGTGCGCCGATTAATCGTGACTCGGGCACCGTTGAAAATGAACTCCGGATCGAGATAGGTCTGCTCGATGTTACTGATGAACTCCGCCAGATTGTCCTGCTGGTACGCTGGAACTTTGACGACCACGTTCTTCGGATCCAGTGCCTTGGCTATCCTAGGCCCGTCCGGGGCCATCACCCCGTTGATCTGGCTTGCCAGCATGCTAGCAACCGACCACGACGCGTTCACATCGTTGATCACCAGCGTGATCTGGCCGTGTTCGTCCAGAGAATTAGCGCGCACACTCTCTGTCAGGCAAGCCCCACGATAAACGCAGCCCGCTGTCGGGTTCTTATCGTCTTCCACAACCACATCGCCTTCGGCAAACGCATAAACAGGCGAATCGGGAATCGGACCGGTTAAAGGTGCCATGAACAATCGCCCGCCGCGCAGACTCTTGGCTGAACCCACCGAAGCCACGTACACGTCCACTTCATCCCCAGCTTCGACTCTCGGTGAAATTTTCGCGGCGACACTGACCAGCGCTACGTTCCTGGAGTCCTTCAATTCCGACGGTGACACGCCGGAGCCAACCATGCGGGCGATCATCTGGGACAATGGCCGAGTAGCGGGCAGAAACTTTCCTCCGTCTCCCGTGCCATTGAGCCCGACAACCAGTCCCATGCCAACCAGTTTGTTGGGCACTGCTTCCTTGAGGCGAACAATATCAGCGATCTGCACGGATTTGGCAATGGGCGATATCGCCAACGTGATGCCGATGATCCAGGCTCCGACGATTTTTCCGCAGATTCGATCTGACATTCCCAGTCCTCATCAAAAGTTGAAGATAAACTCAAACAAACGCGTGACAATGCCCTTGCTTGTCACCTTGCCCAGCTCACCTTTATGAGTCTTGACCAGATGTAGGTCATAGAGTTGCGTCGACAAAATCGTATTGTCGACTGTCACGTCTTTGGTTCGGCATGTTCCGGTCAGAATCATTATCAAAGATTCGTTGTCGACCTGATTGTACTTTCGTGCCTCTAATACGAGCGTGCCATTGGGCCGCACGTCCATGACTCGTGCCTGAAGCCGTCCCGTGATTACCTCACCACGCGTAAACTCGCCTTCACCCTTAAACTCCTGGCCAAAACCCAGATCCACGCCCACGTCCAGATCATCCCGCTTGAGATTGAAGCGTAGAAGCTTGCCCAAATCAGGTAGTTCGCGAACCGCACCCTTGATCTCGGTATCTTTTTCTGTCTCCAAAGAGGATTCCCAAGAACTCTGGGTCGATTCGCGAATGATGATCGAGATCAGGTCGTCCTTGGCATATTGACGGATCTCCGGTGGCGGTACGCGGGTGAAGCTCATCGAGACAATCGGGCTGTAAACGGCTTCGCCCGACGGTTCCGGCGACAAGGCGGGAGTGTATAAAGAGGTTGATTGAGCCCAACCGGTCACAGGTATCCAACACACGGCCAGCAATCCAAGATACCAGACGTGTACGGATTGCCAGGGATCTCGGTCCCGAAATAACAAACCGGACCGGCATGCCCCACTGTAGCTATCGAATCGATTCATTCGTTACTTCCAATCTTATAGCGTGCTGCATCAACAACCACCGCTTCGCGATGCCCGCTCACCGTGACCGAAAACGACTCGCGTGTCTTTTCATTGCGTACTGTGATCTGATCGCCCATGGCACCGTCTTCTCGAGCGGTGGCATCGGTATGCACTAGGACCCCAGGTAAAAAGCAGCGGACAGTAACCAGCTCCCCACGGCGCACCAAAATAGGTGCGCGTATATGCGCGGGGTAAATCACTGTTCCAGCCGGAATCATCTTTGCCGCGAATTGATCCAAGAGATCACTCATCTTATTTAGCGGTTCACCACGATCCCGTTCAAGCCAATGTTCCTTCAGCACGATCATGTCCGGGGTGAATACTTCTCCACGGCGAATGAGTCGCATCGCCACTAGGACCATCTCGCGATGAGCCACACTGGCGATGATGGTGTAGGATCCGATCATTCGTCCATGGTGATATCGATTCACCCTGAAAGACATTCGTCCCATTCGTGCCGTATTCAATGGGTCGATCTCCAAACGACCGTCCATCGCGCTACTGTCCAGACGCTTCTGAAAATGATTTGCAAACATGATGCGCAGATCG
>CAUZOD010000253.1:0-4703 GCA_963581115.1 Phycisphaerae bacterium | reverse complement strand
GCTCCAAGCGATAGTTCGATACGTAGACATCGGTGTCGCCATCTTCGTCCCAATCAGCTGTTGTCACACCATAGGCAGGATTTGTACCGGGCACGAATGATGTGAGCTTGTTGAATCCGCCATTCTGATCGTTGATGAAGATCTGGTCGCTTTGATAACAACCTACGTTGCATGCCTCGAACGCACCCAGATAGATATCGAGATAGGTGTCGCCGTTCAGATCAACCCAGGCACCCGATGACGCCTTTGTCGGAATCCCGGTCAGCGTCTGAGCCAAGGTAAAGCCATTGCCTGCGTTATTGTGATAAATCCTGCCCAAATGGGTTAGGAAGTAATCAACATAGCCGTCCTTGTCGTAATCGCCGAAAATGCCGTTGGAATTATCGGGAATCCCGCCCAGAATTTGCAGTTTATATTGGCCAAAGGAATTCGGCCCGTTATTACGCATGGGGTGATAGCCCACCCCCAAATCCACCAACCCGTCGTTGTTGAAGTCCACCCACGACGGGCTGCCCGAAGCAAAAGCGTACGTGTTAATTGCCGCTTGCGTGGCGTTGAAGAAATCGGCAACTGCAGGCTGCACCCCCCAACTCACGACTCCGATGATTGAATACAACACAATGAACGGCCATGATTTACATTGACCAAAATCACAACTGCTCGATGGAGTTATATGGCGGTCTCCACTCATTGTAAATCTCGCTATCCCCCCCAAGAGTGTTCTTACTAAATATAGCCACATGCTTGGGTTTGACCACTAAAATTCAGTCGAGCACATCATTTATATGGCAGATGGGCTTGGGGCCAATATTATTCCCAAACACCTCCAATAGCACGATTTACCCACACAATTTTCCACTCCAATGACCCCAGAGGGACCTGAAAGGCACCCTTGGCAATCTCGATCGCTTCATCGGTAATTGCATCTCGCGCCGAGACCGGTGATGAGCCCAACCCCATCTTGCCCAACTCCAACCGCACTGTCGCGGTCACAGGCTCCCGTCCCAAATTCGACACCACCGCCAGGACCCCGTTCTCATCGTGAACATATAGGCTTGAATAGATTGCATCGGGCGAAGTGCAGACCAGTTCCCCATTGCGCCAGTACGGTAGCCAGCGTGCCTGCTTGCGACCGAATTGATCGCTCAAGCCCCAAAGTTTCGATTGCAGTTCCAGAAGTTCACAATGATTCTCATATCCTTCACGCACCAAAACATCATGCAGCAGGCTGATCGCATACGCCTGTTCCCGGTTGAACGGGCAAGCACGGCGACAAAGGAATTCTGCCGGCACCCCCCAATTGTGTCCCATGAACTCGGCTCGGAAACTGTCCAGTGGAAGCGCATCAAGGGCAAATGTTTCCGGATCAAAGTTCGCGCCAAACTGTTCACCGTCCCAGTAACTTGAAGACCAGCCCAGTGCAGGAATCAGCATCGAAGTCGAATTGTGAACGTTGACTTGTCCCCGGGGGTCTCGCTTCTGGACCGTCTGGTAGATCCGGCGCATGATGTTCCGGACCGCGAAAATTTTAAACGAGAAGGCCCGGGTACCGTCCGGACGAAGGTAACCGCAACCGTGTTCTCCATTCAGGCACGCATGCACGTGTGACGTGCCGTCAAGATAGACGCCATCCACCCCGTAGTCGTCCATTAGCTTGCCAATACCGGCGACAATGGCATCCTGCCAGGGACTGTTATAACAAACAAGGTACGCGTCCTGGCTGGGTTGCGGCGGGCAGTGGTAGGGCCTGTAGGGGCACACGCCTCCCTGTAGATCGCCCTGCTCCGTGTCGGTGATGCTGTACTCCGGAAGCACAATGCATTTTTTACCTACCTGTGGAAATTCGTCGGCCAGTTCGGAAATGATAAAGCCCAGATATGGCAAGAACTGGATGCCTCGGGCGTGGCAGGCTTCAACAAGCTTGCGCAAATCCTCGCCATGTGTTGTCGCATAATAGCCTTCGGCATCGGTCCAGTGCTCATGAAAACAAATCGTCTTGACACCCAATTCAGCACAACGGTCCAGTACGGACTCAGGGATCTTCAACCGCATCTCGGTCGGGCCGAAGGTATTGGCGTCAATATGAACGATCCGATGATCCCAGACATCGTCACCGGTCGGGCGAACTGGCGTGGCCTGAAAGCCGAACGTGTACGCCAGATCACCAATGGGCCCATCGGGTGAGGCCATCTGCTCCTGTTCGCTGCTCGCTCCACCGGGTGCCAATTGGAGTGATGTACTGACCAAGTGCAATTTCAATGTCACCCGATCGCCCTCGGTGACAATCTCAGTCACCGGCTGTCCTGCCTGGGTATACCAGTTCTTGTCCGACTCACTGAACCACGCCAAGCCACGCTCATTGTCGCCGAGCCACACCATGGGCTGGAATCCCACAATGTTGCCAGCGGCCTTCTTATCAAGTCCCACAATAGGCGAGTCCAGCGTGAACCGATCGGACTTCAGGTCCCCAGCATCAGGAACGCCCCAGGTTCCCGGGCAGTGGTAGTAGTACATCGCGTGCTGCTTCTTCAACGGAATGTGCAACTCAAGGCGTTCTAGTACCACCGGGCGCAGTGGCAGGATCTTGCAGTCCACTCGAATAACCCCGTCCACCTCGACGCTGGCACGCGACTGTAGTTCGAGCGCATCGCTGCGTGCCAACTGGGTCATACAAACACACACCGCCGATGCCTGACCCAGTGACACGGATTCGCCCGTCCACTGCTGCTTCTGGCCCCCGATTTGTGCCACGACTTGAACCGGGCCATCGAGGATCAAGTCTCCCTGTGCCTGAACCTGCTCGATAAACCCACACGAGCCAAATCGATAAGTTCGCAAGGCTGGTGATACCTCGATTGAACCGTCTGCCTCAGTCACCTCCAGCGCTGTCCACGGTGCCGGCACATCGTCGCTGATACCTTCGGTCGTACCATACCACCAAACTGATCGCTCTTGAGCATCGGTTGTCATGGCTGCCTCCTGAATTTCAGGATCTCTTGTGTTATTAGCGTAACTCTCTATCTTTAACTTTGCGACCTTTGCCCTGATCAGCGGCCAATCCCTCGCCGGAGGGGTGTGGAACCAAATCCGGGACAAGCCATGTCTTCACCACTGCAACTGCACGGGGCCTGCCAGAATCGGCCGGACCCAACTCCATCTATGGCCAGCTGGCTCATGGCAACGGGCCAAACATCAATGTGAGCGACGGTGATGCGAGCGTGGATCGGTCACGACCTTGCCACTATGTAACACCCCCTTGATCGCACGATCACGCCAAGACTCGGCGGCATCGTAATACTTTTTCGCCGTGTCGATTTCACTAATCAGCACACCGGCAACATGCTGGCGCAGGCGTCCGACGATAAAACCGTCAGGACGAACGAAAAAACTGGGCCAGCAACTCTCGCGAGCGGTTGTATTGTTTGCGCTGATCCACATGTAGTTGTTTGCAGCGTAGGTCTGCATTGTTGGAGGCACGATCATGCCCCATACGTTCTGGTATCGATCGAGCTTGGCCCTCGTTGAATGCCCATTGTGATAGGAATGAAAGACCAACTGGATGCGCTTGGTCTTCATCTTGCGGTATAGCTCTTCATAACGAAAATCGTGACAGATCTGAGCCCCACAACGCACACCGGCAATAGTGAATACCGGCAAGTGATCTCCCGGCGAGTAGTGAGCCAGATCACCATCCCTGCCGCTACGAGACCCGGTGCAAAACATCTTGTCATAACGATCCACAATGCGGCCGTGGTCATTGATGATGTACAGGCTGTTATGCGGCTTGTGACGGCCGGTAAGCCGGTGTGAAGAGCCGAAAATTACCCACAGCTTCAACCGCTTTGCTGCTTCAAGTACACGCTCGGTGGCCTGCCCAAGTAACTCCCAATCAAATCCCCGGTAGGATCTGAACTCGGATCCGGCATAACCCGACAGGCACAATTCAGAAAAGTGTGCGACATGGGCTCGCTGCTGCTTGGCTCGATCCATCTGCCGCAACACGTAGCGGAGGTTGCGACGAATATCCCTGTCAACGGGGAACTGGCACGTGGCAACGGCAAGCTTCATGATTCTGGTCCTGAAAACGGTTACGGGCGCGCGGTCGGCTTGATCCGAAACATTGTCAGCCCGTGGCCGGGAAGCGATCCACGCAACGTCCAAATGCCACTGACCCCGCTGTGGATCGATTCGGTCTGGCCCTCCCAAGAAATATTATCAACGTCGACGATTGCATCGGCCGCCAAACCATGCCGAACCGGATTGAAGCTGGCTTCGAAATCCAGGTACTCGGTGCTGGCGTTGGCCAAAAAGATGCCCAGTTGCCCATCCTGGGTGCGAAAGACACCATTCATCAGGGCCGGAAACAGTGAATCCTCCGTGTACTTGAGCATCGGCATTGATGCTGGCTGTGAGAACGACAACGGCCGCATCAACTGACCGACCGAAAGGAACTTACTCGTATCGTCCTGCCGGTAGTACCCCACCACGCGCTGCAGAAACTCGATCATCTCCTTCTGCTCAGGCTTGTCGAATGAGAGACTATTAGGGCGCGGTGGCAGTCGGATCATCCCAATCTGCATTCCTTCGGTAAATGCCGAGGCGCACTCGATGAAAAAGTGGCCCCGGGGGTGTCTGTCACCGTACTTGAATGTGTTCTTGCCGCTACCCTTGTAACCCACACCCGTAGAGAGCGACAACCCATA
>CAUZOD010000252.1:0-4706 GCA_963581115.1 Phycisphaerae bacterium | reverse complement strand
GGCATTGCCGGGCTGAATGAAGTTGACTCAAACCAATAAGACCGAAAGGAATGTCTGATGCATCTTCTCAATGGAGCATTAAGCCCTGAGTGTGTGGCATTAACCTGGGCCGGGGCGGCTACTGGAGTGACTCTTGCTGTCCGCCATATTCACCGTTCAGAAGTTGACCGGTCGCAGCTGATACAGGCCGTTCAGCTGACCGGAGTGGTCTTTGCCGCTCAGATGATCAACATCCCCCTGCTGCCTCATGCGAGTACACATCTGGTTGGTGGAGCCTTGCTGGCCTGGCGTCTCGGCCCGTGCCTGGCAGCGGTCTGCATGACCTCTGTGCTCATTGTCCAGGCTGCGTTGCTTGGAGATGGCGGCTTCGCTGCATTTGGGGCGAACGTTATCAATATGGCCCTCATTCCCGCAATGGTCGTCGCCCAGCTGCAGAGAATACAGCAGACCGCATGGACCCCGTTTCTGAGCGGCTGGCTGGCCGTAATTCTGGCGGCTCTGGCATTGCCTTTGCAGATTGCAGATGGAAACACGGCGCTGCCCGTTGTGCCATTTGGAATGGAAATGCTGTCTTCCTATGCGGTTCTTGGTCTGTTTGAGGGGTTCGTTACAGCCGTCGCTTTGGCCGTCCTTTCCTCAGTGTATTTCTCTCAGTCACGACCACGAACTATTGGGCTCTCGATGAGTGTGGCAGTCGCATTGCTGGTGGTATTACCATTTTCCTCTTCTATTCCGGACGGATATGAGGCTGCGGCCGAGGTGTCCGGGCTGTCGCATTTACTCACGACATCCAGCGAAGAAATCACTTCTGCTGGAGATATCAACGTATGGCTGCACGGAATCCAGGTTCAAGTGAGCGGCATTATCTCGAAATTGTCTGGTACAAGTTCGGCATTGCCGTTGATCTCTTTCCTGGCGTGCAGTGTGTTGACAGCTTTTGTTCTGTCGATCCTCACGCGAAGACCGCCTGATTTGGCGCGGAGGCTACATCACAGTGGATACGCACATTGAGGCTCCACCATAAACGCACAGGGTCAAAACACTCAGCCGAACTTTAACCCTGCCTCGGTGCTCAACCTGCGACGTGGCCTGTTCTCTGCCACTGAGCCGGTTGATTCCACACAAGATCCGCCGGATGCTGTTCCGCTTCTCTGAGTCAGTATCCGAGATCCAATGAACCACAGCATGAGGCCCTGACACACCAAAACGTGCCGACACGCGGTACGTGGAAGTGGATGTCCAATGTGGCGATGACGACGTACAGCAGCCCGGGCCGTTCGCTGCACGGTCGGGGCGTGGTGAACGTGGCCTGGGCGGAAGGCGGGCCGGTGAAGTGGTTGCCGGACAAGGCCGCGTGGCTGTCTCACTACACGACCATCGCCAGGGACAGCCCTGTGGGGTTCTGTGGCCACGAGTCGCACTTGGAGGGAGCTGCAGCCGAGTGGCTGGTGTCAGCCGTTCCGCTCGACGAAGCGAGCCTATCCGAGCGGGTTGATGGCCAACTACTACCGGGGTGAGAGCCACATGGCGCGGGCTGCCGGAAAGGGACACATCGACCTGCTGATCCAAGAGGGATACCTGACTGTCCATAAGCAGTTCCCGCGGCGTTTCGGGATTGGCTTCGACGGTGTGAAGAAACGGATCGACACAGCGCGTCGCCACAAGGCGATCGATCGGCAGATCGTGATGCTGGGGCACATCTGCGGACACGACGAGTATCACCGGGGGCATGAACTGACCGTCAGGATTCTCGACCGATGAATGGGGGAACTCCGGGCGTATGCGCCGGAGATGCCGGGATTGGTTTCTACGGAGTGACCAAAATTTTCGAGTTGGCGATCGAATGCGATCGGCTTGCCCATAAGCACTTCATCGCTCCGGCACCCGATGTCGAACTGATCCACCCGACGTTCGGGCAGACCCTGTCCACCACCCACGCAACTCTGGCGGCCTCGGCCGGGTCGCAGGGCAAACGGAAGGTCGTGAAGTACCGTAGGTTCATCGACAACCGATTGGTCGCGGAGACGAAGCCTCTCGAGCGGGTCTCGGACCTGTGAGGTGAGTCACCGGGTACTCATAGCGTGACCGTGCATGTGATCGACGAAGCGTGGAATCGATCTGCCTCGCAGGTCTCGATCCGCGTTGCTTGGTCCGAACCCTTGGGGCAGAACACGAAACGTGAGTAAGTGATACGGCTTCGTGAGTGGTCGGCGGCTCTATTGTGGCTGGTGGGCTTCGGAGAGTTGCTTGATGTGTGTCAGTACGCGGTCGTGGATCTTGTGGATCGAGACATCAGACCACAGTGCCCAATAATCCTGGGGATACATCTCGAAGGTGTACCAAGTGCGGCCTTCGAGCCCTGTGCGACCACCGGGAAGGGCCACCAGCCGGAACTCGCCGCGGTGGCTTTTCAGCACGGCGTCCTCGAGGTGCGGAGGGTGCACATGTCGGTACGGGCTGAGTTCTCGCATCGGGTCGGGTTGCTTTGTTACATCGAAGGCCAGCCGTCGTGGCTCGTCCCAGGTGGTGATCAGTTCCACGAACGAACCGGTCGTGAACTCGCAGTACCGCGTCGCTCCCACACCGTGCCCCTCGATCCGAGCCCGCATCGGGCAGGCGATGCCGACCCGGAAGAACCAGTTCTCGGGTTCGGACAGATCGGGGAATTCGACGACGTATTTCCAGACCGTTTCGGGCGGCGCGTCGATCTCGACGCGACTGGTTACCACGTACTCCGGGGCCTCGGGTGGATGAACTGTTTCGACTCCTGCCATCAACGGCAGGACGAATAGCATGCCGGCCGTCTGGGCCATGCTGGTGTGTGTGGCACCGGCCACCGCCTTGCCGAGCAATCCCCCGAGGATTCCCAGCGGGAGGACAAGCGGCGCGGCCATGGCCAGGCAGATGATTCCCTCGAGGGCAAACAGCAACAGGCAACCGCCGGTCACAAAGAGCATCGCCGACGTGACGCTCACCGTGGCACCCCATCCCTTGGGGTTCCGATAGTTGAAGACGAACCCGGAGACGCAGCCCATCAGGACGGGGGTACCGAAGAACAGTGTCACGCCGTACTCGCGCAAGACGTAAATGCCAAGAACCAGGCTGGCCAGGCCGAGCAACACGCCCGAGCCGATCGCCAGGAGAATCCGTGGCTGCCGCGTGGGGGTGTTGGGAGACGGCGTGGCCGGAGTCGGAGTGAGATTCCACGTCGAGACACGTGTGGCGGGAGCGACGGCCAGGATGATCATCACGACGAGGTTGAGAAGCGGGACGAGGATCAACACGCCGACCCACGGAGACGCACCAGCGTTGGCTGCGCGTCGCATGCTCATCGAGAACGCAATCCAGACAAAAGGCAACGTCCAGGCCAACATCGCCCAACGGACCCATCCCGGCGCCGGCGAGAGAATGTCGACGCGACTGTTGAGTAGCGGGGTGAGAAATTCCCAGGGGGCCAGCACGTGTTCGGTGTAGTAGAAAGTCGCTATGGCCTCGAAGCTGTACTTAACCAGCATCAGGCTGATTCCGCTGACGGCGTAGATGCCGCGCGGAACCTCATCGTACAGACCGAACCAGACCCTCAGCAGTGGCGGGCGTGGAGCCTGCGGAAGTGGAACCGGTGGGTCGGGCAGTCCGGCCAGAGCATCGTTCATTGCTGTTGCACCGGTCAGTCACGTGGCGAGGTTGGTTGCTGCCCTGGCCATCAACATGAAAGTTGCCGGCATGGGATTCCGCGTCTCTGGACACACTGCTCCGCCGGGAATGCCGTGTCCCAACAACCGGCAAATCCGGATCACCCAGGAACCGGGCCGTGGGCTGAATGTCCTGACCGCGGGGCGTACACCACAGGCAGGGCACTGCAGCACGAAAGGCCAGCCGCCGTATGGAAATGGCAACAGTTGTTCAGAGCGAATCGTGCTACGGCAGAAACCACAGGAAGGAAACCAGGGTCAGCGTATGGTCGTAGGCACCGGATCGAATAAAGTCGCTCGAGAGTTCAAACGTTATGTTGTCAGTCAGATCCCAGTTCACCGAACCACCAAAAATATTATAGAAGACATTCAGGTTATCCCACTCCACAAAATATCTTGCGGAATAGCTGAATTGGTATTCACCAATCGTCATCGGCGTCAGCCAGTGCTGCCACTGCATTCCAGCATAGACGTAGGAGAAAGCGGACGGAGCAAAGTATGGGTGAAAGACGCCGGTCAAATCGGCGAGGATCGGATTTCGGATGGTTTGCCTGGAAAAGTCTTCAAAATGATATCTTGCGACCGCTTTCAACTGTGTGGGAGGCCGCGTGAGGGAAACATCGTTTGCGACATCGAAGGTATGGACAAGATTGCTGTCCGAATAGGCCACGAATGAATAGTTTCCGCCGACTGTCCAGCGTGGAGTTGCATGCCAGAGAAACTCAGGCCCAATGCCGATGCGATAAATATCCTGGGCAATCGACTCGCCATTGTCCGCTACGTTTTCAAGGAAGCCGCGAAGCCCGATATAAAGTCCGTCTAAAGCTCTGTACGACGAATGCACATCGAACAGAGGACGCGTACTGAAACCTGATTCATAAGCCTCCACACTCAGATCGGCGTCAACGGACAGGTTGGGGTCAGGTTCCAGGTGGAAACCAAGCTCCAGTGCATTTCCCTTCACATGACGGTAGTTTTGTTTGGGTGCGAGATAGATGTGGCTGTAGCCGATGG
>CAUZOD010000251.1:0-4741 GCA_963581115.1 Phycisphaerae bacterium | reverse complement strand
CCTGCCGTCGGAAAAGCAGTTGCGGCTACTGCGGATTGATCGACCCCGCCCAGAAGTATCTGTAAAGCGGCTGGTGGCCCAGCATAATGCCCATGTCGCGGCCCTTGACCAGGTTTGGGCACGTAGTGACATTCGTCTGAAATGGCGTGATGAGAATGGCAAGGTTCGCCATGAAACTGGTGATGGCGTATTCATCCTTGCACGTCCGCGCCGCCTTGTTCTGACGATTGGCAAGTTGGGTGAAGATGTGTTCTGGGCCGGATGTGACCAGAGCCGTTACTGGTTGTTCGATTTGCCTGCCGATACGGTTTACCATGGCCGCCATGGCAAATCCCTAGGGGGCGAACAACGGTCTCTGCTGCTGTCGATCTCACCCGGGCAGGTACTTCACTTGTTGGGGCTGATGCCATTGGACAAGGTTCAGTGGCTAGGCCTGGATCGTGGGTATGCCCTGATCCAGCCGGTCGGATCGAACCTACGGCTGATGCTTAACCCACATACGGGCCATGTCGCCCGTGTTGATTTGCTCGGGCGCGATGGCGAACCCGATGTCATATGCCTGTTAAGCAAACCCGAAGCAGTTGAACAGGCCGATATGCCGCGATCGCAGTGGCCGTATATGCCTACGCACGCCATTTTTTATGTGACCGAACCGGAGGCAAGGTTGGAGTTGACACTGCGGGGCTTAACCGATGGTGTGAGGAAGAACCGAATTGATCCTAGTGCATTTGATTTCGACGTACTGATGCGCGTGCACAATCCTCGATGGCAAAAGCCTTTGGATTCAGTCCCGGAGGTGGGGGCTATCCCCTGGTATCCTGCAGAACACGAAGAGACTTCGGTAGATTGAAATGCATGTCTTCCTCAACCATGGGGGAATCTTCTACGGCGCCACCGTATTCTTTGATCAGTTCCTCGACGATCTCTCGGACCAGGTGCTCGGGTGCAGATGCTCCGGCGGTGACAAGTACGGTTTGAGTATTTTCGAACCAATGGTGGATGAGCCCGGCCTTGTCATCTACCAGATGAGCGGGGCATCCATCGCTTTCACTGATTTCCGTTAGCCGTACGGAGTTCGAACTATTTTTCGAACCGACCACGATGCATAAGTCAGCCTTGTGGGCCAGCGCCCGGACCACGTGTTGGCGGTTGGTGGTCGCGTAGCAGATGTCTTCACTGGGTGGTTGCCTGACGTGTGGATATTTGAGCTTGATTGCATCGATGATACGATTGGCATCATCGATGCTCAGCGTGGTTTGTGTCAGGTAGACGATCTTGTGTTCCTCGGCGAACTCCAAGCGATCCACGTCGCCGACCGACTCTACGATGGTAAATGCATCCGGCGCTTCACCGACCGTGCCGACTGCCTCGTCATGCCCGGCGTGCCCGATGAGCAGAATCTTGAAGCCTTCCCTGGCGTAGCGGATTGCCTCCATGTGTACCTTGGTTACCAGGGGGCAGGTGGCGTCGATCATGGTGCAGCCCCGTGATTTGACGGATTCGCGGACCTTCGGGCTGACCCCGTGGGCAGAAAATACAATGGTAGATTTCGGTGGCACATCGTCGATGGATTTGACGAAAATCACCCCTTCGGCGAGGAATCGATCCACCACGTGTCGGTTGTGAACAATCTCATGGTAAACGTAGAGGGGGGCACCGATGATCTGCAATGCAGCATCAACGGTATCAATGGCCATGTTCACACCGGCACAGAAACCGCGTGGATTGGCAAGGATGATTTTCATTTCAGTAGCGTATCGGTTCCGGGCGACGGGGTCTAGATGTAAAAGATGCAACTCAGGCGTTCGAAGTTGGAGAAGTTTCCCATGAAGTGGCCAGTTCGGAGGTTGGCATCGCCTTATGCCTCGGCAGTCCATTCCGGGATGTGGCCTTGAAATCCCGTTGTTCGGCTGCAGTTTGAATGCCAAGTTGGCTAACCTGCGCCCTCACATTGCCAGAACTGCGTCCCACACTTGCTGTTCGTCTAGCCATTCCATGGAGCGTGGTGTCGGCGGTGCCACGACACGCACGTGAGGTCCCCGCGGTGCCCATTGCGCAGGAGCGGTGGGCCCGAACAGCGCCACCGTTGGCACCGCCATCTGGGCGGCTAGGTGGGTTGGTCCCGCATCGTTGCCGATGTAGCCGGAGGCAGATTCCAGCAGGTCGCACAACTGGTCGAGCGTGCGTGGTAGGGCAGTATTGTATCTGCGGACCCAGTACTCAAGGCGTTGTTGCGGCCAACGCTCAACTTCCGCTTCGCCAATCACGGGCAACGGGTTGCGGCCTGCTGCAGACAAGCGGTTGAGCAAGACCTCAAACCGAGAAATAGACCAACACTTATTGGTGCTACCACTACCCAGATGTACCAGTAGCGGACCTTGGACCGGTTGCCTGGCCTTGAATGGCACCTCGGCCAGGTCCAATCCCTGGTCTCCTAACTGTTTTTTGAGCCAGTGCCAGACATGACCACTGAAGCCCGGTTCGGGCCGGGTGGTACAGAAGATCATCGAGGCACGAGTCGCCAGTCGTGTCACGTTGGTTGCCCAGGCATCTGTGCCATCGCTGACGAAACTGATAATCCTCTGGGCACCTTCGAATAGCGGAGTGATGGCTGGGCTCAGACAACTGGGCCCATCGGGTGCATGAAGACGGCTGAATTTAAACAGTTCGATGTCGATGGATCGAACCGGTGGTACAAGCCGCTGGGCCAGTTGCCCTTTTGACCAGGCAGCGACCACTGTTATCGGCTCGCTTCCTGGCGCCGCCGCCAGGGCCCGAACAATCGGTAGCGCCAGCACGAAATCTCCCAGTGCACCCTGGTGAAAGAACAGATTCATTGCCCGATATTCCTGACCACAGGATGGTCCCGGTCGTGCCGGGCGTCATACTAAGGATAGGTCCCCGGCGCCCATACTGCATGGGTACGCGACCTCTAGAGAGAACCTTCCCCTCAGTGGCCGAGGGCTAAGTATTGATGATTGGCAGTCACCGATAACCCAGAGTTAAGCGGTTGATGGTTCTCGCCGATCGAGGAGGGGAGGCTATTGCGTATTTGTTGCTTGACCGTGACTGATCACAGGAAACCGATCTGTATGGCTGAAAGAAAAGTCCAATCCGATCTGGAGATTTACCTGAAGCAGATCGATCAGTCACCCCTGCTGACCGCACAGCAGGAAAAGGACCTCTGCCGCAAGATCATCACCGAGAACTGCCCGGTGTCTCGTGACCACATGGTCCGGTCGAATCTGCGCCTGGTTGTCAATATTGCCAAGCGATATATCAATCGCGGATTACCGCTGCAGGATCTGATTGAAGAAGGGAACCTTGGCTTACTCAAGGCAGTTGAGGGCTTTGACCCGGAGCAGGGCGCAAGATTTTCAACCTATGCCAGTTGGTGGATCAAGCAGGCGATCAAGCGGGCTCTGATCAATGCGGTCCAACCAATCCACATTCCAGCTTACATGGTCGAACTGGTCGCCAAGTGGAAAAAATCATCGCGCGAGCTGCAAGACGAATTTGGGCGGCAACCCATGATTCAGGAGTTGGCTGATCGCATGGAACTGCCACCAAAGAAAGTTCGGATCATCCGCAAGGCGGTACACGCGTGCCAATGCCCGGCTCAGGATGGGGCAATGGGAGAAGACGCACCGACACTTTCGGAAATACTCCAAGATAACCATACCCCGTCTCCCGAAGCTCAGGTGCTGCAAGAGGATGATCTGCAGACGATCAGTATTCTGCTCGACGCGATCGATGACCGCGAAGCAACGATTCTACGCTTGCGATTTGGTCTTGATGGCAATGAACCACTAACGCTCAAGCAGATCGGAAAACATATCGGATTGACCCGGGAGCGGGTGCGCCAGATCGAGATCGAGGCGCTTAGAAAGCTAAACCATCGCCTGGATAGTAAGTATCCACTGGCCGCGGTGCGGGCCAGGCAGAATACTCGGCGGTCTGCCTAGTCCGTTGAACTTGCCGCGGAACAGGCTTCGTGGATCCTAGTCGACGGCGCCGGTGGTTTGGCCAGACGATAGAATGGCAATAGTACGACTTTGGCATCTACCAGGCGGTTACCGATGTCGATCGCAACGAGGTCACCCGTCTGGCAGCTGTCTGCATTGACATAAGCCATTGCAATGGGATAGCCGAGTGTTGGTGAGAGGGATCCGCTGGTGACTGAGCCGATCGTCTTGGTCCCACATGTAATATTCATATCGGGGCGCGGAGTGCGCCGGCCTTCACATCGCAGTCCAATCAACCTCTTGACTGGACCATTGGCATGGATCTCCCGCAATGCTTCCTGACCAATAAACGAAGGTGATTCTGGACGCTTGGCTGGATTGTCCTTGTCCAGATCTACCGCGAAACCAAGACCGGCAGCGAACGGGTCGGTCTGCTCATCGAGTTCGTGTCCGTACAGGGGCATCCCCGCTTCTAGGCGCAGCGTATCGCGTGCCCCAAGACCAACTGGGCGCAGTGAGTCCGTCTCTTTGGCGCCACCCTTGGTCAGGAGTGTCATCGCCTTCGACGCCAGATGGGCGTCTAGGATCACCTCCACACCATCTTCCCCGGTGTAGCCGGTTCGGCTGATTAACATACGAAGGATCAATAGATTCTTCTCGCAAAACGCGTACCGCTTAAGTCGCGGTATCTCGCTGGAGAACCGGCCGATTAGATCCATCACCTTGGGGCCCTGTATCGCGACCATGGCAGTCGACAGAGTTTTATCCTGCATCTT
>CAUZOD010000250.1:0-4744 GCA_963581115.1 Phycisphaerae bacterium | reverse complement strand
GACCGGCACGACTAATTGCAGTGCCGCCATTGAACTTGTTCCCGACCAGGACTTCTGTTCTCAAGATCTTATGGGTAATGCCAACCAATGTGGCCCGGGCACTGTTGGCCCTGATCAGATGCGTCCGACGATGGAAGACGATTTTACACGCTATCAGACAATGGAACTGGAATACACTGTTGGTGACGACACTTGGATGCTTTGGATGGATGGGGTCGAAGTTTCGACCCAATACACCGAGGAAACTCATAGTGGTGGTAGAGATATTAGCCAAGAGTGGGGGCTGCCTGTCCCGGTGGGTCAACCCATTCCACCCATGGGGCAGCAACAAATCAACGGGGTCATCTTCGGCACCACAGGAGATCGAACTGCAAACAGTGCCAATAGAAACCGCTACACCCTGTTCGTTGATGACATTTGTTTTACAGTTAACGAGTCCCTGGACGGCTGTTTTGCCAGTGGACCGACGCCACTGCTGGGTGACGCCAACAACGATAGTCAGGTTACGGGTGGAGACTTGATCGCGGTCCAACAGAATTTCGGAAGCGTTGATCCCAACTCGCCTTCTGACGGACTGTTTATCGGTGACGCCAACGACGACGGCCAGGTAACTGGCGCGGACCTGATTGCCGTGCAGCAGAACTTTGGCAACGTGGCTACCGCGGCGGTGCCGGAGCCTGCGTCGGTTTGTCTGATGACTTTGGCGGGCCTAGGCGCGATGTTGAGTCGGCGCCGGATTTTGATCTGCTGACCCTGCCACTACTGATCGCTGCGCTCGCTTGAGATAGTTTAGATCTTTATCACAGTGAGACATTGTCCATCATCTTCGAATTAGTAGTGTTGAAAGGTGATGCGAGCAACAACAGACAAATTATGGGCGAGGATCCGATCATCTCGCAGCAGAGCTTTGGTAATACCCCCGGGCCGGTCGATGCAAAGGCAGGGTGCCGAGACCTGTGTTGGTTTGTCTGCTGACTCTTGTGGGCTTGGATGTGTTGGCTCAAAAGGTGTCTGACGCATTCGATGCCGTGGCGACCTTCGGTGGAGCGTCCAGACATACGGGCACCACCTTTGTCAATGAACCGCCCGAGGCACTGGGCGCCAATCGCAATGTCTACAAATCCATGCGATGTCATCTGCCTGAGCCATAGTCCGTTACGATAATTTCAATATGGAGATAGGGAAGCACAATTAGGGGTTTCAGATTGCTTGTGGGTCAGGGCCGGTTGCATTCCAAGACGCCGAGTTTGGTCGGGGGGATATGATTATTGCTATCGGACTAATGCTCGCCGAGATCCTCCACCTCACAGCCCTCGTTGGCCAACCGCGTGAATACTGATGCTTTCACCAGACATCGGGCATGGTGTCTGCTGCTGAAGTCTAGCTCAACACGCCCGGCGACGTCACCCCACCGGCTCGCCATCATCGACACCGTCGTCACCTCCACTGGAGTCCAGAGTCCCCCCTTCGGGGTTGTCGGTCGCCTGTCGCTGCTGTTTTACGCGCTGCCTGAAATTTTCATATGTCTTACTCAATGACTCAAGCAGACGCGGAACCTGCGGTGCCGAGAGAAAGACGCGGCACGATACCAGCGACTGGGGAAAGAAATTCGCGAGGAAATCGAAACTGAACTCCGACGGGCTGTGCCCGATCATTACACCGTTGGCATACGCCCCGCAAAGGGTTTCATCCGGGAGTTTCATTTCGTCGTAAATTTCTTGGATGCTCGGCGGCTGGTCGGTCTGAGAGCGCGGAAGTTCCATGGGTTTTCCGAAACTATTTGAGTATTTCTCGAGGTTGTCTTGCAGCGCGTTAATAAACTGTGGCATGACGATGTGGGGGATGACCACGCGGGCTGCGAGTTGGTGCGGTCGTGTCATCCGAAGCACAAAATCACAGATAAACTCGTTCGGACCAGTGAGTATGATGGCGCCCGTACTGAAAATACCCCGGCCCACCGACTCCGGTACACGGGCGCTGATCTGCTGGTGGTGGACCTGCTGAGTAAAGCTGCCGGATTCATTGGGCTCAGGCTCGCCCTCTGTTCGCTCATTCATAAAGTAGAGCCTATCCGGTTCTCTTTGCTTCGACAACCTGCTGAGACATGTCATGTGAGCGGAGCCATCGTTGCAGATTCTTGCAGATTGATCGTGAGTTCGGGGTGGTTACACTGTCTGAAGTCGGGAGAAGCTATCTCATAAGACGTTATCTTCAGAGCCATCAGAGAAACCGCCGCCATGATCAAGTACCTAACCACCATCGGAAGCTTGGCTGCAGTCAGCATCGCTTTAGCTCATCCGATCGAACATGATCTGGCCGCGCAGGATTGCACCCAACCTAATCGTCCCCGAGCAGCAACGCTATCGCAGACACTCCCAAAACCTCAGATACACATGGTGATTAAAGATGGTGTCCGACACATCTCCGCCAATGGGATTCCCAATCACCCTACCGGGCAGTTTCCTAACCGCCATAACCCCAACACCATCTCGGCGCAACAATACCACTTCACGATGCCACTCAAGCCCAGCGTTTTATCTTCACCACAGCCTGTAGGCATGGGGTTTTTTGGTATTGCCAACAACGGCGTTCCTTTCGAAGGAGGGACTGCTGAGTGGTGGAATGGTGATCGCAATTCAGGATGGCATATCGAAGTCAATACAGGCTTCACTGATTTCGGGTTAGATATGAATCACGCCCACGTCCAGCCAAGTGGCGCTCACCACTACCACGGGCCTCCAACAGTTTGGCTGGAAGCACTTAACATCCAGCCCGACGCACAAACGCCATACCATCTGGGCTGGGCTGCTGATGGATATCCCATCTACACCCAACCTGGATACAGCGATCCCATGAACCCACAAAGTAAGATCAAGTCACTGCAACCGAGTTATCAACTGAAGCCCGGCACGCGACCAGGATCGCCTGCTGGACCCAGTGGACGTTTCGATGGCCGATACGAAGAAGACTTTATTTATGTGGCTGGTTCAGGTGATCTTGATCAGTTCAACGGCCGTTTCGGTGTGACACCAGAGTTCCCTCAAGGGATCTACTACTATGTTGTTATTGACACCTTCCCCAACGTATCTCGCCACTGGAAGGGTGTTCCAGATAAAAGCTTCAAGACCAAAGGCGGTGGCGGCGACGTGGCCCAGGTCGTGGTCTTCGACCAGGCGGCCCATCTTCCCGGCGCCCAGGCCGCCCACCGTACCCGTCCACCACGCCGATAAAGATAGTTACGCAACGATAACGAGTGCCTCAGCCCTGATGCACCAAGGAGTGTTGGATGAAAGTAGGGGCGGCGCCCACATCGTGCAGGAAACAGAGGGTTCTCGTATCAGAATCGGTTACGCGGGCAAGGAGTGAGTCGACAAACTGTATCGCTTGGTTTGAGAAACGGATAGTTGGATATGAACAGAGTAATTGTCACGGGAGCTTCCGGTCTCTTGGGTCGCGCCATTCATAAAATCTTTGAGGCCGACCCTGAATGGGAGGTTACTGGGTTGGCCAAGAATCGTGCCCGTGGCGGGTTGGTCTGTCATGACCTGTTGGATGCTGATGCCACTTGTGACCTTTTGCGCGAGGAGCGTCCAGCGGTCGTAATTCATTCCGCGGCCACGAGACAGCCAGATCTTTGCGAAGGTCAGCCCGAGCACACCCGGGCCCTGAACGTAACGGCCACCTCCACGCTTTGCGAGGCTGCTCGCGCGATAGGCGCTTGGCTGCTATACATCTCCACGGATTATGTTTTCGATGGCTCCAGTCCACCGTATTTTCCTGATGACCCACCTCATCCATTGAATGCCTACGGCAAAAGCAAGCTGGCTGGTGAAGAGGCAACTCTCCAAGCGGATTCAGAAAATACCATTCTTCGGGTGCCGATCCTCTATGGCGAGGTCGAAGTTTTGGAGGAGTCGTCGGTTACCGTGATTGCCCGTACCTTACTCGACTCTAGGCCTAACAAGATGGATCATTGGGCGGTCCGACATCCCACCTTGGTCGATGACGTGGGCGAAGCCTGTCTTGCCCTTGCCCGGGTTTGTTTTACATCCAAGCGATCCTGTTCCGGTCGGTGGCACTTCAGTGGTGGCGAAGCCATGACCAAGTATGACATGGCCATGGCCATGGCGCGGGCAGTGGACCTTGACGCATCTCATCTGCAGCCTGACGATCGTCCTCCCGCTGGCGCTCCGCGCCCGCGCGATTGCTCTCTCGATTGTTCGGGGCTGGATACGCTGGTTCGCCTTCGCCGCACTCCTTTTGCCAAGAACATAGGCGCTTTTCTCAAGCCCCATCTTCCTTAAATAGGATTCCGATCTTCTCTCGGGTCCGATTGTGACGTCTTGTTCCTTTTACTTTTTACAATTGATTTTTCGGCGTAATCTATCGGGTAAAATGCCTGTTTGTGGCTCAACATGCCGGTAACGGTGCAAGAAGAACACCCAATTAACCTCATGTGTGGGACATCATCTGGTAACTCCGGGATCATGGGGTTGGAAGGCCGGAGACGGTCTCCCGCCAAACGTCATTGGGGGGGGCGGTGTACTCAGCTTACTTGTACACGGCGTTGTCGCCACCGTCCCAGAGGCCGCGGCCCCACATGCCGCCCATGTTCTGGGCCCAGTCACGGGTCTGGACACGGTGGACTGAACCGTCCTGGAACAGGAAGTTGCCGCTTTTCTTATGGACCGGGTTGAAGCCGTTGTATGCCGTACAGCCCAGTATGACCGCACTCGTCGAGTCG
>CAUZOD010000249.1:0-4749 GCA_963581115.1 Phycisphaerae bacterium | reverse complement strand
ATCAAAGCTGCCGGTGTGAAACGGATGCCGAACATCTCTTCGATGACCTGTGGAACCTTGCGGTAACTGATTCCAATCACATTGCGCAAGAACACGGCAGTACTTCGGAGATACGGCCCGATGCGACTCTGCAGAATCTCGCCTTCGCCGGCCTCCTGGACCCATGCGTCACAGGTAGCGCAGTGAGCGGCCGGATGGCGATACAGGACGACCCGATACTGGCCATCGAAAATGTCCTCTTGGAGATGTTCGGTCGGCTCGTCTGCCTCGACGATGTCGACGTTACCTTTACAATGGGGACAACGACGAGGAGCCGCAACATCGATATCCCAATCGTATTCTTGGGACGTGGGACGATACCATCCAGGATGGCCAACGGGAGCACCCCGTTTTTTAGGAGACGATGGATCGTCAGGTTTGCCGGTGGACTGATCGATGGCGGCTTCTGACTGCTGTTGGTTGGTCGCAAACTTGTTTTGTCGTTCCAGCTTCAATTCAAGCTGGACTTGCTCTAACTCTTTTTCCAGTCGACTGATAGACGTTTTATGCCATCGATGTTATCCGGAGTTTTCTCCTCCAGACCTGTCATGGCTAGCAGCGTGGGCAGCCAGTCCTCCAGGCCGGTCATGAAGCTGTTGATACTTCCCGCCTCGACCTTCCCCGGCCAGCGGACAATCAGTGGCACCCGGATGCCCCCCTCGTAGAGTGAGCCTTTCAGTCCACGCAGCGGCTTGACGCTTTGAAAAAAGTCGTAATCGACCTCTTCTTTCAGGTGCGTGGTGCCGTTGTCGGAGGTGAAGACCACGATCGTGTTCTCTTCCAGTTCCAGTTCTCTTAGAAGGTCGAGGATCCGGCCCACGTAGCGGTCCATGCGGGTGATCATCGAGGCATAGGCGGCACGCGGGGTGAAGTGGGGCGTGTAGCCGTAACCGCCCGAGCGGGTGAAGGGGGGATCCTCCCACTTCTTTGCCAGGTAGGGTTTGAGTTCCTCGTCCGGCCCGTGCAGGGCGACATGGGGGATGACCGTGGGATAGTAAAGGAAGAAGGGTCGCTCTTTGTTTTCGCGGATGAAGGCCAGGGCCTGCTCGTTGATCCGGTCGGGGGCATAGTCCTGCCCCTTGAAAATATCGTAGCTTGCCGGATCCGCGGGATCCGCGCCGTCAGCCAGCGAGGCATGGCCGGGAACGGGAGGATTGTTATTCAGCTCGATTCGCTTGTCGTCGCTCCAGAGGTAAGAGGGATAGTAACTGTGCGCATGCCGCTGGCAGTTGTATCCAAAGAAACGGTCGAAGCCCTGGTTGTTTGGATCTCCCACGGAGCCGGGGTTTCCCAGTCCCCACTTGCCGAAGGCACCGGTCACGTATCCGGCTGACTGGAGAATTTCCGCAATCGTCACTTCACTCTCTGGAATCGGCCGCTGTCCTTCCGGTTTCACCTCGCTGTTATTCCTCACCCAGGCATGGCCCGGGTGCTTGCCGGTCATCAGCACACACCGCGAGGGTGCACAGACTGCGTTGCCGGCATAGTTGCGGGTGAACCGCATGCCCTGCCTGGCCAGCTGGTCCAGGTGGGGCGTCTGGATTAGTTTCTGCCCATAGGAGCCGAGTTCCGAGTAACCCAGGTCATCGGCCATGATCAGCACGATGTTGGGGCGCTCGGCTGTTCGGGCATGAACAGGCTGGAAGAGAAGAGCTGCAAGGAGGAGGATCGTGAAGCGAAATGGTGAAAACATGATGGTCTTTCTTCAAGCAGTAAAAAGTTATCGTGGGCCTGGCTTGTTGATCCGGTCGGCCCCACGGTCGGCGCCAGGCGGGTCACCGGGGACACGCTTGCCAGCATTCTTGTCGAGGGTCCCCAGGTCGCGGTCAAAATAGTCCCCTGAAATATTCTCTGGAACCGAATCCCCGGTCACATCTTGCCACTGGTCCATCACGCGGCGCAGCTCGGCCAGCTTTTTCGAGTGGGCCTTCACTCCCACGAGGTTCTCCAGTTGTGCCGGGTCGTCTGTGGTCCGGTAAAGTTCCTCACCGGGACGGGGTGCCAGCAGGACATCGGCTTGTCCCCTGGTCAATCTGCCAGCCGCGTCTGCCGCGACCAGTGCCTTGTGAGAAGGAGACCTGACAGAATCAGCCGGGCCCGCCCAGGCTTTCTCCGGTCGGGCATTGCGAATGTAGAGGTAACCGCTCCTGTCACGGACCGCGCGGCCGTGTGCCTCGTAGTCGTGCCAGTTGTGCTCGGAGAAAGCATACTTGCGGATTGGTTTTACAGGACCGGCCAACAGGGGTGCAAAGCTCATGCCCTGGACCTGCTTTGGAATCTCGACCCCGGCCAGCCCGAGCACGGTCGGGCAGATATCGATTGCACTCAGGAGTTGATCCGAACTGGCGCCACGGGCCCCGATCCCGGCTGGCCAGTGGGCGATGAAGGGGGCTTTCATCCCGCTGTCGTGAACGCGGGTTTTTGCCCTCGGAAAGGGGCTGCCATTGTCCGCCATGACCATGATCAGCGTGTCATCGAGGGCATCCTGTGCCTCGAGCTCCTTGACGACCTGGCCGATGAACCAGTCGAAACGGGTGATCTCGTTGTAATAGGATGCCAGGTCCTGGCGGGTCTCGAGGGTATCTACCAGGTAGGGCGAGACAACAACTTTTTCCGGTTCATGCCTGGGCCCGTACTTCTCCTCGTCCCATTCCCGGTCGGCATCCCATCCGCGGTGCGCGTCAAACGAGGCGAACCAGAAAAAGAAGGGTTGATCCTTAGGGCGATCCCTGACAATCTCCACCCAGTGGGCCTCGCCCCCCGAGTTCCCCTTGACGCGGCCCCCTTTCTTGAGATCCCAGACCGCCTTTTCATTTGCCTCTTTCTGAGGCATGTGATCCTTGCCGGCAATGGCGGTGTAATAGCCGGCCTTTTTCAGCAGCGCGGGGAACTTGACCAGGTGCGCTGAGAGCGGCCGGTGCAGCTCGCAGGCCTCGCCGTTGTTATGGGGATAGCGACCGGTGACGATACTGCAGCGGCTGGGGCTGCAGCTGCTTGCGGTCAGGTAGAAGTTCGTGAAGTAGGTGCCGCCGGCCGCTAGCTCGTCAATACTCGGCGTGCGAGCAGATGGGGGGCGATCGTAACAGCCAAAATCATCCCAGCTGACATCATCGGCGATGAAGAGAATAATATTGGGTCGCTCTTCTGCACCGGCAGAGGTGGCAAAGGTACAAAGCAGGGCGACAAGGGCCAGGCGTCGAATGGACATGGGGTACCCGGGGAAAAAGGAAGACCCGCTTTCTGGCGAGTCACTGCCAACATCCTAACCTGCTACTGGTTGCTCTGCACGCTCGGTGATTGCCGCATCAATCCGTGCTACCATGCGGATGAGGATTTGTCCTGTCGAACGCCCAATTACCATCATCAGGAGTGATTTGATGTTCCGTTATCGTCTATTCACCGTGCTGGTACTCCTTGTGCCGGCAGTCTGCCATGCCCAGGCACAAGTCGAGCTTCCACCAGGCGTGGACTATCCCCGCGTCAATGTCGGCACCGGTTACCAGGTGGATGAAAGCTGGCCTGCTGGAAAATCAGCTTATCCCTGGAAGGCCATGCCGGGTATTGCCATTGATGCCGAGGGCATGATCTGGACGGTCAACCGCGGCGAAATGCCAGTCCAGGTTTACAGTCCCGATGGGAAGCTCGTCACTCAGTGGGGCAAGGACTACTTCATCAGCCCCCACCAGATCAAGATCGGCCGCAGTGGCAACGTTTGGGTTGTCGATTCCCATGCCCATGCGGTCTACAAGTTCACTCGCGAGGGTGATAAGCTTCTGACGATCGGTATCCCCGGTGAGCCGGGTGATGATGACACACACCTGAAGATGCCGACCGATGTGATCGAGTCTCCCTCCGGCGATCTCTTTATCTCCGATGGCTACCGCAACAACCGCGTCGTGCACTGTAATGCCCGCGGCCGTTTCATTCGCACCTGGGGTGAACTGGGAGTGGAGCCAGGGCAGTTCAGCCTTCCCCATGCCATCGACATGGACTCCCGGGGCCGAATTTACGTGGCCGACCGGAACAACTGCCGCGTACAGGTCTTTAGCCAGCGGGGCAAGTTCCTTGCCGAGTGGAAGAACCTCTGCATGCCCTGGACGGTGCGCGTGACCAGCAAGGACGAGGTGTATGTCTGTGGCGCGTCGCCATCACAGTGGCGCAGCGACGATGTTCAGCTGGGGATTCCTCCCAAGGACCAGGTGGTCTTGAAGCTTGATACCACGGGTCGGCTGCTTAGCTGGTGGCACTTCCCCAGTGGTCCGGATGAGGTGGACATGGGAGTCAAGCCCGGTGAGCTCTCCTGGGTTCACGGGCTGGCGGTCGACGCAGAGGGGAACCTCTACCTGGGTGATATCATGGGTCAGCGAGCCCAGCGATTTATGCTTACCAAGTAACGTGAAAGGACAGACCAGATGAACAAGTTGGGATGGCTGCTGGTGCTGGCAACCTGCTTTCGCCCTGCAATGGCGAGCGCGGCGGAGCAGAACGTCGAGGTGCCGAACTTTATCATCATCTTCTGCGATGACATGGGTTACGCCGATATCGGGCCGTTTGGTGCCGAGGGCTACAAGACGCCGCACCTGGACCGGATGGCCAGGCAGGGGATGAAGTTCACCGATTTCTATGTCGGCCGTTCCTTCTGTTCACCCTCCCGGGCTGCGCTGCTGACCGGTTGTATTCCCACTCGTGTGGGCGTGGGTGGTAACTTCG
>CAUZOD010000248.1:0-4772 GCA_963581115.1 Phycisphaerae bacterium | reverse complement strand
GGGTTGGGCGTCCGGGATCCGCATGGGTAAATTCATGTCCTGCTGGCAGGGGTCCGAGCCGCTGCGATTTGCCTCTGGCTCCAGCAATCCACTAGGCCGAGCCATGCTGACCTGACCGGCATTTAATGGGCGAGTCCCGTCCGACTCCAACCGATGAAGATGAAACCCGACGGACGGTGGTGGGGCGTTGGCCAGCCGAATCCGTTCATCTTCTGTTTCTAGTCACTGGAATAAGGTCGGGCCCGCTTGTAGTCAAGTTCATCACAGATCCAAGCTTGCCGCTGCTAGCAATCGCCCGGAAATCTACGATCGAGCCGCATCCGTGAGCGTATCAGGCGCGTTGAGCACTGTCAAACCTTTGTCCCAGTTGGGAACTCTTAGGGCTAGCTCCCACATCGATTTATAGGACGACCAGGCGCAACCTGCCCGCCGCATCGAGATCCCGCCGATAGCGTCAGGCAGTGATGGAAAGTTATCGCCGAATTCGCTTAGCGAGGGGAGCCGGAAAAAGTCCACTGATTGCCGAAACCGTGTTCCTGTTCCAGAAGACCAATCGCTTGCAGTCGGCCTATGCACCGTTAAATCGAGCCACAGGCGGAGCCGTGGCCGCAGCAATGCGGCGAGCAGAATTTTCCGCGGAAACTGGAGTGATTTCGACCGTCCATTCGCTGAAATCTTCCTCGTGCGTCTTCATGGTCGGATTGGGGGCGGAGTCTCGCTTTGACGCCAACACCCTGCGTACCGCCACGGCAAAACTAACCTATGCTGCATTTGCAGCCCGCGTCCGATCCTTGCGCCTAAATCCCATGCCTGCCGTTGGACGCACGTTGACGGCAGACGACACAGCCAGCGCCATAGCCGATGGCTTAGCCATTGCCGGCTTCTCCTTCAATCGATTCAAATCCATAACCCGCCCAGCCACCGGAGATGCGGTACCGATTGATCTGCAGATCTATACCGCGCCAGACCTGCGCCGCATGATGGAGCGCGGCTTAAAAATCGGTGAAGCCTTAACAACTGCAAGAACTCTGTCAGCAACGCCTCCCAACGTGGCTCACCCACGTTACATCGCAACGGAGAGCCGCCGGTTAGCCAAACGGGTCGGGCTACGATGCACAATTCTCGGCCAATCTTCGATGAAGCGGCTGGGCATGGAAGGGATCAGAAGCGTTGGACGCGCCGGATCCACACCCCCATCGCTGATCTGTCTTGACTGGCCGGGCCACCCGCCGAATCGAAATGGCCCCATCTTGCTTGTCGGCAAGGCGGTCACGTTTGACACCGGCGGTTATAGCCTAAAGACCGGCGGTTCGATGCGCGGTATGAAGTACGACAAATGCGGCGGAATGGCGGTAATCGGTGCTATGGAAGCTATCGCCCGGTTGAAGGTGCGCCCACGTGTCATCGGCCTTATTCCCTGCGCTGAGAATATGATCGATACGACGGCGTACCGGGTTGATGATATTCTCACGCTCTGTAACGGTGTCACCGTTGAGATCACCAACACCGATGCGGAGGGGCGATTGATCCTTGCCGATGCCTTGGCATATGGCACCAAGCGATACCAACCGCAAGCGGTAATCGACCTGGCAACGCTCACCGGTGGCGTGGTCGTGGCGCTAGGATCGTTCTGCGCTGGCATGTTCTGCAACAATCCAACGCTGCGCCGCCGGCTTGAAACTGCGGCCACAGCAACCGGGGAGCGGCTTTGGCCGCTCCCACTGTGGCAGGACCATCGTCAGCTGATGGTCGGCACCCACAGCGATCTAGTCAATTCCGCTGCCGTACGCGAAGCGCAGCCGATACAAGGCGCCGCGTTTTTGTCCCACTTTGTGGGCGAGACCGCCCCTATAGCCATGCCCACGCTGCCGTGGGCCCATCTCGACATTGCGGGCGTAGCCAGCCGTTCCACTGATTCGCCTCTTTATCCAAAAGGCCCAACCGGATTCGGTGTACGCCTGCTAGCCCATTTGATTGTAAACTGGTGACAGATCGCCTTCACGTCTGCCGATAACGGACCTGATGCCATCTCGAACCGATGTCACTGAGGTCGCCTTAGGCAATTCATCGTGTGGATGGCTTGCGCCACTACTAACACTCCGCACCACACCATATTGGCTTTGGCGCGGCCATCGGTATTTTCATTGCCTTCACTCCAACCATCGGGCTCCAAACTCTGTTAACGGCACTGGTCGCCACACTTCTAGGCACTTCACGACCCGCGGCAATGATCCCCGTGTGGATCAGCAACCCATTTACCATCGGCCCAATGTTCGCATTTACCTACTGGGTAGGCACTCTACTGATGCCCGCGACCCGTACGTTCAGTCCCGCCACGACGCACACGGACAGGTTGGAGTCGATCATCGCCACCGGCACGGACATACTGGTACCCATGGCCCTCGGCGGGTGCGTGGTTGGCGCCGTATCTGCCGGAATCACCTATCTCGTAATCAAGAAGCTGGCACATACAGTGCGCCGCCGCACAATGTGGTAAACGGGTGATCCTCCACGGGAAGGGCCTTGCCGTCACTTGCTGTCGAGTCTATGCTCGCGGAATGCGGGCCCTGATCTGGACCTGTTGCGTACTGCTGTTGGTGTGTGGTTGCCGGTTCAAGGGAGAAGCATCGCCTCCCCCATCTTCGGCTGCAACACCCACCATTACCTCATCATCGACTGTCACAACACACGTAGCGTGGGTTCCGCAACCGGTGCAGATGCGGATCTATCCCACCACACGTTTTATCCTGCTCAACGAAACTGGCAGCCGGGACGCCAAAAAGGTGGTACTCGAAGCCCGCATTGAATTTCTTGATGAGATGCAGGACCCCGTCAAGGGAGCCGGAACATTCAGTTTCGAATTGGTCGACGTACCGAACCTAATCAACCGCAGCCTTGATGTGCGGCTATATCAGTGGGACCATATCGAGTTACTCTCGCTCGAGCACCAACAGAAGTACTATGACCAGATCAGCCGGGGCTATATGTTTCGACTGGATCTAACCGACAACACGGACAGTGACGAAGACCGGGTGGAAGAACGCCGCACCATGGTTCGAGTACACTTCAAACCCGCCAACGGCCCCCGCTTGGAAGCCGAACTGATCGTACCTACCAACTGGTGAGATCCTGCTTATCCAATGCCAAGCCGACACGGCTGCCGCCGCTACTCGAATCAATCGCTGAGCAGTGCCAATTTGGCCTGCTCGATCAAGGCAGCGGCCTGGGCCGAATCAGGTGCTTCGCCAATCAAGCGAACAATCGGTTCGGTATTGCTGGCACGCACGTGTACCCACCGATCGGCCAGATCCACCCGCACCCCATCCTGCTCGTCAAAGGGCTGCCCGGGAAACCGCCGGCGCATTGACTGTGCCATTCCGTCCACCATATGGGACTTGAACGGTATTTTGTCTTTGACCATTGCGTAACACGGTAAGGCGCCCACAATCTGATCCAAGCAAACCCGACGCTGCGCCAGCATCTCCAGCATGAGCGAGATCCCCACAAGACTGTCGCGCACGTAAGAAATGCTTGAAAGAATCACCCCCCCATTGCCCTCGCCCCCGATCGTCGCGCCACACCGTGCCATCTCGGCGGCAACGTGTGCTTCGCCAACAGGAGTACGATGCACGGTTGCCCCGACCATGGCCGCAATGTCGTCGATCATACGACTGGTCGATAGGTTGGCTACGGTGGCCTCGCCTCGCTGCAATCGGTGCAGTGCGCACAATGCCAAGGTGTATTCCTCTCCAATGTAGCGACCTTGTCCATCGACAATCGCCAACCGGTCAGCATCGGGGTCCTGAGCGAACCCCAGATCGGCCTCGTGTTGTCGTACGGCGTCACACAGCCCCGTCAGGTTCTCCTTCGTCGGCTCGGGTGTGTGGGGAAACTGGCCAGAAGGCTCGGGGTATAGGTGCACCGCAAAAACGCCCAGATCCTTAAGTAGAGTCTGAGTCTCCGGACCACCGGCACCATGTACCGAATCTACAACCACCTTAAGCCGCGCGCGGCGAATTGATTCCACATCGACACAAGTCCGCACCGCATCGCAATGCACGGCAACCGTCCCACTGTCGTTGTCCACTGAAACCGGTGCCGCTTCATCGAAATCTATTTCCGCCCCAGCACCGAAACAATCAATCACCTCGGCAGCCAGATCCGGTGGCGGCGCCACGCCGTCCCGCAGCATCAATTTGACACCATTCCATGAACTCGGGTTGTGACTGGCGGTAATTACGAGCCCACCATCAGCGCCACGTTGACGAATCATTGCCGCAACACCGGGAGTGCTCACGACACCGAGCCGTCGTACAAGACAGCCCGCGGCCACCAACCCAGTGGCGGCCGCAGCCTCAAATCGTTGACCCGAGGGCCGCGAATCTCGGCCCAATAGCACCTGCGGCACTGGCTGGTCAGGACACCGGTCTTGCAGCCACCGACCGAACGCCAGCGCGTAACGAGCCACGATTGATGGTGTCAACGAATGGTCGACCAGTCCCCGCATACCGCTGATTCCAAGCATCAGTGGTGCTTCGTCGGATTGTTCAGTCATACCACTCTCGCAATCGTTTCAACGTGATGCCATTGAGAGAAGCTGCCACCCGCTGGGCTTCGTAGAGAAGGGCCTCGCTCCCAGTCGTAGCCACGCCAAGTGTCAGCAATCCGGCACCCTTGGCCGAACGAATCCCCGCAGCGGTGTCCTCGATCGCCAGACATAAACCCGGCTCGACTCCCAGACGATGGGTTGCCATGGTGTATGTCTGCGGATC
>CAUZOD010000247.1:0-4794 GCA_963581115.1 Phycisphaerae bacterium | reverse complement strand
ACAGCTGCTCCAGCGCCACCGCCTGCCATTTAGCCAAGATGATGTGCTGGTAGTCGAGCTGACACAACGCAGATCGCTGCCTGACCTCTGCCAAGCCCTGCTGCAGGCAGAGGTCAATATTCATTTTGCTTATCCCCTAATGGTGCAGCCGCGCGGAGCCCCAGCGGTTGTGCTGCACACTGACGACATGTTCTTCGTGGCCCAGATGCTGCACCGAAAGCTCTATGTGCTTCTGGCCCAGAACGATCTTGGCCGTAATGCCCCACACAATCGGCCTGACGATCTCCCCACAAATTAGCCTAGGCATTTGCTATTTGTCTACTGCATATCTGCCAGTCGCGTTCAGAGGCGACTGAATTTTCAGTGATCGATTCTCGCGGTGTTTAAACTTGCTCCATACCCGCCCGTGGCAGGTTGGTGAAATATTCTGGCTAGAACAGTGGCCTGCCAGTCATCGTTTCGGGCTTATCCAGCCCCATGAACTTTAGCGCCGTAGGGAGCACATCTGCAAGCCGGCCGTTACGGCAAAGTGGCGTGGCACGATCTAGGGTCGGATCGGCCAAGATGCACTCAACCGCAAACAACGTATGTGCGGTGTGGGGACTCTGGGTCTGCGGATCCCACATCTGCTCGCTATTGCCGTGATCGGCGGTAACGATCAGTTTCCCCCCACGCGCCAACGTCGCTTCCACAATCCGGCCAACACACTTGTCCACTGTTTCCACGGCGCAGATCGCCGCATCCAGCTTGCCGGTATGACCGACCATGTCTGCATTCGCGAAATTGACGAGAATAAAATTCTCGCAGTCATCTGCGCTCAGTCGCCCCAACACAAGGTCACACACCGCAGCGGCACTCATCTGGGGCTCCAGATCGTAAGTAGCCGCCTTTGGAGACTGGGCCATAGCACGCACCTCGCCAGAAAAGGGTGGCTCTCGATAGTCATTGAAAAAAAAGGTGACGTGTGGAAACTTTTCTGTCTCTGCACAACGAAATTGTGTGCGGCCATGGTCAGCCAGATAACCGCCAGTAATGTCTGCCATGGGTAAAGGTTTTTCGAAGGCCGCCGATAAGTTTGGAAATTCTGAAAATGTTTTATCGTAAACCGCCATACACACAAACCGAATGTCTAGCGGATTCGGTCGGGGGAATCCTCTCTCGCCAGACTCGGGAGACGGCGGCACGTTCCCGTAGAACTGAGGCTGCATGAATGCCCGGGTGAGTTGCCGCGGACGGTCGCCGCGATAGTTGAAAAAGATCACTGTGTCACCACTGACTACCGGGGAAGGCGCACCGATCGTGCTGGGAGGCACAAACTCATCGCCCTGCTGTGAGTCACTGTTCGGATGATCGTAGTAGGATTGCAATGCTGCCTCTGCAGTGTCAAAACTGAAGTCACCGACTTCACCGGTCAGCAATTGGTACGCACGCTGAACACGTTCCCAGCGATAATCGCGATCCATGGCAAAATAACGGCCGCAGATGCTCGCAATCCGGCCCACACCAAGGCGCCTACAGTGGTTTTCAATCCCCCGAATGTACCCTTTCCCAGTAAACGGGCCGCTATCGCGCCCATCTGTGAACAGATGCAGGGCCACACGATGGCATTCCTGACGCTGACACAGTTCAAGGCAAGCGTAAAGGTGTAACAATAGGCCATGGACACCGGCATCGGATGCAATGCCCATCACGTGAACCGTCCGGTCTGCCTGCTTCGCCGATTGCACCGCTCGGACCAATAGCTCGTTCTCAAAGAACGAGCTATCGCGAATCGCTCGTGTGATCCTCATCGACTCCTGATCAACGATGCGTCCGGCCCCAAGGTTCTGGTGGCCCACTTCACTATTTCCCATCATTCCTTTATTAAGACCTACATCCTCCCCACTAGTGCGAATCAGGGTCCAGGGGAAACGGGACAACAGCCGCTCGCACGCCGGAGTGCGAGCAAGTTTGACCGCGTTGAAGGCATCATGCTCCGGATGCGGATTGAATCCCCAACCGTCACGGACGATTAGGACTACGGGGCAAGCTGTTCCGGTCATGCATCGGTTCCTCGGGGTCAGTGGGGTTCGCCGTTGCGATTGTAGGGCATCAGCCAAGGGGCCACGCAGCCCCCGTGATCGCGAGGCTTGTCCTGCTAGCGGTTTTAGCCCCGCTAACATGACAACAATGAATGCCAGGGAATTAAAGGAACTAGCGTGCGATGACTGCGGATACGATCTAACCGGACTCGCCGACCAAGGCAATTGCCCTGAATGTGGTGCATACTTCAATGTCCGCGCCGGCACTGGCCTGCGTTCCGGGCAGGCTGACCGGATGCAGCGGACTGATCGATTGCTGGCTCGAGCACGCACCATCGGCCTACTGCTGGCAGCTGCCGCAATAATTGGCTGTGGTGGGCTGGCGACATTGATCGCTCAAAACCCAAACCGGCCCTTGGCTATCGCTGGAATTGTGGCGGGCATGCTCCTCCTCGCAGCAGTAACTAGTTTCCTCTATGAGAGGCCGGATTGACCGCTGCATTGTGCAGTGTAACTCTGGACAATCTAGAACCAAGGGGGAAAAGGAGATTCTCCAAGGTATCACATCATAATAGATGCCTGCCCCCGGCAATAATGGTCTTGGGACCTAGATTTGAATTGGCTCCGCTGATGGGCCAAGCGATTCTTCCCGCTTCTTCATTCTCTTTGTGAGAATCAGCTACGCTGCCGGCCCCAAGTGATCTTTGGCTCTGTCCCACGACGCAGCCGACTCAGGTTCGAGCGGTGCCGAGCCACGATCAAGACCGCTAGAAACAGCATCACAATCACAAAAACCCATCTTTGCGCCCATTCGATCTGCCAATAGAACCCACTGAGCAAAGCCAGCCCGGGCAAGGCACAAGCGGCAACCATACTGGCCACGCTGACGTATCTCCCCGCTGCCAGCAAGAGTAGCCATAGCAAAGCTGCAATCAAGCCTGCAGCGCTGAGAACCGGCCAAAACCCCAGCACCGCGCCCAAGCCCGTGGCCACGCCTTTGCCGCCACGAAATCCCAGCCAAATGGGAAAAACATGGCCGAATACCACTGAGACTCCCACTATCAGCCAAAGGACTGTCCCCGCAGTATTTCGCAACGGATCCTCAGACACGATCAAGGTGTAGCCAAACACTGGGCAAAAACCCTTGGCTACATCAAGCACTAGACACAGACTTCCCAGCTGGGCTCCTAGGACACGGCCGACATTCGTGGCTCCAACATTGCCGCTGCCTTGGCTGCGGATATCGATCCCCCGCACAAAACCCAGCAACAGGCCAAATGGAATAGATCCGACCAAGTATGTCGCACCCACCCAAAACAACCACAGACTCAGACCTTCGGAAAGCATGCGTCTTATCGTACCCGCAGCCGTTTACACCGGCTCAGTAGCGGCTTATGATCTAGGGATGAGCAATTTCCTCAAAAGTATCGCATGGGTCGTGCCAACGCTGACCACAGGCGCCGCGGCCTTAGGTCAGGACATCCAAATCGCCAAGGCCCCCGAGATCAACCCTTGGATACCCCTCGGGATCCTATTTTTTCTGATCGCTGTCGTTCTGATCGCCAGCTTCCAGAGTTCGCGCCGCGGGCACCAGGATTAAACGGACCCCACCCGGAGCCATTCCCATGACCCGACGGTCCCTCGCCGCCCTCATTTTGATCAACGCAGTGCTCTTGGCTGGCGTGGCAGTCAGTGTGTTCGCTCCTCATAGCGAAGCTCAGTTCGCCAGTGACTCGCAGTATCTGATGATCGCCGGTGAAGTCGTGGGCCGTGCCCAACAAGCCGGGGTATATGTCATTGATCTGACCCGTGGCGATGTCCTACCCCTGCTGTACAACACGTCAGACAATTCGCTCGATGTGTTCCCCGTCCGGAATGTTCGGGAAGACACGCAGGAAGATATTCGCGACCGATAGAACGATGCGGACCACGGAGCATCCGGTATGACCCGAATCGAAACTGCCTGTTACGCTCTGCTCGCCGCAGCATTTGTGCTAGCGGGAATCTTGGTGGTCCAACTGAACGCTCGCTTCACCGCTGAAGCTCAGGCCAGTCTGGTGATCGCACGCGACAACTTCACGCTAATGACCGCTCGAACCCGCCAAAACGAAGAAGCCCTGTTTGTACTCGATAACAACAACGGGCGCCTGCTGATCTACCGACTCAATCTCGCTGGCCGACGCAAGCAACTCGAGAGAGTAGGTGCGTTCCACTTGGAAGCTCTGTTCAAAAAGGGATCAGCCGGTGGTGCAGGTCGCGGTCGCGGTCGCGGTCGCTAGCTGGGAGTTACTTCCCCCCGTTTCGCGCCGGGCGCAACTGCAGCAACGACTTAAGCGGATTGGTGACGCCGCCCTCGGGCGAGACAGTTTCTCCTTCCTGGTCTACTGGCCCCTGTTGGGCCAGTTCGTCCAGATCTTTTTGTGAATCGATCTCGAATCCGGCATCACGAATCATCCGATAGGTTCGCTGGCGCGATGCGCCCCTCGCGTTTAGATACCCATCTAAGAACAGGGAATTCGCCGGGTAAAGACACATGACTTCCATCGACCGCAGATGGAACTCTCGCCCCGCAGCACAGCGGATCTCTGCCCGCGGATTTGTAAGACGAAACAGGCACAGGATCCGCAGGCAGTGCTGCGGATCGAGTCCGCGAGGCGTTTCCAGGCGATTCCCGTCAAACGGAAGCAGAAAATTTACCGGAATTGATGCGCAGTTCAATTGGCGCAGAGTTGCAGCCACTTCGACCAAATCATGTGGCGACTCTCCCATACCT
>CAUZOD010000246.1:0-4797 GCA_963581115.1 Phycisphaerae bacterium | reverse complement strand
CATGTGGTTCGACTCCTGCATCTACTCAAGGCCGAGGGCATTGGGCCGAGTGAAGACGCTCAGCTTTATACCGGTTCCGACGACGAGCAATGGTGTGCGTCGATGATGCATGAACGAGGTTGGTCCGACGGCATGTTTGTCTGCTTGGCACCGACATCCCAATGGGGGTGCAAGTGTTGGCCAATTGATCGTTTTGTCGAAATTGCACGACGGCTAGTTGAGTCTGATGTGGCAGGCGGTCGGATAGCGGTCATCTGTGGCCCCGGCGAGCGATCAGTGGTTCGCCCGCTGCTGGATGCCTTCCCCGGAGCCGATTCGGCACGTATCGCTGCACCGGCGACGACGGTGGGTCAACTGATGGCTCTGATTCGTCGTGCATCCTTGGTGGTTAGCAACGATTCGGCGGTCGCCCATGCCGCTGTGGGCTTTGATCGCCCGGCAGTTTGCATTTTTGGTCCCACTGACCCTTCTCTGGTCGGTCCGTACCGCCGTCAGGACATGGTGGTCCGCCCTTCGGTGCGTGATGGGTTGGGATCGCTGGGGTTCTACCGGCAACAGGGCAACGACCAGACGCTGATATCCCAGGTGAGTGTCGACGAGGTCTGGGAAAAGATTCTTGATCAACTTCGAACCCGTGGTTCAGCCAAGGGTGGTCCTTCTGTGCCCACCGCGGGTATGGTTCGGGCCAAGCGGTTATGGTCTACGAGGACCGGTCGGGCTTCATCTCCCGACCCGTGAACCTGTTAACGTCTCATACACCCTTAGCGTTCCTTCAACCATTGGCTCGATGCCAAAACACGAGGATCGCACTTGTCCAGATTGCCCCATCTTCTGGCGGCATTGTGGGTCTTGGAGTAGTTCGATAATGGCTTTAGCAAGTGCCGGTGGATCTCGCGTTGGTACGAGGCGCCCACTGGTGCCATCTTCGATTAGTTCTGGCAATCCGCCTGCCCGAGTGGCGACAATGGCGAGGCTTGCCGCCATGGCCTCGATGACCGAGGTGCAAAGCCCCTCCATATGGCTGCTCATGACGAACAGATCGCAGGCACGCATTAGGGCAGGTACATCCGTCCGAAATCCGACAAACTGACATGTTTCACCAAGGCCCAATCGTTCGGCTTGTTGCCGTAGCGGGCGTTCGAGTTTTCCCTCTCCAACGATCAGCAGGCGTGCCGTGGGCACGGATACGGAGACGATGGCCATGGCGTCCAATAGGAACCTCTGCCCCTTGTGGTCCGCTAGGCTTGCAACATTGAGAATCAACGGTCGATCGACCTCGGTTCCGACAAACGGAGTCCGGACGGTTGTGCGTTGCGAACGGTCGGAATGAATCCGTTCGAGATCCACCCCGCTGTGCACCAGCTTCAGACGCTGCGTCTGGACTCCCGATTGGCGGCAGACATCGAGGATGGCCTGAGAGATGCAGATCACGCAGTCCATGGTCCAGTTATATTTCCATGCTTGAGGTTTGAAGTCCACCCGCCGAGTGCAGACCCGGAACGGAGTTCCCGATAAGCTCGCCGCGATCGCGGCCAGTGCCGTGGCATGCGCATCGTGGGCGTGAACGATCCTGGCTCCGGTAGCGCGGAGGCGCTGGGCAGCGCCTAGTGCGGCAATGGGGTCATATTCGAAGTGACTTCTCTGCTCAGTGACCCGATGGCCGGCCTTGCGGGCCCGATCGATCAGCGGGCTTCCTGGAGCCGCGACGATCTCATTGGCAACCCCGCGGGCGCTGAGGCCCTGAACCAGATTAAGTAACTGTTGTTCACCGCCTCGCCAGCTGCGAGCCGTCGATAGATGGACCACGGGGCCACGAAATACGGGATGTGGGCCAGAATTGCCATTGGCAGTGTTAACGGTTGATTGGTCCTTCATGGCAACTCGTGTGGGCGTCGAATCTCCTTGGGGGTGGACCGCAGTGTGGCGGCGGGTCTGCATGACTATTTAGCCGCTATTATGATTCACTGACATGAACATCCGCAACTTTTGCATTATCGCTCATATCGACCACGGTAAGAGCACTCTGGCTGATCGAATGCTGCAACAGACTGGCGCCTTGTCTGATCGGGAGTTGCGAGAACAGGCCCTGGATGACATGGATTTGGAGCGAGAACGCGGCATCACGATCAAGGCCAGTGCTGTTAGTGTGAAACGTGTGTATGGAAGGCAGGAATATCTCCTCAATTTTATTGATACGCCTGGCCATGTAGATTTTCAATATGAGGTCAGTCGGGCACTGACTGCTTGTGAGGGGGCAGTTCTGGTGGTGGATGCAGCGCAGGGGGTTGAAGCACAGACGGTGGCCAACGCATACTTAGCGATCGAGGCCGGATTAGAGATCATTCCGGTGATCAACAAGATCGATCTTCCCGGCGCACGGCCAGAGGAGATCGCCTTGGAGGTTGAACAGGTGCTTGGGCTAGCGGCAGAAGATTGCCTGTTCTGTTCAGCCAAGAGCGGACTTGGAGTGAGTGATCTTCTGGATATGATCTGTGAGAGATTGCCGCCTCCGGGTGGCGACTCCAAACAAAAGACTCAGGCTTTGGTCTTTGACGCAAAGTACGATGACTATCGTGGGGTCGTCGTTTACTTTCGGATCATGAATGGTCGAATACGGATTGGTGATCGGATTCGTATGATGGGGGTGCGGCGCAGTTACACCGTCACCGAGATCGGAAAGTTCACGCCGAAGATGACACCTTATCCAAAGGGCCAGGCGATGGTCGCAGGCGAAGTGGGATACATGGTGGCCGCGATCAAGACTCTCGTAGACGTGAATATCGGTGACACGATTACAAACGATGTGGATCCGGCCGAGCAACCACTGCCGGGATACCGTGAACCACAGCCCATGGTTTTTTGTGATTTCTATCCCACCGGTGATACACAGTTTGATGAATTACGCGATGCGGTCACCCGCTTGCACATCAACGATGCGTCATTCACTTTTCAGCCAACTTCCAGCGAAGCTCTTGGGGCCGGGTTCCGATGTGGGTTCCTCGGGATGCTTCACATGGACATCGTCCAGGAGCGTCTTGAGCGTGAGAGCAACGTCTCTCTTGTTCAGACAGCACCCACGGTCACGTATGAGATTGTAAAAACTGGGGGCGCGGTATTGCAGATTACGAATCCTGCGGAATTGCCCGATCCATCTCAGGTTCGCGAGATTCGGGAGCCGATCGTTGAATTGGAGATTATTACACCCAAGGAAAACATTGGGGAACTGATGAAGCTGTGTGAGCATCGCCGCGGTCGGTATCGCAAGCAGCAATTTCTCTCGGAGACGCGTCAGATTCTTGAATATGAGCTTCCTTTGGCGGAGATCATCTATGACTTCCATGACAAGCTGAAGTCCATAACGAGCGGATATGGCACGATGGACTATCACATGTTGGGATTCCGTGCCGATCGGCTTGCCAAGATGGACATTATGATCAACGGTCAACGCGTGGATGCGTTGTCAGTGATCGTACACCGGGAGAAAGCCGAGCAACGCGGACGCGCCCTGTTGCTCCGTCTGAAAAAAGAAATCGATCGTCATCTCTTTGAGATTCCATTGCAATCAGCGATCGGTGGCAAGATCATCGCGAGGGAAACGATCAAGGCCGTAGGAAAGAATGTTACCGCTAAGTGCTATGGCGGAGATGTTACTCGGAAACGAAAACTTCTCGAGAAGCAGAAGAAGGGGAAGGAACGCATGAAGCGTGTGGGGACAGTGGATATCCCACAGGAGGCATTCATGGCTGTCTTGGATCTGGGGGAGTCTTGAGCGATCCGGCGATAAAGATGGAGAAATCCTTTGGTGTAATACCGATCCGCGTTCTGAGCGGGCAGCGCCACTACCTCTTGGTGCGACACAAAGCCGGCCACTGGGGATTCCCCAAGGGACATGCGTGCAAAGGTGAATCCATGCGAGAGACGGCGCTGCGCGAACTGGCTGAAGAGACTGGCATCCATGACTGCCGGCTACTTGATCTGGATCCGTTGATTGAAACTTATCGGTACACCAAGTCTGATGGAACCTATGTACAGAAGACCGTAGCTTACTTGATTGGTCTTGTCAGAGGAGCGGCAGTGATAATCCGGCCGGATGAGATCACTGATATCGTCTGGAACACCGCCGACTCAAACCGAATAACCTTCGATGAGGGCCGCTACTTGTTTGAGCGAGTCGAGGCGATTCTGGACTCCCGGGGTCTGGATTCTGGGGAGCCTGCAGGGGTGGGTGGATGATTATGCCGGTTAGGTGTAAAACTTTTCCGATTGTGATGTTTGCCTTTCATGTCAGTATTGGCGGTAGGGTCAGAGGAAATTTTTACTTCAGGAGTTTCCCGGCTTCCCGACGTATCGTGCTGGTTTGACGTTTTCCAATGATTGAAGATTCCGGCCGATACGGAGACGCTAGGATTGGGCTCAAGTCCAGTCTGCGAGTGGACGAAATAAATGTGTCAGAGTTGGACTGCTTTATTGTTCAGGGATGCTTAGCCAAGTAGTTTGGACAATCAACGGGTTGCGTCGACCCGGATGAGAAAATATTTGATGGGAACTGGTCGGTCCGTATTATTGATGAGGAGAGTATTTCATGTCGGGAAATAAACGATGGGCACGGGGATTCACGCTTGTTGAAATTCTGATTGTGGTGGTGATTCTTGGAATTCTAGCCGCGATCGTTATTCCACAGTTCACGAGTGCATCCGAGACGGCCAAGGCATCGAGCCTTGCGAGCCAACTACAGACGATTCGCAGTCAGCTTGAATTGTTCCAGGTTCAGCATAATGGTAACTACCCTGGACAGAA
>CAUZOD010000245.1:0-4798 GCA_963581115.1 Phycisphaerae bacterium | reverse complement strand
CCATGTGAAAACTCCAATAATCACCATTGCTGCGAAATCAAGACCCTACCAGTCATTTCCCCGGAGATGGATGAGCCCCGGTGGCCAAGCCTCAATCTTGATTGGAAGGTACATTGGTATATTGCCTTGGGGCAATGAGCGTTCATTACCTGAGTCATCGATACGCAGCACTTTGGCCTGAGGTAGACGGCGCCAGTTATCTCGGCCGTACAGTCGAGCCAGTTCCGGGACACAGAACAGAAGTCCGGCATCGTAGTTTTTTCCCTTGGCCACTTTTGCGATATGTTTCATAACCTGCTGGCACAGACCGCGCCCACGGAAGCTTGGCAGTACGCAGGCATTCTGAATCCCACCGACGTGGAGCGGTCGCTGATCGACCGTGATCGTGCGATCAACCACGCCGGCGTGAGCGACGATTTGGCCTTGCTCATCTTCTAGATACACCGACCAGTTGGGCCCGCTTCCATGCCAATCGCGGGTTTTTGAAAAGGTGCCGGTCTCACTGGGAAAGCATTGGCAAAGTATTTTCCGAATCCGTTCGTCCAATTCGGCGGTCACCAATTTTTCGTTCAGGACCTTAAGATCAAGATTGTCTGACATTCGTCACAATTCAAGTTGATGGATCAGGCCAGGGATGGTTGTGGGGATCGAGCAGGCGGCTGGGTGCGAAGCACTGTGGGGGATAATCGTCCGGTTCGTCGGTCAGGCCCAGGATTCTGTTGACCAGGCATCGTCCTCCATTGAACGAAACAGCGGTACCGGATCCGGCCATGCCACCGAGAATGTACTGGCACTTGGCATCGAAGGCACCGACAATTGGGTACTCATCAGGCGTGAAACTGACCGTGCCGGACCACTCATTGGTGATTCGATAATCCGAGGGGCCGAAGTGATTATTCATCTCAGCACAGACATACTTGGTCAGAAATCGTGACGGCTGAATGCGGCCGGCCTCGTGGTCGGGTACGCGGGTGGCATCAGATCCGACCATAGTCTTTCCGTGGTGACGCCCAAAAAAACCACTGCTGGTGGAGATGCCCACATGCGGCTTCATCTGGAGCGGGCCACCATCACCGGTGGCCGCCTGTGTTTGAATGGGGCGGATCAGGTCATGGAACTGGGGGTAAAGAAGCGGAGTGTAGGATTCCGTTGCCACCACAACATGGTCGGCCCGGACCGGTCCGCGGAGTGTGTGGACCAAATAGGTCTCGCCGGCGTCTTCGACCTGAGTGACTTTTGTTCTTGTGAACAGATCTACTTTTTGGCTATCGATGGCATAGGCCAACAGTGACCAGCACCACTTTGCCGGATGAAAGGATGCGGCCGCAAGGCTGAATCCGGCATTGTGTCGTACGGTCATCCCCGTGCGATGCAGGACTTCGTCGGGTTCAATGCTCGTCCAATCGGTAAACCCGCTGTCCAGTGCCATCTGAACAGACTCGGCCAGTTGTTGCTGTTCCTGTCCGTCGCGGGCTTGCACCCAACCCTCGCGTGCATAGTCACAGTCAAAACCCTCATGCAAGATCGTCTGCTCGATCAGGTCTGCGTTGCGATAACATGCGCTTGCATATGCGGCGGCAAACTGGCGAACGATGCTCTCTTGCTCGCTTGAATTTAGGTCACTTCGCACTTGCTGTATATAAGGACGGACTGTTTTACAGACCAGGTGGTAATAGCGGCCCATGACCACGAGGCCTTCATTTCGCCCACCCGAGCCGCTGGCCGGATCGTTCATGTCTAGTATGAGCATCTTTTGGTCCGCTTTCGCCCGTCGCGCCCAGTGATAAGCCAGCGCCGATCCCCCCAATCCGCAGCCGATCGTGACAGTGTGTACCCGCGATGGCAGATCGGCGTTCGGTTTAATGGCCCACGGATAGTTGGCCCAGGGATTGCCGCTGGCCAGCCAATACGGCACACGGGATACCGGTTTGGTGAACTCGGTCTGCTGCATGGCAATGGGGATCTGGCACCACATCTGCCTCAGGGCCCATCTTGCGAACTTGACTATCTGCACCCATCTCGCATCGTTGGCATACGACATTGACATGAACGATCTTGCCGCTCGCAGATCGTGACGGCGCAGGTTCAGCAGAAGGCCCGCGAACACGCGTAGACGAAACCAGAATGAGAGAGGAGGTGTCTTGGATCCCAAAGTTTAGATAATTCCAGTTTGCGCTGGGCCTGGGCGTTCTAGTCCATGACTTGGAAGAGGATTCATGGATTCACATTCCAGGCCGGCCTTAACCTTGACGCAGATCGTCCAAGGCACTGCACACGCGTGCGGCCATATCGTCGATCACTTCGTCGCCCATCTGTGACCGCCATGGGAAGCTGAGCATATTGTCGAAGAATCGATCAGCTTCGGGCACTTCCGCCCATTCGAAGCCGAACTCGCGAAACAGTTCGGTCCGATTCAGCGGCCAGTAACACACCCCTGTTTTAAGTCGGTATGTATCATAGAGTCGGCCTATCAGGTCGTCCCGAGTCTTGCCATATTCTTGGCCGTCGTAGCGCCCAACCATGAGGTGGTACACGTGCTCGTGATCCGCGGACACGGACTGGAAACTCAGTTCGGGGTAGTTCTCAAAATGTCCGAGAAATCGTGCCGCCTGTTCGCGCCGTTGGTGGTTGATGGCATCAAGCCGCTTGAGCAGCAATCGGCCCACTGCGGCGTTGGGTTCTCCCATGCAATAGTTGTATGGCCAGTGATCGGGCAGCGGTTGGACAAGATTACCCATCGCTGGCATCCAGTACTTCTCTCGCGGGCTCTCGAACGGCCAGTTGCCCATCCACCGAAGCCGTCGGGACGACCTTCCCTGTTCCTTGTTGCCAACCGTTAGCATGCCGCCCTCACCCAGGGTGGTGATATTCTTCTGCGTGTGAAAACTGAAGCAGCCATAATGCCCGATCGACCCGACTCGTCGTCCGCGGTGGCGAGCGCCAGGTGCCTGGGCACAGTCCTCGACTACCTGAATACCTCCCTCGTTGGCAATGGCCATGATGGCATCCATATCGCACGGCAATCCGTACAAGTGGACCGCCACGATTACCTTAGTCTTGTTACTGACCAATGAACGGACTGATTCAGCCGCGATGACGCATGTGTCGGATTCAATGTCTGCCCACTTGATTGCGGCTCCGGTTCGCCCGAAAGGTACCGCGCTGGCGACAAAGGTATGCGAGGGAATAATCACTTCATCACCGGGCCCGAGGCCGGTAAGCATCGCGGCCATCTCTAGGGCCGCTGAGCAACTGGAGAGAGAGACTGCGTCGGCGCAGCCTGTGAATTTAGCAAACTCTTGCTCAAACGCCTCACCTTCGGGCCCTGTGGCCAAAGTCTTGGCTTCGCGCAGGACACGCAGAAGTACCTGCTCTTCTTCGTCGGTCAGACGGGTCTGTACGCCGATGCTTTCAATCAGGTCGAGGGACTGTGCAGGCGTGTTTGTCATGGATCGTCTCCAAATACAATTAATAAGGAAGCTACGCAAATTATAGCCAAGAGAAATCTTCCATGCCTCTTGTTCCTTTGATGGAATCTATGATGACTTTCATGAGTGACCATAATAACAGTGGGGTTCACAGTTTTGGGTAAGAGACAATAGATTGAGTTTCAGGCATCATTGCTTGTCGGACACTTCCTTGTGCTCCATTGCCAATCACACCATGTCGGGATCCAACACCTCTGAGCCTGATTACTGAATTTTTGTTGCAGGACTTATAGTCCCAGTCTCTGGCAATCGCTCTTCATTGCATCGATGCAGATCTGGATATGCTGTGTCGGATCTACGCTCAACTCCTCGATGCCTTGGAAGATATCATCCCGGCTGACTGCTGCGGCGAAGGTTTTGTCTTTGAGCTTTTTTTTCACTGACTTTGGCTGCAGATCTTCGACGCCATTTGGTCGCACCTTGCAGCAGGCGCCGATGAATCCGGATAACTCATCCACTGAGAAGAGTGTTTTGGCCATCGGCGTGTCACGAGGTGCGCCGCTGTATTGCGCATGGCCAAGGATTGCATGAAGGATCTGTTCGTCTACATCGGTGTGCTGGCGCAGATATTCAATGGCTACGAAGGGATGATCCTGTTTGCTGGGATGCTTTTCGTAGTCCATGTCGTGAAGTAGGCCAGCAATGATCCAGCGGTCCTTTTCTCTGGGTTCGTGGATATTGGCATATGCGGCCATGCAGACAGCGACAGACTCCATATGGATTCTTAGGGCCGGATTCTCGGTCCATTCGTGCATCAGCGATCGGGCCTGATCAATATTCATAGTTCGAGTTTCGTGAATTTGGAAACAATGTCAAGAATATCTTCCACTGGAATAAAGACGGGAAGGAGCGAAGCTCTGTGGGTGATTGCGTGATACGGAATCGCTACGACGGATCAGTCCACCCGTTGAAAAGATCCTGCCAGTACCGCTCGGCGTTGGCTTTGGTACCGGGTTCGAATTGAAGATCAAATGGTAAATTCGGCTGCTGTACGGTATCGGCGATGATCGCTGATGCCACAGTGATCAGTCGGATCATTGTTGTGACACATACTCGCGACAGATCGTCGTCAGGTCGATGATGAAAAAATCGGCCGGAGGTACAATTAAACCGCGAGAGACTGGCTGCGGGTATGCCAGCGACGACGAAGGGGAAGTGGTCCGTATACGGGGTGCACTCGGAACACAAACGGGCATAGAGATTGTGGCGCTCAAACTGATCCAGCAGATAGCGGTGCAGGGAGCTTGGGCCGTTGCAGATCAGTTCATTCCAACCCAATGGCGAACTGAGGCTGTCGAAATTGAACATCA
>CAUZOD010000244.1:0-4804 GCA_963581115.1 Phycisphaerae bacterium | reverse complement strand
TCCAAACCACCTAATGGGCGTCCTTGTATTCCAAGCATGGAGCGGGTTGTAGACCAACTGAAGCCTGGGCGATTGATCCGTAACGCAGTCGAATTCGTGGTCGACGATTCATTGATTTGGGCTTCTGGCAGGTATTCCAAATCAGCAACCTGCTTGGGCAACTGGTGCAGATGGCGCCGGGTAGGAAACGACTGCAGGCGAGATTGTCTCCACCCGTGCGTGCCGCCAACAGCAGACACGGTTCTTGAATCAGCCCGGAATTGATCCTCGCGTCCGCCGTACCATCGCAGCGGTATCGCTCCTGCCATCGGGCCCGTACCGGCTGCAGAAAAGTCATATGTAACTCGGTCTGCCAAATCTCGCCACGAACTAAGCCGGGCAGAATTCGGCATCAAATCCGGTCTCATGTGATTGCTGTTCCAAAAGCTACCGCTAGGAGCCGAGTGGTTATCCGAAGCACGGTACGTGCCGCTGTAGCGAAACGATCCATTGACATGAGCATCACGTCCCACACATGGATACGCCCAAAGCACACTCATGCAACAGATTGCGGTTATGCAGTGGTTCATCGGCAATCGCCCATCCCGTCTGGCATCCACCTATTTTACCTCGGTTATACCATCGAACCAAGGCATTCCGCACCTGAAGGCATGCGATGGGCCCAGGGGCACAATGAATCATGATCCTGAGGGGCAAATGTGGATATCGGCAGATATTTTGTGAAATTGGGCAAATTCTTGTATTGATTCATCATTTCCCCTCTATAATATAAGCTGGAGGTGGTGTTCATATCGTGAACTATTCTTCTTCGCTGACTTAAAAACGAGTGGAGGCAAAAAATGCGACCCTTAAGATGGCGAAATGCATGTATTTTTCTGGTAGCGTTCGCCGCTGTACCTGCAATGGCAATTGTTGTTGTAGACGAAGACTTCGAAGATGACATTGCCTCGTCATACGATCCGCTGAACTCACTTGACCCCGGGCTTGAGGGCCTGCCGACCAATGTCAAGGCGGGCCGGTGGCTCCCCAACCAATACGACCAACTGCCGTGGTTCAATAATCCATGGCATGACGACTTGGACACCAATCCTGATACCAATTGGCAATTGCAAGTAACGGAAAACATTGGCCCTGATCGTACCGGCAAAGAGGCGTTCTACCAGAACCAGCGTTACGACTGTGCTCTGTATCTGCACTGTGCGGCTGTCGACCGTGATTGCAAAGCTATGGGTCTAACTTCACCAGGTCCGTGTGACAATGACCGATTCTCGCGAGATGGATTCCTGCAGTTTACACTCGCTGATGGCACACCCAGACCCGCCACAACCGGTGAAACAGTTAAGGGAAAATTTGATTTCGCCATCTTCGACGGCATCCCTGTATTTGCCCTGAGCAAGGACATTCAACAAATGGCGGCAGATACCAGTGACGAAGAACAGCACCCGCCACTAACCAAGTGGTCCGTCGGTTTCGGGCAAACATTCCATCCCATGGATGAAGGGCTCGAAGCCTGGTTCAGCGGCAACCCGCAACACGCCGATGTGGTGTCGCTACTGGCTTTTACTACTGGCCACAATGGACGCGCGTTCGATGTATGGATTCCATACGATGCTGATGATCCATCACAGAATCAATACGTTGTCGAATTGGATCCCGATCACCCCTTCCCAAACACATACAGCACCCCGGGAGTCGACACCCCCTACTTTACTCTTATGTTTGAATACACCGTGGGATCAAGCCAATACGATTTTATGGCGCTCGATATCAAGGACGGTAATGGCCTGCAAGAAGTTCGGCAAGGGCCCGGATGCGGGGCGCCTGCAGATCATCCATCCTGTATCGTCAATGAAGGTGCACTGGTCCCCCTAAGTCAGCCGGGAGTTGAGAGTGTTGATGGATTTGTCTTTACAGATACCGGATGGAAAATGGCTTCATATCTGATCGATGATATCTGTATTGTCATCGACGGTAGTCTCGATGATTGTGGCGCAGAGCCCGCTCCCCTACTGGGCGATGCGAACAAGGACGGCCTGGTCACCGGCGCTGATTTGATCTCAGTGCAACAAAGCTTTGGCAATACGGGCTCCGTCCCACTTCAAGGCGATGCCAACAATGATGGCCTGGTCACCGGCGCCGACCTGATTTCAGTGCAACAAAACTTCGGCAAGGTGACCACGGCAATAGTCCCCGAACCGGCCACGTTACTCCTAACTGGTACCGGGTTGCTGGGATTATGGTACGGGAAACGACAGAAACGGTAGGTGGTCTAGGACTATCGATCGGGTAACTCTTAAAAAAAGGCGGCCCATAGGGCTGCCTTTTTTTTCTACACTCACAATGGCTAACGCTGTCAATCGACCTGATTTTGGGATCTCCCCATCCCGAAAGCCTACCGGATTCTTAGAGCGAGATATATACTGGGTCACAAATAGCCTCACGGCATAGTCGGGGCGAGTTCAAATAGAAAATGGTGGGATAACATGACTCAAAGATCATTTCACAACTCTGAGGCGAAAGAGGGAATGACTCGTTGGCGCAAGCCTTTATGTTCCTGGGCGATGTTTGTTCTTATGATCGTTGCTGCGGTAGCAGCGATGGCACATGGAGCTGATTCAGAGGTTCCTAATCTCAACGATCCGGCAATCCGGTTCTACTTCAATTTCGACGGCAAAGAAGATTATCCCTTCGACCTCAGCCCTCGTGGGAAACACGGCGGACTTTATGGTGCCCGGCTAGAGGAATTTGGTTCCGGAAGATGTATCGTATTGCCCCATACCAACGCCTGTGCGTCGCTCGGTGGCGGCAATGCCGATCACCAATTTGGTACCGATGATTTCTCGCTGGTGCTCTGGTACAAACTCGACAACCCCGACACCGGGGTATTCATGGGCAAGAAGGAGATCGCCCCGCACGCCGCTGGTTGGGTACTCGAATATGATGACCTCAATTCCAAGCTGCGGTTTCGCTGTAGCGATGGTAAAGAGACCGGCGTACTAAGTACATCCTGCAAAGATACTTTATGGCACCACCTAGCGGTCGTCCGGGAAGCGGGCAAGGTTGTTCTCTACCTGGACGGCAAGGCCGTTGACCGTGCTAGTGGCGGCGCTTTTGCGAGCAACTGGGACTATCGGGGCGAGCGCCTCTTCTTCGGACGGATCATTGGCGATCGCAATCCCATCAGCCGTGCCGATGAGATCGAGCTTTACTCCCGGGCGCTGAGCGCTGCTGAGGTTGGTGCCCGCCACGAGCGTTTTAATCGTATCATCACCCCGCTACAGCCGACTGGCACGGCGTTGCGAAGTGAGAAGCTTGAGCTCCTTTACGATGTCCACCCGGGCTTCTTCACCCTCCGCTACACCGGTACTGGACAAGACTTCACCGACAACATGGTGCAGTTCATGTTGAAGGATAGCAACGGCACTATCCGTGCATATAAAAAGCGGCTGATGTATCCAATAAAACATGGTGCCAACAAGGGATTCACCGCCCAGGCACACTTCGCTAATGTCCCCTCTGCCGGACAGACACTTGATCTGTACGCAATAATCATCGCCTACGCCGGCAGTAAGGTTTGGGGAATCACGCAGGAAAATGTAACGATCACGCCCAAACCGCTTACCACCGCAGCAAAGGCCGAATACGACGCCTTGAACGCAAAGATCGAGGCCGCCACCGAGGAACTCGGAGTTTCGCTCCCGCAACTCGGACTCTGGTATGAGTACCGCCCTCCATCAGGTCATATGGTCCCGCTCGTCTGGGCGCAATTCCCCGGCATTAAGAATGCGGTCTTCGATATCGGCACTTACGAACACAGCCACCTCACCGCTGAAGACTTCTATCCGGTCAGCCCCACCCACTATCGGATGCGTCACCGGTGGAACAAAGCTCCACACCTGCTCGTTATCACCGAGTTGGAACTGATGCCGGGGGAAATAGACATTCGTTTGAGCATGGAGCTTGATCGGCACGGCTATCCTGATGCACAAGTACCTGAGAAGTTGCCGAGTCCGAATATTTGCTTCCGCCTCTTGCGTTCCGATGAATGTTTCGGAGCCTTTCCGAACCCCTATGCCGATTTCATCGGCCGCACTTTCTTCTTCACCAAACATGGCCGGGAGTTCTTACTTGATATCGACCGCAGCCTGCTCGGTCCCTTTTCGCCGGACGCCCCGCGCAATAACCCTCCCTTTATTCAGGTATACACCTATGAGAATCGCACCGGCGGCAAGCCGGTGCGCAAACCGATTTACCCGGGGCGCGGCTGGTATGTAGGCAGCACCACTGCCTACACCGTTCCGGTCATCGGCACCGTCTCTCAGGATGGCAAGTACTTGGCCGCTTATGCGGGAGCCGACGCCTCCGATATCACGCAAGCGTGGCGCACCTGCCTGCATCACCGCATCAGCCCCACGACCTGGACACCGCAAGACGCGCCGCCCCTGGAACGGCAGCATCATTTCAAGTTCTACTTGCTCCCGAATGACCCAGACCTGCTCCTTGCCAAGGTACGCAAGGACTTCCCGCAGGCGTTGGAATGGGTCGATGAAAAATATCCCGATGGCTTCCTGCCTGGCAGCACCAAGGACGAGTTGCAACCGATGCCCAAAGCCGAAAGCCGGAAACTGTGGAAGAACTCCGAGTGGGGCCAAAAAGAGGCCGACGCCAAGACCGCGCCACCCAAGCCGCTTAAAATTGGCGTGCCCCAGATAGGAGTCTGGTACGACGAGTCACCGGGCATCCGCAGTACCGTTATGCCCCTGGTCTGGACCAGCTTCCCTGGACTGAGCAACTGCATCCTTGA
>CAUZOD010000243.1:0-4828 GCA_963581115.1 Phycisphaerae bacterium | reverse complement strand
CGAGTTGGTTTATCGAATAGTCGATCAACAAGTCGCGGCGCGTAGGGTGCTTGGCCCATCTGCAAAACCCCCCGGCTCGCCAGGCAAACCGGTTCCGCTATGGGAAGCAAAACCAATCCGCTATAATCCTCGCTCCCTTCGAATCGATTCGCGTTCTACCCATAGCAAAGGTTCCACACAGATGGCAACCCTTGAACACCCCTACGCCAACATTGACCAGATTCAACCCTTGCGGGGCAACCTGCACGCCCACACGACCCACAGCGACGGTGACCGCTCGCGGCCGGAGGTCGTCACCGATTACGTCCGGCGGGGATACGATTTCCTCATGCTGTCGGATCACGACATTTTCACTTCTGCCCAAGAGCTGCGCGAGGTCGCCCAGGGCGATCTGGTCTTGATTCCGGGCAACGAGATCACTGCGAACGGTCCCCACATGCTGCACATCGCCGCCGGGCGGCGAGTCGATCCGAGCGACGACCGGCAGCGATGCCTCGATGCCGTCGCCCAACAGGGCGACGGCATCGTGGTTGCATGCCACCCGAATTGGTCGTATCCCCGCGGGGAGGCCGACTTCAACCACTGCTCACTCGAGAACCTGCGAAAGTGGAGCGGGTTCTGCGGTCTGGAAATCTACAACGGGGTGATTGGTCGACTCAACGGCAGCCCCTATGCAACCAACAAGTGGGACCTGTTGCTGTCGGAAGGGCGAAAGTTGTGGGGCTTTGCCAATGATGACAGCCACGCGACAACCGGTGACGTAGAACTCGGCTGGAATGTCGTGTGGGCGGCAGAGCGCACACCCGCGGGCATTGTCGATGCACTGCGGCAGGGCCGTTTCTACGCGTCGACGGGCGTGTCGATCACTGGCATTCGGGTCGAGGGTACGCACGTGCAGCTAGAGACCGCCGATGCCCAGCGGGTTGTTGCGATCATGCAGCATGGTCAACGCCTAAAGGTAGCCGATGGACCCCACATTGAGGTCGAGGTCCCAGCCGACGCGGGGTACGTACGGTTCGAGTGTTGGGGCACCGGTGAAAAGTTCGCGTGGACGCAGCCGTTCTGGGTTACTTCTCCACGGGGACCGCAATCCCCCTCATGATGATGTTCTGGCAGCACAGGAAGACCAGGAAAGTCGGGATCGCGGCGATGACGATGCTGGCGTTGACAACGTAGGGTTCGGCAATGCTCTGAAGTTGGAACAGCCACACCATGAGCGTCCACATTTCCGGGTCGGGGATGATGACCAGCGCCATCATGAACTCACTGTATGCAGCGGTGAACGCGGCCAGGGCTAGCACGGCCAGGATCGGCTTGGAAAGGCTCATCGTGATTGTCCAGAACTTGGTCCACTCGCCGGCGCCGTCGATGTCGGCCGCCTCGTAAAGTTCCTGCGGCAAGGAGTCAAAAAATCCCTTGAGCAGGAAGATACTAAACCCGTTGGCTGCGGCCGGAAGAACCAGCGCCCAGAAGGTGTTCAGCAGGCTCACATGGGCGCTACCTTCACCAAAGAGTCGAGGCATCATGTAGAAACCAACAACAATCCCAACAAGCCCACCCAGGATACCCCTGGTCGCCTCGCCTAATCCAGGTCGTAGCCGACCCACCAACCAGGCTGCCGAAAAGCCCACAACCGCCGCCACCACCAGCCCGATCAGCGGGAACCGCTTCAACAGCAGGAATGCCGGAATCATCGTCACTTCGGCCGGAAAGGCCATCGTAAGCATGCAAAACAACAGCACCTTGTAGCTGCTTGGCGGCTTGTAGCGACTTAAGGCATAGGCGGCCAGAGGATTGACCAGGAGTGTGACCAGGATCATCAGTCCGCAGTAGATGATCGTGTTGCGGACGCCATTGCCATGCAGCAGGATGTAGTCGAGTACCTTGATGTAGTTGCGCTTGATGAACTCCGACCGCAAGGCACCGGTTTGCTGTGCGAAGTCAGCTCGGTCCGCCGCGATGATCGGTAGCGCCAAGTGCGGCACCTGGCTTTGCGGGACCCCTCTTTTGCTGGCCAGAAATTCTTCAAAACCCTGGCGTATCCCGTAGACCGACAGGGCCTCGAGCGGGCACCGATTCTTGTTGGTGACAAAATGGGCGTAGTCCAAATAGACGCGCGGCGTGCCGCGAATCCTCTTCATCAACGGTACCTCATCGAAACTCGCGTACGTGGTTTGCCACTGCCGGTTAAGCTCACCAATGTCCCCTGCGTAGCGTAAGTCAAGAAATCCCCTGACGGCAGGTTCAAGGGCAGGATCGATGCGGATATAGGCCAGGTTCAACTCGTTACGGACAAAATCCTCCCAATCGTCACGTGCCTGGCCCGACTTTGGGGCCGTGCGACTTAGCAGGACTTGCTGGTAATTGTCATAGTCGGTGTCATGGGTTTCATTGTATTTCTCGACCGTCGCCCAACGTGGCCTGAGGTAGCTGTTCCAGAACACACCATCGAGGTTCACCACGAAGCGGTCCGCAGCCGGGGAGGACTGTTTGACTTCGTCCAGCAGTAAATAGATGACGCCCTGCGGAAATAAGTAATACCTTGCTTCGAATGGGGTTTGGGGGGTCTGTACTTGTGACCAACTCTGGAAACGAACCCCCACTGCGTCGGAGTAGGTAACGACGTCCTCGTACCGTTCTTTCAGGAGCTGGAGACACTTTCGTTCATTTTGCCCCAGTAACAGGTGCCCGCACCGATACCAGTCCAGCGACCAGTCTGTCTCGGCCCGGAAGGCGATAAACTGCTGTGCGAGTTCTTCTTGCTGGGAATCGATCACAGGCGGACGAACCTTGTGCCAATACCCAATCGGCTCGAACAGTGCCTTTTCCGCTTCGAATTGATCGGTGTACTTCGACTCGAGGTACTTGGCCCACAGGACGTCGTCATCGAAGAAGTAACGCGGGATCGGCGTTATCTGGTAGAAGTCGGCCTTGCTCTTGACCGACCCGGAAAGCATCAGCATCAACGGGTAGATCATGCTGACCGACCCGATCACCAGCACGGCGTAGATCAACATGACCACGCATACTACGCGCGAGTCTTTCTGTCCAACCTTACTGATTACCGGCATATCAACTGGTTCCCGCGATACGGAACTCGACATTGCTGAGGCGTTTGAGCTGAAAGACCGTAAAGCCAATCAGCATTGCGCCAATAATCCACGCCATCGCTGCGCCCTCGCCAAACTTCAGATGCCCGAACGTGGTATAGAACAGCCTCAGACCAATCACTTCGGTTGCCCCTCCCGTCTCGGTGTAAGGCCCCCCGCCGGTCATGGCCAGAATGTAGCCTCCCGAGCCACGGATCGCACCGATCATCGCGCCGGTAAAGTTGATCATCACCAGGATTTTGATCATCGGTATCGAAATGGAGAAGATTTTCTGGCGGATCCCCGCGCCGTCGATGTCGGCTGCTTCGTAGAGTTCCTCGGGAATGGTCTTCAGCGCTGCCATGTAAATCAAACACCCCGGCCCCATGCCGGCCCAAATGGTGGGGATCAGGCAGAAGAACAGTGCCCACGTGGGGTTGGACAGCCAATCTTCGTGGAAGAAACCGAAATGAATCCCGGGCAGCAGATTAAGTGCCCGCACCAAGCCGTTGAGCACCTGGTTCACCATTCCATCGGGGGTGTAAAAGTTCTTCCACATGATGATGACAACCAGCCCGCTGAGCACAGCGGGCAGATAATAGATCGTGCGAAAGAAGGTTTTTCCGCGTGGCACTTCGCTCAGCAAAAACGCCAGGATAATTGGCGTGCAGAATCCAAACAACATGAACAGTAGTGCGTACAGGACCGAGACCCACAACGACATCCAGAACTCTCTGTCGAACAACACCGCGGAGAAGTTTTCAGTCCCGCTCCACTGGCTATCGCCCATGACGCTGTAGTCCTGAAACGCAATGACCGTGCCCTTGAGCATAGGCCAGTACATCCAAATCCCAATCAACAGCAAGGCCGGTGCGGCAAGCAGATACGCTTTCCAGTATTTACTGAACTGCCAGCCGGCCAGTTCCCGATGGTGCTCTGGTGTGAAGGCCTTGAACACCATCCGCATCACGACCGCAAAGCTGACCAGCACGACCGCAATCACAATCCACGCGATGATGTTACGCTGCCTGGCTTGCTGAGGTGACAGGTTGCCCAGCATCTTCTCATTAATCCGCTTGGTGCCACGTTCCATGATCCCCTTGATGATTGCCTTGGCACCCGCCTTATCTCCTGCGTCAATGGCGGCGCGAATTTCCTCGTTACTGGCAATCGCCATCAAGGGAAAACGCATCTCGTCGTAAACGTACTGGCAGTTCTTACCGTACGGCTCGGGAACGCCGCCGGAAGCTGCAATTTGGTGAGTCCGCTCAAGGTCTGGCGAGATGCGACGGATGATACTGTCGTAGCGACCATCCTGGTTATGGTTCACCAGGAGCTTGCTCGGTATGAGGGTACCCAGGCCCGCTTCAACCAGTTTCTCCACGCGAATCTTGCGAGCCTCGGGACCATCGAAAAACTGGATATACTGCCACGCCGCCTCGCGGCGCCGATCATCGTTTTCCAGACCTGCAAATATCCCCACCATCCGCGCATTGAACTGGCTCCGCTGCAACCCTGTCGGGCCCGCCGGTAAAGGACCGAAACCAAAGGTCTGATCCACGGCTTTACCCAGGAAGCGATCCTCCAGGTATCTGAAAGACATGCCGAAATGGATGACATCCCCGCCCCCCTCGTTCGAAGTTTGATACACACCTCGACAGACCAGCTTCCCATCCCGGATCACCTTCTCGTGACTCAGCCGCGCCCAGAAGTGGGCAGCTTCGATCGCTTCATCCGTA
>CAUZOD010000242.1:0-4848 GCA_963581115.1 Phycisphaerae bacterium | reverse complement strand
ATCGATGGCGTCCTCGCCCAGGTTACCAGGCACTACGATACTTCCTCCAGAAGCTGGCCGACAGTCGATTTATTGGAAAGCCGTCCACCAACCCGGGCATCCACTCACTAGTCTTCGAAAAACCGTCTGGAGAACGGGTGGCCTTGGCCTATGCTTATCCCAACGAAGGCCGAGCCGAACTTCCATTCGCTTTTAAGCAGATCCTCGACGCCACAGGCACACCCGTAGCCGCGGATGGTTCGTGCCTCCACCTGGGCGCCAGCCCTGTCTATTGCACCTGCAAATGATTGACTCTTCGGACTCATTCCAGCGGCGGACCACCAACGGACTCCGATGGACGGTCCACGAGTTGTTCCTGGACAGCTTTCCAACCTTGCTTACCGTCAGCCAGAAGAAATTATGCCCTCCCCCCGGAAGTCACTTGCTCAAGCACAAGCAGGACCGGTGCAGCTTCATTGCCGAACAGGCCTGGAACGGGCACCGGGCCATCTTCGTGAAAATTCATGAACCGCGGGGCGCCACAGCTGTGCTCAAGAACCTGCTGCGTCCCAGTAAGGCCCTGACGGAATGGCGCAACACGCTCGCTTTACGGACACTCAATCTGCCCACTGCTATCCCACTGGCCGTGGGCACGCCACGGCGCTGGAGACCCCTCCGCAGCAGCATTCTCGTGATGGAAGCTATCTGGCCGCTCATCTCACTTGGCACCTATATGAGCGAACGTGCCCGCGATGCCAAGACCAAGCCCCTGATGAATACTCTCGCCCATCAGGTTGCGCAGATGCACAACGCCGGCTTCTATCATCGCGACCTGCATGGCGGCAACATTGTCTGCAAGATCCCCGATAACGGCCCGGTACAGATCTACCTTGTCGACCTGCACGAGGGATTCTGGCTGGGCCGTATTCCCCGCCGGTGGGCGGTCCGCGACCTGGCTCGACTCAACAGTACCGTGGTCATGAGCGTGGCAACGCGAGTACGTTTTCTGCAACATTACCTGCATAAGCGAAGGCTGTCGTCCCGATCCACCCAGCGGCGTTGGGCCACCGAAATCGAGGATTACACCCGGGCACTGTGGCGCCGTAGCCGCGACCGGCATGGAATCGATAACCAAAAATATGGAGCACCTCTCTAACCCGCTTGCATCCGACCTGAAGGTCACGCCAACATGCTCTTATAGAAATCAATCGTGCGATGGGCCTGTAGCTCTAGCGAGAACCGCTGCCGAGCCTCTCTAAGACAGCGTGATCGCATCTGCAAGAGTTGATCCCGGTCATCATGCAGTCGCTCAATCGCTTTGGAAAATCCAGATGCCGACTGCTCAACCAACTGCCCCGTTACCCCGTCATCAACCAAAGACGGCACGAAACCGGTGCGGGAACCGATCACCGGAACCCCAGCAGCCATGGCTTCACGGATGGTCCGACATGACTGGTCCGTACCCGGAACAGGATAGGCCAAGACATCCATGGCTCGGAACGCCGACACCAAGTCCTCCCCCGATCGATAGCCGGCCAAAACTACCTTGCCATTCAGGCCGAGTGATCCAATTCGCTTCTGCACCTGCGAAACGCTCTCGCCTCGCCCAATCACCAAGAGACGCAAATTAGGCACCCGCTCAGACAGGGCATGCACCGCATCGATCGGAATGTCTAGACGGCGATCCGGCCTGATCCGGCTGACCACCCCTACCACAAAGTGGTACGGCTCAAAACTATGCTCTATCCGAACGTTTGGTGCAGCACGGTCTGGATCAAAGAAATCAACGTCGATGCCGGGCTCAATCGCCACGACCTGTTGGGGACTCAAGCCAAACCGCTTCTGAACGGTCCTGTGTGCTTGAGCTCCAATGACGATCATTCCCGCTACTCGGCAACGGTTCAGGAAAGATGAGCGGATTCCGCGGGCGGGTCCCGCAACTTCATAGCTGCTACGAATGATGATTGGTGGCCGTTTCTGTCCGCGCAGAGCCAATGCCGCGAGCAGATGGGCGTTGTCCATATGGACATGCATGATGTCAACCTGCTTCTCACGGACTAGCTGGCGCAGACGCGGGATGTCGTGACGAGCTCCCCCAAGCCGAAAGTGCTTATTCATCTCAAGCACCACCGTGTCCAGCCCTCGACTCCGAGCCCGCTGGGCCACTGAATGCTCACTGCTGAAATCAAGCGTCCACCGTCCACACACGAAGGTCGTGGTGCAGCCCAGGCCTGCCTGCGCACCAACAAGATTAACGACCGGCTCGGCTCGTTCGGTCCACTTGTTATTGCTCAGAAGGTGTAAGATCCGCATGATCGGCAGCCGCCTTGACTATGGCTATTTGTGTTAGGCTGTTTGGAGGTCTCCGCCGTATCGCCCGAGGCACACGTAATGATCGAACACACCATCCGACCTGTCATTAAATCCGTTCGCGCTCTAAATCCGGACCTCCGCACCGGTGCTCTCTGGGAACTACGCCTCCCCGACGAATTCATGAAGAAAGTCCACCATACATTTGTATGGTCGGATGAAGTTGCATCAGGCGTCCGGATGTTCTTCAAGATGTACCGCCACCGCAAACTGCCCACATGGTGGAAATCCAAAGCGCTACGATTTCGTGCGGAAAGAGAATACGACCGACTGAACATATTACACCAGGCCGGGGTTCCATGCTCCGAACCGATGCTTTTCGCCTGTGGTGTGAGCCCCGAGCATGGCCGGTATGAAGTACTGGGGACAAGGGAAGTGCCCTACTCACGCAAAATGGCCGATTTCCTCCGAGATTTCAAGGATGTAGAACCCCGCCCCAACCTGACCGCACTGTTTCAGACGATCCGGCGTATGCATACAGCGGGCGTCTACCACGGCACGCTCACACCGAACAACATTGTCGTGTCGGAACCACCGGGTGGGCCGGTGGCCTTTCACGTAATCGATGTCCCACGCGCAATCGACTTCCCTTGGGATCTGCGGGGCACGAAGATGGCATGGTTCGACTTGATCCACTTCACCTACCGTACCGCACCCTTTATTGGTGTCGACGCGTGTCTGCCCATCCTGAAGGAATACGAGTTCTCAGCTAATCACCGCGATCGCTTCCTCCGTCACCTGATGGGATACCGCACCAGCAAGCTGCTGCGGCTCCGACTGAAGTATGAATTTTCCGTCAAGGCCTGGCTGGCGAAACGTTACGGTAACGCCAGATTGTCAGGTCCCGATGATCACTGAGCGGTCCCTTGAAGCACCGGCTTGCCACGTAGCCGATCGTAATACACGTGACAAAAGAGAAGGGGAAACGATAGTACCAGTGCAGCAGGACCTCCCCTCGCGCTTTTTCGATCTGCAGGATTGTCAGCAGGCCTATCATCGCTGGAAAGACCCCGATGATCCAACCGTAAAAAAGGCCCCGCCTCGTGAACATCCCCAGCATGAACAGTGCCAGGATAGGTGCATTGAACAGGCCCAAAATAGTGGCTGCTGCATCGAGGACGTGTTCAAAACTGCTCACCCAGAATGCAACGACCGTTGCCAAGACACCCAGCACCACCACCAACACGCGGGCCAGGACCAGATCGATGTGATCGTCGTGATCGTTGTGCGACCTGCCCCGTAAGGGACGCACAAAATCATGGACCACCACCGTAGACAGAGAATGAATACCCGAGTCCATGCTTGACATTGCAGCTGCAAAGATTGCGGTCACCAACAGCCCCGATATCCCGACGGGTAACGCCTGCATGATGTAAAAAGGCAGGATCCTGTCTTGCTTCATAGCAGGATCCAGGAGGCCGGGGAATGTCTTGTAATAGGCGAATAGGCCAATTCCGATGAAGAGCAGCAGGCTCATGATCAGCATTGTCATTGCCGCATTGGCCAGTATCGCTTTGACCACATCCCGGAATCTCGGAACGGAAAGCAGCCTCTGCACCGTGATCTGATCCGTGCCAAAGTCGTGCAAGCCAGCCAGGAACATCGCGATCACCGCAGTACTGGCGCTCATCTTTGACAGGGTGATCCCCCAGTGGAATCCGCTGGTTCGCCCACCTTGTTCGGCAATCTGCCAGATTCCCGTCACTCCGTCAGGGACGGATTGGATCAGCGTGATTGCCACCCAAACTGCACCGCCGGCCAGAATGATAAACTGCACCATATCAGTCCAAATAACTGCAGACAGGCCGCCCAGCGTTGTGTAAATGGTGGCCAGGGTACCGATGAGAATGATTGTCGTCCACAGTGGCATGCCCGTCACCACACTCAGTGCCAACGAAGGTGCAAATATGACCGTACCCAACCAGCCCAGCCGAGACAACAGCCATAATCCGGCGATGACGAATCGGGCTGTTTGACCAAATCGCCTATCGATATATTCATAAGACGTCGTGACACGCAACCGAAAGTAGAATGGCATGAACACCGCGATCAAGATCACCGCGACGATCGGTGAACTCACATAACCGACGATCATTGAGATATTTTCCTCGTACGAGGTACGAGGTACACCCAAATACGAAATGGCACTGGTCAGTGATACGAACGTGCTCATCGATACCACAATCCAGGGCATGCGCCTGCCCGCAAGAAAATAGTCCTCCGTGGTTTTCTGCCGGCGCGACCACCAAGCCCCAACTGCGATCATCAAGCCCAAGTACACAAACAGGATTGAATAGTTTGTAAGACCGAATTGCATAAGAGTGTGTCCACTAGTTCAAATGTGGATGGGTGCGGCTCTATGATACGGTTTGGACACCCGGAATGCCTTTTGACCGCCGATAAACCCCGGGCAGGCCAAACACCATTATGTCCCCAAGACCAAAGACTTGGAAATGAACGATGATATACTCCGGTTGCGCCCACGGCATAATGATATTG
>CAUZOD010000241.1:0-4928 GCA_963581115.1 Phycisphaerae bacterium | reverse complement strand
GTTACTGATTGACACCTGTCCACCCCAGGCCCAGTTGTTGATCGCGCCGCGCAAACCAGAGTGGTTCGATCAGGTGATCCGGTACGCGCCCCAGGCCATCCGACGATCCGATCCGAAACCTCCACGGCAACCCGGCGAAAGAAGGATCTTCCTTCTGGACACCATTGGCGAACTACGCAAGGCATACGCCCTGGCAGATGTGGTCATCGTCGGGCGCAGCTTCGGGAGACTCTATGGTTCGGACATGACCGAACCGATCGCCCTGAACAAGCCGACAATCATCGGCCCGCAATATAGCGATTTTGCCCAGGTCATGGCCGCACTGCTGAAACACGATGGGATCATGGTAACCAGCGAACCGGGCCGAGTCGCGGGCCAGATGCTGCAGGACCGTGAACGTGCTGCCGCACTGGCAAAACGTGGCCGCGAGGTTATTCTTGCCCACCAGGGCAGTACCCAGAAACATGCCGATCTACTGATGAAACTTCTCCACCGCATGCAGCCCGACTGAGATGTCTTCCACCAATCTACGACAGACTGTTCTAGCCACGGCCAAGCACGTGGTCGTCAAGGTCGGCACCCAACTGCTAACCCAGCCCCGCGCGACCCGGCCCGGCGTGGACACAGCGTACATCGCGCGACTCACGAAGCAGATCGCCTCGCTCCATCAAAGCGGTTACCACATCACCCTCGTCTCTAGCGGAGCGATCGGCTGCGGCTGTGCCGAACTGGGGCTAAAGAGTCGGCCAACAGATGTCGCCCAACAACAGGCGGTGGCAGCAGTGGGTCAACGGCGCCTGATCAACCATATGCATGATGCGTTCGCCAAGCATGGCCTGGGAGTCGGTCAGGTGCTGCTGACCCGAAGTGATTTCGATGACCGGGTGAGGTTTCTGAACATCCGCAACTGCGTAACTAAGTTGCATGATATGGGCTGCGTGCCCGTTCTCAACGAGAACGACACCGTAGCAGTAGACGAGATCCGCTTCGGAGACAACGATCTGCTCGCAGCGTTGACGTGCAATGCCTTGCGTGCCGACGCTCTGATCCTGCTGACCGTCGTGGATGGCCTGCTAGATGCATCTGGCAAGGTAATTGATCAGGTAGACAACGTGCTCGATCACATCGGGCGGCTCCGCCGCGACAACCCCGCGCAGAATCAATGGGGTAGCGGCGGAATTCAATCAAAACTGGAGGCCGCACGATTGGTGACCGAAGCTGGTGAAATTGCAGTGATCGCCTCGGGCCGTGAATCCAATGTGCTCACAAAGATCCTTGAAGCCAATCCTGTGGGAACCGTTTTCGCTCCTGCGCATCGCAAGCTCGATGCCCGGCAGCGGTGGATTGGCTTAACCGCCCGACCCGCGGGCACTCTCAGCGTTGATCAGGGCGCTGCAAGTGCCTTGTTGGGACGCGGCAAAAGCCTGCTCGCCAGCGGCATCCATGAAATCACCGGCAGATTTAATCGTGGTGACATTCTCACGATCCGTGACCACCAAGGCCGAGAAATTGCCCGTGGTCTGTCCAACTACTCAGCCGATGAATTGCGGTTGATCATGGGCAAGCGTTCCAGCCAGTTTGAGAAGATTCTCGGACGGCCTGCATACTCGGAGGTCATCCATCGCAACCATCTGGTAACACTTAATGTGGCCAGATAGCGACCGGCTGCCGGATTCCACGTCAACACACCTCCATACGTGCCAGTGCCGTGCTGAGACCCATCGTGATTTGTGATCCGGCATCAACCTCACATCCACTACCGCCGATATAGTGCTACGGTGGATCTGCGACTCCAAAAACTGGCACAGATGTGCATACGAGGCAACCTCGCCGATGCAGAATTTGAACTGCGCCAATGGGTACGGCATCACGACTGCCCCGCAACCGCGAGAATCCTGCTCGCATCGCTCCTGGCGCGTCGTAACCAGCCGCACCAAGCACTTATGGTTCTAGGAACCAATGATCTGAACGAAGATCCGCGACTTCGGTGGCTACGCCATAGCCTCTGCACCGCTAGCACGACACAAGAACCGCTCTGCACGGTGCCTGCAAACACGACCTGCCAACTGGTGGGACTTGATCTGACCCGTCTTGCGGCCGCGGCCTGCGCCGGATATCGACTGCAGGATGCCCACACCAACACGATCTACGCAGCTCTGCAACAACGCCACCCGCAAGACGGCCGGATATGGATCTTGGCGGCCCGCATTGCCGATGCTCGGGGCGAGTACAAAACGGCCATCGATTTCCTGCGCCAAGCCATCTATCTAAGCAACTGCAACCCGACCGCGACTTGGAAACAATTGGCCCTGATACAGATGCATGGCGGTTACTTCGATGACGCGATCCGGTCGTGGCGCAGAGTCACTCGTCAGGCTCCCACCGCCACCGAGGCCTGGGCGGGCATAGTGGTATGCGCAACCGCAGCACAGCGCCATCATGGCCTAATCCGCCAGGGACTGCGGGTACTGCGGCAACTCGCAACTAAACCGATGAACCGCACAATAATTTGTTCGTTATGGCCCCACGCGGCGGCAGCGCACGCGTGGCAGACAGAATGGGAAATGGGCGATAACCGGTCGACCGTGATTGCCCAAATCAATACGCTGCCGCAACCTCGCATGGCCGCGTAGCCGTAACAACCACCAATAAGTGGTACTACTTCTTGCCGCGACTCTTGGCAGATTGATTTGAGCGGGCAAATCGATAATCGATCGTGATCGTAATGTGAGGTTCGGCCAAGGCCAAACGCTTGCCCTTGGCCTGCCAGCTGTACAGGCTGGCCAATACCGCTGAATCAATCGATTCCACGCCGGTCGATCCAAGCAACCTTGCCCGGTCTACCTTGCCGTCCCGATTGAATTTGATCTCAACTGAGACGTTCCGAAGACCGCCACCGACAGCCATCAGCCGGGAAATGGCACCGACCGCGGGCCGCGCAGTGGCAATCTCGATCCCTGCTCCGGCTAGTACTCGACCGGGCTGCACCTGCAGATCATCGGCGCTAAGAGAAGTCGGGGTCACGGTATGCTCGGCGCGGGGTGCTGTGGTTGGGTTCGCCACCGAGGCGGCGACTGGTGAACTCTGGGCCACCTCACGATCGACAAAAGGGTTGCTCTCAGTCTGCTGGGTGGTTTGGCCCGACACCTCGGCAACCGCAGTTGCAGGGAGCGGCGCCACGTCAAGGTCCGGGGCATTGACCGCCCGTAAGGTTGGATCATCCGGCACCGGTGCGTCAGCAACCGGATCCACTTGCTCCTGCAACGATGGCTGTTTGGTCACTGACTGTGGTCCCAACAAATGACGTACATCCTGAGCAGGAATCCAAGCCACAGTCGCGATGCGCGGCTGGGCCTCCCCAAGATGTACCCGCTCTGGCTGGAGTATGTGCTGATCTAACTGTGCCACCCGCACTCGCCGATGGGACGCAGGCATACCGACCGCAACCATCCAGATCGGCAATGCAATCAAGTGAAACAGAAACGACACGATGGCGCCGACGATCAGCGGGGCTTGAAAATCTCGGTCATACACCATGGCAAGATCAGTCCCTGGTATGGACAGGCGGTTCGATCGAATGGGTCGGCTCCACTGACGGACCGGCGAAGGCATAGTCGGAAATACCGGCCCGATACAATCTCTGGATCAACTCCAGTAATAGTGGTCCACGATCAACTACCTCGCGCGATGATGCCAGATCTGCCTCCATTGCCACGATGATCCGTGGTGGGGGTGATTGCTCTGTGAGTTGGCGTAATCTAACCTCAATTGCGAGGTCGGTAACCCGCTGGCGATTGAAATATACGGATCCCGATCGATCTATCGTAATAGCGACGACCTGTGTCTTTTCCGCCTGACGACCCGTCTCCACCGTGGCCATGGTTACCGGCAATACGTCAAACGGCCGCATCATGATCAGGCTATAGATGAAAAATGTCAGCAAGAGAAAAATTACATCGATCAGAGGAGTCATCTCGATACGGGCGATCTGCTGGGATCGGCGGACTTGGACCATCGCTCCATGGTACGCCTTGACGCTACCAGCGCGAAGGGGAGACTGCAGGTGTGGTTGCTGGCGAGATGGCTATCACCCAACTACGTGAATCATCTAGATCTGCCTCTAAGCCATCCTCCATGACATGTGCCGCCAGCATGCTGTGCCACCTACTCTGCCTTAATCGGATACATCAACCCCTTCGACAACATGGCCGGGCTCTTGATCATCTGGCTGATCAAGCAGGATGATCAAGAAGTTGTTGACAATTAGGGTAAAAAGGCACTTACCTGCCAGATCACTGTACCAGTCACGATCTTCGGATGACATTTCTAGTAATCGGATTCGTCACTCTGATCTTCGTCATCATTCCGACAGTCAAACCTAATGGCAGAGAACGGTACTATTATCCCCTGACACCGCAACTAATCAGGTAATTCCACATCCGATACCTCCTGAAGAAAACGATCATAGCCTGATCCGATCCCATGCCTCGGCAACCTGCCCATCGTCAACATCGGCCACAATCGTCACCTCGCCAATGCAACACGGCAATACCAGTCGCAGCCGATTATCCTGGACTTTTTTGTCGCGCTTCATTGCGGCGAGCAAGGTTTTGGTTGCCGGAAGATTCGGCCAGACCATTGGCAGGTTAAGCGTCTCCAGTAACCGAGTCAACTGCTCAAGCACCTGCGGCTGACACTGTCCTATCCGTACTGACAATGCCGTAGCTGCCACCATGCCCAGTGATACCGCCTCACCATGCAGCACCTTCCCGTAACCAACTGTAGCCTCGATCGCGTGTGCAAACGTGTGTCCGAAATTCAGGTGCGCCCGAACCCCTGCTTCGGTCTGATCTTCACTGACCACCGCCGCTTTAATACGAACATTGCGCTGCACCAGATCCACCATGGTTGCCGGATCCAGGGCACCG
>CAUZOD010000240.1:0-4958 GCA_963581115.1 Phycisphaerae bacterium | reverse complement strand
CAGATGCCGGGGTGGGTTCATGGAGTCAAATAGCACGCCGTCGATGCGATAACGAACTTGGAGTTTCTGTTCCTGTGGTTCGATGTGGATGTCTGATGCACCATCCTTGACTGCATTGAAGATCAGGTAGTTCACGAAGCGGATGACCGGTGACTCCCCAGCCATCTTTTCAAGGTCCAGATCTTCCTCCTCGGTCTTCACCAGCTCAATCTCATCCGCCTCGATGTCGCCGATGATCTGATCGACTCCAACCTCACCATTGACCGAGTTCTGCTCTTTATACCGTTCAATATATGCGATAATGTCGCTGCGGCAGACCATCGTCGGCTTGACCGACATTCCAAGCTTATGGCGGATTTCATCGATGATCATCAAATTGTCCGGATCAGTCACGCCAACCAGCAGGCGTGAACCTGCTTGGCGCAATGGAAGCACCCGGTGGTGTTGGCAGAACTCGATGCCTAGTTGCTCAATTTGGCGGACGGCCTCAACTTTTTCCAGATCGATCGTTTCAAACGCCATGGCGGCGAGCCGGGCCACTACCAATTGCAGGCGATGCTCATCAACGCCCATGTCGAAAAACACTTCAGACAGCGATTTCCCTGGAGTTTTGGCGTGTACCTTGCGGGCAGAACTGAGTTGTGATGCGTCGATTACCTGCGCGTCCAACAGCAGTTGTCCTAGGTCCTGGGCCGGCAGATTGGTCCCCTCATCTTCAGGAGCCCACAGGTCGCTGAGCGGTTCACTGGAACGGTAGAGTGATGCGCCAGACCCGAAATTTTCTTCAAACACCATAAATTGGTTCCCCTAGGAGTGGTCAATAGGCTGACTGCTCTACTCAAGGTTTAACTCAAAGAGATGGCCTTCGGCCATTAACTCGATGGCTTGGTGATCCGGTGAGATACTCTGGATAGTGAAGGAGCCAATCGCATCACCTTCCTGATAGAAATCACCGTTGATAATGGCGACATTGCGGGCACCACCCATCACAGTTTGCAACTCGAACCTTGAGAGTTCGGCCTGGAGATTTTTCATTGCCTTGCGCAGGACTGCATCCGGATTCAGTTCCTCGCTTACCTGCGGCATCACCAGAATGGTGAAGGGGTTTTTCTTGACGAACTCGACTGGAACTTGCTGAATGGCTGTACCAACACTGATCGAATCAATGATTTCGTCGGTGTCGTGGAGTAGCTTCTCGACATTCTCTGGGTTCCTCGGATCCGAGGAGTGGAGGAGGTCCCTCTTAGCCAGAAAGTCTGCGATCTTACTTTCAGCATCCTTGGTGGCCTGGCCGGTGGCCATGTTGTCCTGGCTCAATCGCATGGCATAAAGCGAGCCGGCGGCGATTACGGCGACAACAGTGATCAAGATCATGCTTTGCCCCAACAGCTTGTTGGTATTGGCGGTGTCGTTGCCCATCCAGTTGTCGGTTTCACTGAATTCCTCGGAAGCCCCGGGGTCCCCCAGGCCCGTCATCAGTGGTACGGTGGCTTGAGAGTTGCCGGGGGGCATTGCTCCATCTGGCTGAGTCTGAATGTCAGTTGTCGGCAATTGGCTCATAACTTGCTCCCTTCCGTACGGTTCATGCAATGGCTCTGTTCACCCGGGAGAATCTGGTTGACAGTGGCGTCGTGCTCTTGTCAAGGCAACCCGTTTCAATACCCCGGACGCATTCTCTGCCCACGACCATGGGTTATTACCCTTGCGCCCGGCGGGCACCACTGCTCCGGTCTGATCCTTCAAAGAAAATTGTCAATACTACCTCGGCATGCATGTGCCCCTCGATATCACCTTTCTTCTGGAGTTTCATCATCGGCAGACGTGTGATCCGCGGCATTTTCTCCAGTTCCAATAGGAATTCATAAAAGCCGTCGAAGTCACCGATGATCTTCATCTTGATCGGTAACGCTGAATACTGTCGTTTTGACTGGATCTTGTCCGTCCGAACACTTTTCGGCGTGAGGTTGTGTATCGATGCCAACTTCCACACTTCAGACAGGACTACATCCACCTCCTGATGTGCGGGCAGTTTCTGCTCGATCAAGGCAATCGCATTTTCAAGCTTGTCGATCTGGTTGCCGAGATCGGTTATGTCTTGCGTGGCTGTCTCAAGTTGTTTTAGCTTTGCCTGTTTCTGCTGAACTTCTGAGCGAGCGTCGGCAATCTGGGCATTGCGAGGCTGAAAGACGAAGAAGTATGCTGCAACTGGCATCGCCAGCAGCAACAGGACAAATAAGAACTCGCGTAATCCAAATCGCATGGGGAATTGTTCCTTCTACTGGGTGTTGGGTTCGGTCGGTGCGTTGGATTTCGGGAGCACGATCGGCCCGGCCTTATCAATGAAAATCTGGTCACTCATGGGATTATTGTTCAGGTTTCGGCGCACCCAAGTTGCCTCAATCCTCTGGGGGTCGATATTTTGGTTGACGGTCATGTGCAATCGAAACTTACGCATCATCCGGTCATCGATCTTGGTCTGTTCGCTGTACTGGAGAGTGATGCTATTGAACAGCTTGTGGGTGTTGAGTGAACCCATGAATTCCGCAACCTCTTCATCCGTGGGTGCGAGACCAATCAGGCTCAAGCCCAGTTCAGTCTTGGGTACGCTTGTTTCGTTATTCTTCTTTTCGGCTGCCCTACGCCTAGCTTTTTCCATGGAGGTCCGTCCCCTCGGCTTTCGTAACACCGTGGTTTTCAGTTCCAGCTCGAGTAAGCTCAGAGCCGGGGGCATGTGATTGATCAACTCGGCCAAAAGCAGGCTGCGCGGCACCTTTTCAACCAGAATTGAGGTCACGTCTACCTTGCGCATCATGATGTCCTTCTGCGTTTGGAGCTGCTCCAGCTGATCTAGGCGACGGGCAGCTTCTTCGAAGTCCCCGTTGGCCTTGTCCTGCAGGATCTGTATCTCCTGGCGTTGACGGTCGGTCACGAACCATGCTGCGATCACGCCACCCATCACCACAACGAAAAGTGTTAAGCAAATGACATTCGTTCGGCGCGCAATGCGCTGCTGAAGATAATCTTCGGGTAGAAAACTCATGTTATTGGTCATGATGTGCTCCAGTAGTCAGGCATCAGAAAATATGTTATTGATGCTTGACCTCCACAGTTGGTTCCCAATAAATCACAGATTGGCCTCTCTGATACAGAGTCCCATCGGCACGGCCCAGCCTGGCTGGGGGTGCTCAAGGTTCACGCCAGTCGGCCGCTTCGATTTTCCGATGCGCATCAGTCTCGCAAATGGATCACCAAGCTGTGCCGCGATGTGCACGGTGCGGGCAATAGACTGACAGATCTCTTTGTGCATCGATTCCCCGCCCAGAAAGACAAGCTTAGTGACTTCCTGCTGTGGGAACAGGTTGCTGTAATATCGCAAGCAAAGCTGCAATTCATCGATGAGGCACTCGAGTGTTTCGTCGCGATTCTCCGTTGCTTGCCACGCCCTGCTTGTGGCCTCCGACGCCGACGGGTCGTGGGCAGGGATTAGAGCGGGCATCGTTTCGACACCTGCGCTTACCGATGCCAAGGCTGGAGTCTCAATGCCCATCGCATGCGAGATTCGCGCCGAGCGGGCTTCCATGAAGCCGACCTGTTTCTGTGTGGCGTAATGACGAGTCATTTGGTCGCCTGCGGCGTGGATCAGCTTGGAGAAAACCATTTTTCTGCCGTGGGCGATTACTACTTTGGTGGTGGCAGAGCCAATATCGATATAGCAAACGGCACCGCTTGATTCACTGCCGCCTGCTTGCATGTGGCCGAAAGACTTCAACAGGCACAACGGCTCGCCGTGCATCCCAACGATGTCGAGTTTGCAGCGACGTGCCAGATCAATGTAGCGCATAACCGATTCGCGAGAAGCGGCCAGGCAGATCAGTTCCTGTCGGGTTCCACCTTCACGCACGACTTGGGTTACCGGGTAGTGGCGTACTACCGTACGGCTGGGGTCTACGTTTAGTCGCTGCTGAAGGTGCAGGCCAATTTGGGCCTCAAGGTTTTCGTGCGGACTCGCAGCGATCTCCAGATGTTGGACCAGCGTTTGAAATGCCGGGATCGACAGCATCGCCTGACGGCCCTTGAACGGCTGTGCGGCAAGAAGATTCTTCATTGCCTCAGCCAAGAAGGTGTATCGCCGCCCAGAATTCGTGCGAGCCTGCTCGGGCACCGTTGCGGCACCTGCTGCGACTAACTGCGGGGGGTTGGTGGGGACGATCTGCAGTAACTTCAGGCTGTCGGCTCCGAAGTCGATCGCGATCGGCGAGTGTCTTTGCTTATTGAACCAAAACGCCATGCCTACCTGCCACCTCCATACTGCCGACCCACCTGGGCCGGCCACCCCGCAGAGAGGGCATATACCCTTCGCACGAAACTATCCATAACCATCGACAGACTCTGTTAGGCGGTTTAGCTTGTATATTCCGGCTCCAATTCCTCCTCACTCCCGGCTTGGCGCCCCTCTAGGCTTAAATGCGGCTACGATATCGGCCTTATGGCTAGCATGACCCCACGCCAGATCGTTGCATCGCTCGACCGGTACATCATCGGCCAGACGCTGGCCAAGCGTGCGGTTGCGGTCGCCATCCGCAACCGGTGGCGCCGCCGTCAGCTCGAGCCAGATCAAGCCTCCGAGGTCTATCCCAAGAACATCATCATGATCGGACCCACCGGCGTGGGGAAAACGGAGATCGCTCGGCGGTTGGCCAAGCTCACCGCTGCACCATTTATCAAAGTCGAGGCATCGAAGTTCACCGAGGTCGGCTACCACGGCCGTGATGTCGAGTCCATGATCCGGGATCTACTGGATAACGCGGTGGGCATTGTTCGTGCCGAGCAGGCGGTGCTCGTGAGGGAAAAGGCCGAGCACGCGGCGACTGAACGCCTAGTTGATCTGCTTCTGCCTGGTGATGATGCTGAGCCCACACCCAGTTCTGAGCCATCTGGAACCGATCGGGCCAGCGGTT
>CAUZOD010000239.1:0-4992 GCA_963581115.1 Phycisphaerae bacterium | reverse complement strand
TGTGGACGTGTATTCGGGTCCCGTGCAAGTTGGCGGGCTAGAGTGATACGTGGTTCAAATTCCAGATGGTATCCGCTGGTAACACTGCCACCGAGTTGACCCGTTACGTAAATAGCATCGCCACGGCGGGCTCCGGCCCGCAGAACCGGATCAATACCGCCGGGTTCGGCAAACACGGTAACACTGAGCACCAGTGGCCGGTCCCAGATGGATAGGTCGCCACCAACTAATGGGCAATCGTGGTTTGCAGCCGTTCGGCGCATCGCTTCGAACAGTCGCTCGGCATGATCTGTATCGAAGCCTCGGGGAAGCATGGCGCCAGCAACCAATCCGATCGGCCGGGCAGCCATCGCAGCTACATCGGAAAGACTGCGAGCAATGGCCTTGTGACCAACTTTCTCCACGGATGTATTCGCCAAGTCGAAATGCACTCCATCGGCTACCTGGTCAACCCCCATCAGCAGTAGTTGATCCCCTATTGCGACGGCGCCCAAGTCGTCTCCGGGTGGAATCAAGACACGCCCCGGCAGAGCATTATTGGCTCGATAGATCGTTTCTAGCAATTCGAATTCGTGCACCTGCATGATTCTACTTCCCGGGGCGGCTGCTTGGCCTGCAGAACTGTCCCAAGGCTCGACCCTCGGCCCCACGCCTGATGGTTGGCCGCTTGCTCCCGGGATCCGGAATCCCCGCCTGTATCCGAGCAGGTGCGACACACTCATCCCAGAAACCTAGTGACATAACAACAGCTCCTGGCTTGAAAGGTAAAGTCAATCCGGCCTAGTTCCTCCCGCCGGGGCACCCTCGGAGCAGCGATCCTGCGGGATTGGATCTATTCGGACTCAGCGGTCACAGGATCAGCCATATCGTCTTGCCGGGTCGGATTGCCGCCGGGCAGGTGGCTTGGGACGCCCTCCCAAAGGATGAGGCCCGGCTCACAGATCTGGTCGAAGATTTCTCCGCCGGGCACAATCCGCACAGCATAGCCGTGGCGGCCGCTAGCAATGGACTGCACCGATCCCTGAAATCGATGTCGGCCTTCTCCTAGATCTTCGCGGTGGATCAGATCACTCGACTGGCCATCGATCAGTCCGCCGTCATTGTCCACCGACCCGCTGTAAATCTGTACCTGCACCTCGTCGGCCGCTAGTTCACCTAAGTGAACCACCACAGTGACCAGAACCGTTTCATTCACACCGATGGGAGACTCCGGCGGCTCAGATACCTGCTCGATGGAAAGTTTTGGCCAAGCTCGGCGTAATCGATCTTTGCAGTGAGCCAGTTCAATCGATCCTTTCAACCGATCTTGTCGAAGCAACCGAGCACGATGCAACGCCGGCAGATACAGCCTCTCGGTATATTCCTGCACCATGCGATTGGTGTTGTAGAGTGGGGCGAGCACGGAAATGCAACGTTTCATCCGCGCGACCCATTGCCGCGGTACACCGTGGCCATCACGCTGGTAGAAAAGTGGCAGGATCTGGTTTTCAAGCAGTTCGTATAATGCCTTGGATTCCAGGTCATCGGCCATTTCATGGGTGGCATACTCTTCCCCGCGGCCAATGGACCAGCCAACCGCGGTATCGTAAATTTCGTCCCACCAGCCATCACGGATCGAGCAGTTCAGCACACCATTGATCGCCGCTTTCATGCCGCTGGTGCCAGAAGCTTCCATCCCACGACGAGGATTGTTCAGCCACACATCACATCCCTGTACCAGATAGCGGGCTACATGGATATCGTAGTTCTCAAGAAAAACAATCTTGTATCCCGCCTCACACTCATGTGCAAATCGCGCAATCTGGCGTATTAGATCTTTTCCGCCACCATCTGCGGGGTGGGACTTGCCTGCAACCAGGAACTGCACCGGGCGCTGCGAGTCCATCAGCATGCGGTGTAGGCGCTGCGGATCGCGCAGGAACAGGGTGCCACGCTTGTAAGTTGCAAATCTCCTGGCAAAACCGATCGTCAGGGCCGAGGGACTCAGGTTATCGCATGCGGCACGAATATCTAGTTCATTGCTGCCACGGTTCTCCAACTGCCGACGCAGTTGGCGACGTGACCAGGCGATCAGGCGTTGGCGACGCCGTTCATGAACACGCCAAAGTTCTTCGTCCGGCACCTCATTGACTGCGGCCCAGACTTCATGGTCCATGGGATTGGTTTGCCAATGATTGCCCAAATAGCGATCCAACAGGTGCATCAGGTCACCGGAAAGCCAACTGCGAGCATGAACCCCATTGGTCACATGCACGACCGGCACTTCATGTTCGGGGAGGTTGGGCCAGATCTGGTGCCACATTTTCCGACTGATACGCCCATGCAGTCGACTGACACCGTTGGCACCACTACAAGTGCGAATCGCGAGTACTGCCATCGAGAAGAACTCGGCACGGTTGGATACGTTCTCTCGGCCCAGTGCAAGTAGACCTTCCATGTCGAGGCGAAGTAAGCCGACATAGTTCTTGAAGTACTGCTGGACCATGTCCGGGGGGAAACGATCAATTCCCGCCGGCACCGGTGTGTGGGTAGTAAATACGTGGGACGCTGCCGCTTGCTCTCGGGCTTCATCAAAACTCAAATCAAATTCGTCAATCAGGCGCCGGATACGTTCCAACGCCAAAAAGGCTGAGTGCCCTTCGTTCATGTGGCAGACGTCGGGCCGGATTCCTATTGCTTCTAGAGCTCGTACGCCGCCGATCCCAAGGACGATTTCCTGCTTGATACGCAGTTCCATATCGCCGCCGTACAGCTGGCCCGTAATGCTTCGGTCCTGCTCATCGTTGTCGGGAAGATTGGTATCGAGCAAGTACAGTGAAATCCGTCCGACAATGACGCGCCACAGAGCGATATGCACCGTTCGATTGGCCATTTGAAGACTTACGCGGATCTGGCGACGATCTTTCCCTCGCACGCGATGAATCGGCAAATTCTCAAAATCCAGATCCGGCATGTACTCCTGTTGCCAACCATCGGTGTTGAGATACTGTTGGAAGTACCCGTGGCGATACAACAAGCCGACCCCGACCATGGGCAAACCAGTTTCACCAGCCGCCTTCAGATGGTCGCCGGCCAGACACCCGAGCCCACCGGAGTAGATCGGCAGACACTCGGTCAAGCCGAACTCAGCGCAGAAATACCCTACGCTCCATGGCCCTGGATCGTGGTCGGTCGTCGCCAGCCACGGCACCCGATTTAGGTGGCGCTGCAGATTGGCACAAACCCGGTTTAAGCAGTTGAGAAAGTTCTCGTCTTTGGCAAAGGTATCCAGTTGCTGCTGTGACACGGTCCCCAACAACTTGACTGGATTATGGTTGGTTTCGTGCCAGAGGGTCCGGTCCAGGCGCACAAATAATTCGACCGCTTCGGGATGCCAAGTCCACCAGAGGTTGTAGGCGATGTCCATTAGCGGCTGCAGCGGCGTCGGCAGCGCGGGGATCACCTTAAACGAACGAATCCGGGCAATCTCAGGACTCAGCATGGCAAGATTCGGTATCGGTGGTTTTGGTGCCTCGCTTCGACAGAGAATTTAGCAATATAGCACTCGGCACATCCAAAGCCGTTTTGCTCGCTTCTGGGGCCATCTTCATCGCCCGATCTCCGGATTATCGGGCGAAACAACCGCGATCAGTTCTGGCCGTCAGTCTGTTCAAAGTGCAAAGATGCCGAAAGTAAGTCTGCCTTCACCTTAGATTCGGATCCAACTACTATGCCAGCTAGGGCTTCAAGACGGCTTAGAGTGCGGTCGATTTGACCGCGGTAGACGTTGTACGGGAAGAGCGTCAACAGCGAGATCATCAGTCCCAATGCCGTCGTAACCAAGGCCTCGGCGATCCCCTGGCTGACTGAGCGTGGATCAGTAGCAGCGGTTTGTTCGGCGAGAACTTCAAAACTGGAGATGATCCCAAGCACGGTACCCAGGATTCCGAGCATTGGGGCTGCGGTGATAATGGTTGACAACACTGACATGAAACGCTCTAACCGGCTATGCTGCTCGTTAATCGCAGCCACTGCCATCGCATCAGTTGGTCGAATAGCTTCGTTAAGAAGCCGGCGTAGCATCATTCCGTATACGCTTGAATCAATCTTGGCTAGTTCCTGGGCCTGTTGCCATTGGCCGGTTTGGACCAAACCAGATATCTGGATCACCCACGCCTGTCGGCCGGGATGATTCGTGTGAACAAAGAACCACATCCGTTCAAACGAGAGCATCACTGCGATCACACTCAACCCTGTCAGGGGCCACATGACCCATCCGCCATGCTGCATCAGACTTAGAAACTGGTCGAGCACTCCGCCAGCATACCTCAGCTAGTTGGTTGAGAGTAGGTTTGTCGGCAACAGCACGGGTTGCCGGTCCTGAAGTTCAGAATTTAATGCCGGTCGGTTTGCAAGCCCTTTTAGGAAACCGACAACTGTAGCATTGCCATGGCCTGAGCCACGATATGCTCAGTGCTCAAGCCACAGTAGTGCATCAGATCGTCTGGAGATAGCCCGCTCTTCGGCAGGCGGCGCACGTGCATCTGTGTGACCGTAAACCCACCACCATCGGCCGCAGCGGCATCAGCGATGGCACTGCCGAGCCCGCCACCATAATTATCTTCCAGAGTCAGCACCATTCCATTATTCTGATTTGCCAGATCCAGGATTGCCTCGGTGTCAAATGGAATCGAATATAGGTCCACGAGCGTTGCGTCGATGCCTTCATCATCCAGTCGTTGTAGTGCCTTGTTCGCTTCGTGCACCATGTACCCAGCGGCTATGATCAGCAGGTCACGCCCGGAGGTGAGTACTTCATGGCCACCGAGGCGGAACAGATCCTTCTCGCTATAGAGGAACTCCGTTTCGGGTCGGAGCGTTCGCAAATAGCACGGGCCATCGTACTCGGCCATGGCTTGGACTAGTGCATAGCACTGATAGGCGTCCGAAGGCTGAAGGATGTAGAACCCCGGACTGCCATTCGGACGCCGCATTGTTGAAAATGCGCGAAAC
>CAUZOD010000238.1:0-5025 GCA_963581115.1 Phycisphaerae bacterium | reverse complement strand
TGAATATTGCAATTATAGGCCAAGGGCCAATCGGACAGCTCTTTTGCTCTGCACTATCGGGCGCTGGCGCAAGAAGAGTTATTGCTATTGATCGGCTTCCCGATCGACTTGCTGTCAGCGCTCGGATGGGTGCTACGGATATCATTGATGCCAAGGCCCAGGATCCAGTCGATGCTCTTTACCAAGCCACCAACGGCGCACTGGCAGATCTTGTCATCTTGGCGGTTAACCAGTTGGATGACGATAGTGCATTTCACACCGCATTAGACCTAAGTCGCGCACATGGCCGGATCCTGTTGTTCGGACTCCCTCAAGAACGAATCCCCAACTTCAACTGGCATAAGCTTCAACGCAAGAACCTGTCGCTTCTGACCAGTATTGAACCGAGCTTCACCCATGATTTTCCTCTGGCCATGCAATGGATCGCCCAAGGGAGAATCAACGTAAGACCATTGATCACCCATCATTTCCCACTTTCCAACATCCAAAATGCTTTTGATATCTTTGGCGGTCGACGGGAAGGCGCTCTGAAAGTATTTGTCGAATTTCCCAGGCGGCCTAATACGCTGAATCAGTAGTGGGAACTTTGTTGAAGAACAAACAGTTCACGCTGGAAATGCGAACAAGGCCTCGTCACGAATCAAAAGATCAAAACAATTTTCTATGATTTTCCATAAGGCTTCCAGCTCATCAGCAGATAGGCGGTTTGACCGAGACATGGTCGCACCGCACGCGGATAGCGAACCTTTGAGTGGCACAATATATTTTGTGTTTCAGTGTGGGTGTTTATAGGTGCCCTCCAAGCAATTGTTTCGACATTCACAGTTTTGCCCGCCGGCATTCCGCAACGGGCCAAATTCGGATCAGGCTTGAACGAGAGGTTGTATTGCTTTGATGTGCTCAGGAGTGGTGGCGCAACATCCGCCAATAATCTGGGCACCCATCTCCAACCATTGTTCTGAAAATTCAGAGTAGCGGTTGGGAGGGTATTATTCATTCTCAATGACATGCCATTGCCGGTTTGGGTAGTCTGGATTGTCACCGCTCCGACGGTAGCCGATATTCGCATAGGCACCAACTGCACCGTGAAAAGCCTGTCTGAGGTTTGGAAGAAATGCTGATATTCCTTCGGGTTCGCTGCACATGGCAAGAATGGCATCAACTTTCAGGTCCTCAAGGCCAAGAGCAAGGGTTTCTGCACTTTCTTCGGTGTAAAGTGTTCCATCGGTACGGACGTGCTTCGTTCCAAGAAAAACAGGCAGGCCGCATCCGGAAGATTCCTTTATGCCATTAACACATTCATCTAATCCGCCGAAATATTCCAGAAGAATGATATCCACGCCGGACTCTGCAAGGGCCATGGCCTGGCCCTCTACCACCTGGAGTCTCCCCTTTAAGAGCAGGGGCGATGCTGCCAGCGACGTATGATTCCGGTCGCAGACGATTCCTCGCTTCGATAGCAATCTCTGCGAAAATCCGGGTGTATTCCTCCCATTTTTTTGCGAGACCTGCCATTTCCATTCGGGTCGGATTCGTCCAGAAACTATTGGTTGGATGATGTCGCAGCCGATGCGCAAGTAATCCTAGTGGACTGATCGAATGATCTCTGGCGCCTCGCCGAGGACCGTCGCCTACCATGCGCCAAAATTACCATCTTCCTTGACGCCCCTCGAAACGTTGACGCCCCGCCGCTGAAGTTCTTATCCCGTAGCGCCATCCAGAAAAAATTTCTCGCCATTTTCAAGTCAGGGAAGAATATCAGGTCGGCTTATTTAATGAACTCTAGATTGTGCTCGAGAGAGCAAGAAATATATTTCAAGTAACTGATGATATCTGCTAGATTCTGGGCAAAAAGGGTGGCTTTGAAATCGGGCATAATTGAAACCTTTATTTTCTTGGATTCAGCGATGGGCCATGCTAATCAAACGTGTCGACCAGGCTGATCAGTTGCTCTGCTCTCAATTCGGCGGCACGACGGTCGAACAAATCTTGCTTCCCGCGGTCAGGAATCGGTGCAGTGGGGATCCTCCGCTTGATAGAGCCCCTTGCCGAGTCGGTGATCTGGACCAAATGTAAAAGGCTAACAGGCAGCGGGCCATATACTCTACGAGCTGTTGAATGCCTGGCATAGTCAGGCGCATGCTGTGGTCCACTCCGAAGCCGCCATGATACCATGGCTCGCATCTGCTCGATCTTGCCTTTGGCTCCAACTGAAACCCAAAGACTCGCTGCTACCATAGCAGCAGCAACCGTTTAAAAGTCGATCTGACGGGAATTGCTTTATTTCAGAGCAGCCTGAAACTACTAAATACAGTGTTCGACCAATTCTCGCATCTTCCAGACTCACATGTTTCCAATGGCTGTCCGTTTCGGCATCGCGGCAGCAAAGGCCACCACACTCTGCCACTTCGAATCCCGTGCGTGACGTGAGTGAACCGGCTCTGGTTGCCGATACATCAGATGCAAGGTACGCCGAATCCGTTGCGTATGCCGGATGGTGCCGCAATGATAGCTGGCTATATTGAACACCACAGCATCGCAGCTTTGGCGTGAAGATCGACCCTGCCGACCCGACGAGGATCTTCGCTTCCAAAGGGATTCAGCCACGTTGGCTTCTCCGGGTCTATATACCCAGTTTTCGCGTCATCGATCCGCATAACACCATCGCCCCACTTATTTCTTTTAGACGTGAGACGCGATCCCAGTGTGGATTGGAAGTGGTAGTTTCCCCTTGCCTTCGGCAGCTGCCTCTTGGTTTCGACACTTTCTGGAATAATACTCGTGCAGTGAGATTCGGCATCCACGTCGTCCATATAGTAGATCACCTGTATCGAAGGGGCGAAAAATTCGTTCCTATCAGCACCTTCCACAATGCCGCTGTATTCACGGTGCCACTTTTGCTCCAGACAGAGCGGATCACCGCCATTGATGTCTACGGTTGGTTCAACCGCACATGGCTCGCGCCTCATAAAACTTAGGTTGGAAACCTGGACACCTTCGCCGAGAATGCGGCGCACCAAGGGCACAATCGATGGATGGTAAATCATGTCATCCAGCACCTCGGTCCTGCGTATCAGTTCCAGCGCGGTACAGGTCATCGCCACATGCCCTTGCGGACGTAGTCCAGGATCCCAATGCTCTGGATGTGCGGCCTTGTCAGCATCAATCCCGTTATTGATTGTCGCCACTTCCGACAGGGAAAGTGCCCCGTGCACCACGACATAACCATTTCCTGCAAAAAATTCAACTGCTCGTCCATCACATCGCTCCTTACAGTCGGCTGAGGATGAATTATTCTGCCTCCACACATACATCACACGAGAAAATAATATCTTGCCAAACTGCCATTTTATGAAAACCTCCCGCTCGATTTCTAGTCTCAGCTTAGGCCTCTGCGCGACAGTAAGATAACCGTCTGCAGATAGAACAGGCGATTTGTTCAGTTACGAGTCTTCGGAAGGAATTTTTTGTCCGTGCGGATCAGTTGCAGGCGATCCGAGACGCTCACTGAGCCGGCGTTGTAGATCGAGATCGGTGGCATGTTCCAACCGCTCGGCTGAAAGATGGACATGGTCGAGGGGCATCTCCAAGACACGGGCAAGATAGCTTTCCCAAAGGCGGTGCGTGCGCACCATGCCACGAGCTTCAATCCGGCCGAGATTCGTCAGCCAGTATTCGGCACCCCGTTGGGCTACCATTCCACGTCGCTGCAACCCTCCCAGTGTAAAGTATCCCATGAGCGGAGAAAGATTTAGTGCTTCACGCACGTGTCCAGTGGCCATCGCACCCCGTTGGGTCAGTTCTTCCACCCGATACAGCATTGCCAATGCATCTTGTTGTGCAATCCGCACTGACAACTGGAGATTGGTCAGGGCACTACTGATTATGCCATAACGTGGGCTGGCCAATAGCGCAAGGAGGAATATGCCCCCCGCAACCACCGCCATCATACCTGCAGTTACGGTGTCAGCGGCGCGGGCGCCAAGGTACCCGAGCACCGCACACCCCGCCGCCACCACGACACTGAGAATCAGCATAAGACCAAGTCGGTCGGTCAAAAGATACCCAACTGCTCCGGGCACCACGATCATCGCAATCACCAGGATCGATCCGACACTCTCAAACGCAGCCACTACCGTGGCCGCCACCATGCCCATCAACATTAGGTGTATTAGCTCCGCATTGATTCCCAGCGTGGTGGCTAGTTGTGGGTCAAAAGAACTGACTTTCAGTTCCTTGTAAAAAATAATGATAAATAAGGTATTGAGAACAAGCATCAACCCATTGACTATTGCGGCCCGGGGCAGGTCAATGCCGCCGATACTTACCACATCCAGCGGTGTCAGCTCAATGGCACCGTAAAGTACACAGTCCGGGTCTAGATCGACCTTGTCCGCAGCCATGCGCAGCAGGATTAGTCCCAACGCAAATAACGTCGTAAACACGATACCGAGCGCGGCCGTAGCCTCTACCCGCCCCAGGCGCTGAATCCCCTGCGTCAATACCGCGGTGAGTACCCCGGTGACTACAGCGCCGAGAAACATCGGCCAACTGGCTCGAGAGGATGTCAGGAGAAACGCTATCGCCAGCCCCGGGAGTACGGCATGCGAGATCGCATCACCCATTAGGCTCATTCGACGCAGCACAAGATAACAACCGGGCAGGCTGCAGGACGCCGCTGCGAGAAAGCCAATTACTATAATCCAGCTGTCGAATGAACTCCAGGTCATTGCAAGGGCCGGTCCGTCTGTTGATATCTTGATAGCGATTGGTACTGGGGCATCGGCTGGTTTAGCCAAAACGGGGCCTGATCAGGTGCGGACTGCGTGGCACTGGCTCTACAACAGCGGTATCAGCCAACACCCTTTCCAGTTCCGCCACCATCTGCTTGCCGAGCACGTGTTCAATCGTATCGGCGTCTCGGTCCACGTGACTCGGTGCGATGTCGGCATAACGGATCAGGTACACCTCCCACAACCGATGGTTACGAACCATCTGTGTGGCTTCGACTAGTCCGGATTCAGA
>CAUZOD010000237.1:0-5026 GCA_963581115.1 Phycisphaerae bacterium | reverse complement strand
CAAATGACCCCGGACGTGCGAGGTAGCGGCCGTGACCAGCGCGGAGACAACAACAAACCCAGCCTCTTCGGCATCATGGACGAGATGGCCACCGACGCGTTTTCCGTTGGATCGCAGACCGCCGAGTCCGTTTCCTGGAAACGCACCGACAACAATGACAGAGCCACACTACACCTCTATTGGCACAAGATCCCCGTGCGCGATGGCGCACAGGTGCTTGAGGTCGAGGTCGCCATCACACTGCGCCAAGGTGATCCGATGTCCTACTGGCGCATCAATATCAAGAATCCAGGTCGCAAGTTCGGCCTTGAACGCGTTCATTTTCCAATTTTGAACCTCGCTCCGATCGGCGATGCAAAACAGAACGTCTATCTCTACCCCCGTGAGAAAGGCGGATACATCGAAGATCCCTTCAATGCAAAATCCGGTTTCTACCTGCGAGGTGGCGGTGGTTTTTATCCGGTCAATTTCAACATGCAGTTCCAGGCCCTGTATGACAGGGAAAGCGGACATGGCATCTACATGGCCACCTACGATCCAACGCCAAATTTCAAGCACATAAAGATCGTGAACACACCTGACCGCATCACCTGGAACCCGACCCATTTCCCACCGAATATGACGTTTGCAGAAGAAGACTATTCCCTTCCCTACGACTGCGTGATCGGGCCGTTCAACGGCGACTGGTATGACGCCTGCCAGATCTATCGCACATGGGCCGTTGAACAGAGTTGGTGCCGCAAGGGGCCGCTCCTCACTCGCAAGGATTCGCCCAGGTGGTACAAGGAAGTCCCGTTCATGTTCTACACCCAGATTGGGGATTCGGCTCAGGGCACTCATTCATTGCCGGAAAACACTCGCATCGCGGCGGAACACTTCCGAGAATTTCTCGCGTGGGCAGACATGCCGCTGCCGATCAATTGGTACAGTTGGTCTAAAATTATCCGGGGGAAGACCTCGTATGAGGTCCCGTTCAGCAGCCACCGGATGCATGACCAGGGACGCTGGGCCAACCTACCCAACCATACGCATCACGCTGGGAACTATCCAAAGATACCTGCACTAGCCGCGTTTACCGAAGAAACTCATAAATTACGCGATGAAGGCGGCATGGTATGCCCGTACGTGGCATTGGAAATCATTGACCAAGGCCCTGATGAAAATGCACCTTATGCCCGAGAAGCCAGACCACATGTCGTGCGGGATCTGTTCGGAGTAAAGCGCACCTGGTCTACTCTGAGTACCTGGCAGGCCTGTGCGAGCACGCAGTGGTGGAAGAACCGCATGCGGGAAACCTGTGAACTGATGGTTCAACGCGAGCGCGTAGGCGGATTCTATCTCGACGTGATGCAGGGAGCCGGGCTGCCGTGCTATTGGACGCCACACGGCCACTCGGCCAATGGCGGTGATGCCATTACCACCGGCATGCACAAGACTGTCGAGGCCAGTTTCAACGCCGCCAAGGCAGCAGATCCACAGACCATCATCACCGGAGAAAACAGTACCGAAAATATGATTGATGTCATCGATGGGATTTTACAAGTCACGCTCTGGCCGGAGAACCGGGCCCCTCTCTTTGCCACCGTCTACCAAGACTATGTCAAGCGCTACGGTTTGAACCTATCCACCGGTACCGGCTGGAATGATCGGTTCAAGGAATCATTTGACGATGATGCATTTTTCATGGAATGTGCTGCGCTGTTCTCCGAGGGGGCACAGATCGGCCTGATTCGGCTGCGACCGCGCGATGCTGCCCTGTCGCTGACCAATCCCAAACAGAAACACATGATCGCATTCCTGAACCAGGTGTTGGGATACTACAAGAACGACACCACCAGGATGTTCCACGCCTACGGTCAATTGATGCGCCCTCTGGAATTCAGTGAACCGTCACCGATGCCACTGATGCAATATCGTCCCGGCGGTGAATTTCCCGCCCTTCGCAATGGCGTATTCCGCAACCCAGAGGGTGAATTGGGAGTGTTCATCGTGAATGCCTCTCCGGATGAACTGGCTTTCCGCAGTACCATGAACCTGGCCCGCCACGGCATGACCGCCGATGCAGTTGTGGATGTCGACCAGGTCATGCCTACCGGACAAAGCGTGTCTATGCATCGCGGTATTGCCGGTTCGGTCATGCTCCAAGGCAGACAGCCTGGCCGATCAATCATCATGTACCATGTCCGGTTGGTTAAATAAACCTGTGACAGGACACGCACACTGGTCGAAAAAAGAGAAATGGCAGTGCCGATTTCTGCACTCACAAATAGAACCAAGCTGTGGCGTGTCAGATAGAGGGTCAATTTTGTGGCTTAGATTCTAGTGGTGGATTGTTACCAGCCAGAAAATAGTTGCCATTGACAGGAACCGATCACAGCCAATGGAACCAAGATTCATGAGGAGATCTTCGGATGTCTAGATCAGGACTACTGTTCGGCATTATGTGCGTCTGCGCGATGGCGCGTACCGTATGGGCCACGGAACCCGCAGGTTTACTGGCCGAGTGGAACTTTGATGAGGGCCAAGGCGAGGTGGTGAGCGATTCCAACAGCCGGGGACTTAATGGAAAAATCTCCGGGGCACAATGGGCAAAACACGGAGATGGGTTCGCCATCAGTCTGGATGGCTTCGATGACTACATTGACCTCGGTGAGAGCCGAGGTTTGGGCATCGGCGGTCCGCTCACTGTGGAGGCCTGGATCAGGCCAATGCGCAAAGCTCACGGCGAAGCAATGCTTCTTGGGGAAGCATACTCAACCTATGCGCTGACATACTACAACGGGAATCAGGCGCACTGGTACATCGGCAGTGGAGGGAATAATGTTCGTGGAAAACTAACGCTGCATGAATGGAATCATGTGGTTGCGACGTTCGACGGCAAGCAGATGAACCTCTGGATCAACGGCCAACTGGCTGGCACCCGGGAATCGAAGATCAAGAGCTACGAACCTACCGGACACTTTCTCCTCGGCATCAAGGACTCGCCCCAAAGCCCCAATTTCAAGGGAATGGTCGATAAGGTACGGGTGTATGACTACGCCATATCGCAGGAAAAGATAATGGCACATTTCCAGGCGGAAAAAGGCAATTACCTTGATCTTACCTGGCACAACCGCGTAAAAGTCACTCCCTACCACTACCAGGCCCGCGAAGAAATTTTGGTCGAGGCCGACTACGAAAAAATGCTGCCTCTCAAAGGCACGGGACAATTGGAGGTCACGTTATCCCGCAAGGAAAAACCTGAAGATATTATCGAGCAGCAGGTGCTCGGCCAAGTGTCTGAAATCGGCATGGCGGAGGTAAATCTGTCTTGTAGAAATCTTAGCGATGGCAACTATCTCGTTCGCGTGCGCCTAACTGATGACCACGGTGCATACCCGGTTGAGGAATTCACCTTCTCATACCCGCGGAAACCACGACCTCTCGTCTCTCCCACCGAAAGCGTCGCACCACCCCTACCGCCAAAGCGTGAACCGGGCTCCTTTGGATTTAAGTTGAGCAAAGGAGGTGGATTCTCCCTCACAATCAAAGAATTGCATTACCCGTTCGAGTCTAGGATCTCATGGCCCAATGGGGACTTCAACCGTCTTACCGCAACCGACACGCTTCACCGCAAGGGTGAGAAAACTTGGAAGGTTAGCGTTCAGGCAACTGGGGAAAATAGGTACGAGGTCGAAGCCGAAGGCGACTTCTACACCATTCACCGCGAGATAGAAGTTTTTTCCACTCATGTCTATGTGAAGGATAGATACACCAATACCACAAACCAGGATCTAGGAATCCTGATCTACAACGAAACACCGGTCAAACTTGAACAGATCACCAGATCGTGGCTCTCCGGCTATGAAAGACGCGGGCGCCAAGCAATGCTCTCGTATCCGCACTACAGCCTGTCGGCCTTCCTCACCGATGCAAACACTGGACTAGGAATCATTCCGATAGACGATGTGTACGTTGTGTAGGCTGTGCCCTATGTCGGGTGGCAGGATGCTGCGGGTGTGGGAACCGAGAAGTTCGCCCTTGCTCCCAGGAAATCCTACACCTTGGAGTGGGCGGTATACCCTACTCACTCAGGCGATTACTACGACTTCATCAACACATTCCGGAAAGTAGAAAACCGAATCAGCACAATCAATGCGGGATTCGGCTTTATCACACATAACCCCAGGTCCCGCCGCCAGGTGCCCACCAAAGATTTCATCGCAAAGCAAGGGATCAAGTACGGCATCATCCATTGCCTTTCTTTCCCCCCAGACGATCCCCAAGTGTCTATTGAAGGGATCGAGTTCATGGACTTTCCCCGGGAGATGGACTTACTCAAGAAACAGGCGGATGTCATCCACAAGAAACACCCCGGCTTCAAGGTCATCTTTCACATTGCTCACAGCCTCTACTGCACGAACAATCCAGACCGGTTTGCTGATTCGAAGGTCATAATGGCCGATGGGAAGCAGGCTGTGTGGGCAGCTAGCGAACCGTACATAAGCAAAGCAAGACAGGCAGAGGGCTGGACCTGGTGGATTTATTATCCCACTCCGGGCAACAGCTTCCACCATGCCATGATGAAAAGTGTGGACGTCATCATGGATGAGATCGGCATGGATGGGGTGTTCATGGACGGGTTCTTTGCCGGTTACATCAGCCGCTGGACTTATGACCGCTGGGACGGGCACTCCGCTGAAATCGACCTTCACACCAAGACCCTCACGCGCAAGATGGGGTCGGTACTGCTTCTTTCGCAGCCGTCGATGATCGAATACAGCCGCAAAGTCCGCGATAAAGGGGGGGTCGTGGTCGGTATGCACCCCGTACTCACGAGGAGCATCGCGAATGAAAAGTACATAGTTTTCAGCGACGAAGCCACCGGGCCGGGATTGCACCTGGCTCCCAATATTACAGCGCTGGGAGGCGGCAAGACTGAAAAAGACGTGTACATGAAAACGCTGGAGATGCTCAGTTGGGGCTCCCTGTTTGTTCCGTACCACGTACCTAGAAGTATCGGGAAAAACCTGACCCACCCCTTGTT
>CAUZOD010000236.1:0-5052 GCA_963581115.1 Phycisphaerae bacterium | reverse complement strand
ACGGTTGCGGTGATCGGTGACAACAGCTACAACGCCCCCGAACAATTAGTTCTGAACGGAATGCAAACTCATGCCCATGCCCAAGAAGCTGCGTGCCGGTCATTATCTGTTTACCAGTGAGTCGGTCTCCACGGGTCATCCCGACAAGATTGCAGATCAGGTTTCGGACTCGATCCTTGATAGCCTGATCAAGGCAGATCCACACGCCCGCGTAGCATGTGAATGCATGTGCACTACAGGCCTCGTGATGGTTGGAGGCGAAATCACAGTCCACAATCAGCGAGCAATCGATGCCCTCAACGAAGCCGAGAAGACCGTCCGCCAAACACTGCGCCAGATTGGCTATATTGGTGATCTCGGTATGAAATTTGATGCCGATACCTGTGGCGTCATCCGCATGATGCATTCGCAGTCATCAGACATCAGCATCGGAGTATCTGAGGGCGCTGGCCTGCACAAAGAGCAGGGCGCCGGCGACCAAGGACTAATGTTCGGCTTTGCATGCCGTGAGACCCCAAGCCTGATGCCGCTGCCGATTGACTTGGCTCACGACCTGATGTACCGACACGCACGGGTGCGACGTGAAGGAAAAATTGAGGGCATTCGGCCCGACGCCAAGAGCCAGGTGACTGTCGAGTACAACACTCAAGGCAAACCCGTGCGCATCGATACGGTCGTGGTCTCAACCCAACACACGCCGGAGTGGAACGGACGCAGGAAACAGGCAGAACTGAAGCAACAAGTAATCCGCCACGTAATCGAACCGAGTATGCCTAAGAATTTATGGGATCCCAAGCGGGCGACGATACACGTCAATCCCACCGGGCAGTTTGAGATTGGAGGACCACACGGCGACGTTGGTCTGACTGGACGCAAGATAATCGTCGATACCTACGGTGGGCGTGGACGCCACGGTGGCGGCGCATTCTCAGGCAAGGATCCGTCCAAAGTCGACCGCTCCGCCACATACATGGCTCGTTACATTGCCAAGAACATCGTGGCGGCCGATCTGGCCGACGAAGTCGAAGTGCAACTTTCGTATGCGATCGGGTATCCTGAACCTACCAGCGTTTACATTGACACCTTTGGCACTGCCCGAATCGACGATCAACATATATCCGACCTGGTAATAGAGCACTTTCCACTGACACCAAGCGGCATCATCGACCACCTTAAGTTGCGGCGCCCGATCTTTGCCCGCACCGCGGCTCATGGGCACTTTGGCCGTACCCCTACCAAGGACGGTGGGTTCTCTTGGGAAAAGACCGACAAGGCCAAATTGCTGGCTCGAGTGGCCAAGCGGTAGCGCCAGCGCGATATCATTATATGGGTTTCGGATCCGACGTACCAGTGCCATGTGCTAGGCCTCCTGCAAGCTAGCGGCCCCCAACCGGTCCAACCAAACTGTCCGCACCGATGCACAACTGCGAACTCCAATGTGTCCACCACCGTCAATCCACCGTAGAACTACAATACCACCCGACACCCGTATAGATGCAACACAAACGAGGTATTCCGGTCTCACCCGGGGTGGCCATTTGCCCAGCCTTCGTCCTCGATGCTGATCAGCAGCGGATCGCCCGTCGGACGATCACCCGCCCTGCTGTCACCGGAGAGATCGAACGCCTGAACCAAGCGGTGGCCACGTCGATCACCGAGATAGAGGAACTGCGCGACCAGACCGCGTCTAGCTTCGGCGTGGCAATCTCCAAGATTTTTGATGCCCACATCAGCCTGTTGACTGATCCCCACGTCATCGATCCGATCCACGAAGCCATTCGTGGTCAGTGCGTCACCGCCGAATACGCTGTTTACTCGAGAATGCAGCAACTGCACGAGACCTTCCGGAGGGGACAAAACCCGTTAGCGAGCAAACACGCCTCTGATGTGCTCGACCTAGAGCAACGTATCCTCAAGCATCTGATTGGTACCGACTTCAGTGACTTGGGGACGCTAGACCATCAAGCCGTGGTCGTCGCCCACGATCTGACTCCATCCCAAACCGCCGCCTTGGACCGAACCAAGATCCGAGGCCTAGTCACCGATGCGGGTGGACAAACCAGTCATACCGCCATTCTGGCCCATGCGTTGGGTATCCCGGCGATCGTTGGTCTCGAGGATATCACTGCTCGGGTCCGTACCGGGGACAGCCTCATCGTGGATGGTCATCGCGGCCTGGTGGTTATCAATCCAGATGCCGCCAAGCTCATGGAATACCGCCAGGTAGAACAGCGAATGGCGGCATTCACCGACACCTTGGGCGAAATAAAGTCGCTGCCCGCTGTGACCAAGGACGGCACCAAAATCACGCTGCTGGCGAACATCGAGTTTCCCAGTGAGATTCCCGAGGCCATTGCCAACGGTGCTGAGGGGATTGGGCTGTATAGGACCGAGTTTCTCTATCTGGCTTCGGAGGTAGAGCCATCGGAACAGGAGCAATACGAAACCTACCTCCAAGCCATCCAGAGTTTGAAAGGCCGTCCGATGACAATCCGCACCCTCGATCTGGGTGCGGACAAGATCTCCGAGTCGCTCCGCCCATTTGGCCCGGAGCACGAAGAGCGCAACCCCTTCCTGGGCTGCCGCTCGATCCGCCTGTGCCTACAAAACCTGCCACTGTTCAAGACACAGTTGCGTGCCATCTTGAGAGCTTCCGCGGCTGGTCCAGCCCGAATCATGTTTCCTTTGATCAGCAACATCATGGAATTGCGGCAGGCAAGGATGATTCTCTCGGACGTCAAAGAGGACCTGGAAGAACAAGCAGTCCCATATCGGAGCGATATTCCAACAGGCATGATGATCGAGGTTCCGTCTGTTGCGATTCAGAGCCGAACTTTTGCCCGTGAGGTGGACTTTTTCTCAATTGGGACCAACGATTTAATCCAATATACGGTGGCAGTCGATCGTAGCAATGAGTTGATTGCCAACCTATACTCAGCAGCCCACCCGGCCCTGATGACGCTCCTGAAGGAGATCCTGAGGGCGGCGCAAGGTGCCAAATTGGACGTAAGTCTATGCGGCGAAATGGGTGGTGAGCCGGAGTTCACTATGCTGCTACTGGGATTGGGGCTACGTACTCTCTCAATCAGCCCACCGGCAATTCCCGAGATCAAGCGGATTGTCCGTTCGGTGAGTATCGATCAGTGTCGGCGGGTAGTCCGTAAGGTCCGGGCGCTGGACTCGGAACGCGAAGTGCTCAATTGCCTCAAGGACGAGGTTGGAAAGATAATGCCCGAGGTCTTCGACGGACGGTCCGTTGGATACTGAACCTCTGGGACCCAAAATCTAGGTGCGGGGTGCTCGCCGTCGAATACGACTTGGCTCGAGCACCTTCCGGACCAAGCCGCTTTAAAGGAGTCAGGAATTGGGAGTTGGGCCTCATCGCTGACTTGTGAATCGCGACTGGCACCGTCAGGCCGTTGCACGCCGCAGCCAGTGTCCCCCCACGGGATTTCGTCTCGCGTCTAGGCCCTGACCCCCGAAGCCTGGTCTATGTCAAAATCTGAAATGCTCATAAATTACGTTCCCGGCGAGGAGTGTCGTATCGCCATCATCGAGGATGCGAGGCTCGAAGAATTTTACCAAGAGCGAGCCGCGGTTGAATCGCACGTCGGCAACATCTACAAGGGGAAGGTCACCAATATCGAGCCATCGATTCAGGCAGCGTTCGTCGATTTCGGTCTGGAGCGTAATGGGTTTCTACACATCTCCGACCTTCACCCGATGTATTTTGGCCCGAAGGACCGCGAACAACTCGAAAAGATCGGTAAGAAGACTCCACATACGCAACGACCCCTGATCCAGAAATGCATGCGTCGAGGTCAGGAAGTACTTGTCCAGGTGCTCAAGGAAGGCATCGGCACCAAGGGGCCGACACTGACCAGTTACCTGTCCATTCCCGGCCGCTTCCTGGTCATGATGCCGTACATGGATCGTATGGGTGTCTCGCGCAAGATCGAAGACGACGAAGCCCGCCGCGAAATGCGCAAGATTCTTCAGGAGCTTGCTACACCGGAAAATTTTGGCTTCATCGTGCGTACAGCAGGCATCGGACAGACCAAAATCGAACTCAAACGTGACTTGGCCTATCTGATCCGACTCTGGAAGGCCATCGAGCAGCGTCGCCAGAAAACACCGACAGTGGGTGAACTCTACGCAGAATCCGATTTGGTCATTCGCACGATTCGTGACGTGTTTTCTCCGGAAATCGAACGCATTGTGATTGATGACCCCACTGCAGCCCAGCGAGCAAGGAATTTCCTGGCGATCGTGAATCCGCGATCGCGTTCTAAGGTGTTCTACTACAACGCCCCCGTCCCCCTGTTCCACCGGTTTCACGTCGAAGCCCAGATCGATAGCATCAATGCCCGGGAGGTGCCGCTGAAGTCTGGTGGAGCACTCGTCTTTGATCAGACCGAAGCATTAGTGGCAATCGACGTCAATTCGGGCAAGAGCCGTACTGCCAAGGATGCCGAAACCAACGCGTTCCAGACGAACACGGAAGCCGTCGAGGAGATCGCCCGTCAGTTACGGCTGCGTGATCTCGGAGGGTTGATCGTCAACGATCTGATCGATATGCGCGAGACCAAGTACCGACGGCAGATTGAGCAGATGTTCCGCACCTACCTCAAGAAGGATCGGGCACGAACTCGGACCGGCCCGATTAGTCAGTTTGGGATGTTAGAAATGACGCGTCAGCGTATGCGCCCATCACTGACCCGGTCGATCTACAACCAGTGCCGGCACTGCACCGGCGCCGGTCACATCAAGAGCGCCGAGTCCGTAGTGCTCGAAGTGATGCGCCACCTTGCAGTGGTGATGCACCATGAAAATGTAGAAATGGTCGAACTGACCATCAGCCCCGACGTGGCGTTTCAACTGCTCAACCGCAAGCGTTCTCAGCTGGTTGGTCTGGAGCGACGATATGGGAAGCCTGTGATGGTCCGCGTCGGCGGTGATACAGTTGATTATGTTGAAGTCACCGCTTACGACAATCGCAAGATCATTCTCAACCAGGAAACGCTACTGAGCCCAGACAAGATCGCCAAACCG
>CAUZOD010000235.1:0-5097 GCA_963581115.1 Phycisphaerae bacterium | reverse complement strand
ATCGCTGGAGACTCGATTACAACCACCATCGCATCCACACCGCGTTGGGCTACCAGACCCCCGCCGCGTATGCGGACGGCTGTGTTCTTCCGGCTTTGGCTACGCCTGCGCCTCCAGAACACAGCCGCACTACTTAACCCCGATTCTCTCACTCAGCCTGGTACAAAAGCTGGGGGGTAGTTAATCCAAACCATCCAGAGGCTGGATGCTACCGATATAGCCAATCACCGAAGTTCCTTTCTCAAGTATCAGTTCTTTCCTTATCTCCGTTATCACCTCATTGTCCTCAGAATCTTCATCCAAGAATAGATCCTCATTTACTGCATTCCTGATAACACTGATTTTCTTAATGTCAACACCTCTATTTATCGCATCATTTCTTAATTGTTCACTGATACAATATACTTTGTCAGCGGAACGTAACACCTTGGTCTCCATTCTCTTGAAACGTCTATATGCAAGCCCCCACCTTTCCCATCTTCCATTAGCAACTGCAGTGTCTTCCCATATTCCTCTCATCTCGTAGACGAATGGAATTTCATTCATTCTTGCCACCTTCATTGCAGGAATGCCTACTCGATAAGGGGTGTGGGCATGAACGATATCGGGACAATGTTCAACAACAGCTTTCTGGATGTTTTCCATGAACCATTTGAATTGTATTCTCTCTTCCGTCCATAGAAGAACCAATATTGTATGTGCTATCATGCATCCGGAGAGCACCCTGTCTGCAGATGAAAAATTCCCCTGCCGATAACCCCGGGTAACAGATGCGGCCTATAATGCCAGACAGTAGCAGATCCCAATGGACCAGGAGAGTATCGATGAAGAGCAGTCACTTTTCCAGCGGACGTCGTCAATTCCTGCAGAACATGGCTTTTGCCACCGCGGCCTTCACTGTCCCTGGTGTCTATGCCGAGGAACTCTCGCTCACCCCCCGCCAGACCGAGGGGCCGTTCTACCCTGACAAGCTGCCGCTCGATACCGATAACGATCTGTTGGTCCTGAACGATAAGATCACCCCGGCCGTCGGCCAGGTGGTTCACCTGGGAGGCAAGATCCTCAGCGCCTCGGGCGAACCACTCCGCAACGCGACGATTGAAATCTGGGAAGCAGACGTCAACGGTATCTACATCCACACGCAGAGTCCGGGCCAGGAGAAGATCGACAAGAACTTTCAGGGATTTGGCCGTTTCCTCACGGGGTCGTCCGGCGAGTACTACTTCCGCACCATCAAGCCGGTTCGGTACGGTTCCCGCACGTCTCATATCCACGTGGCGGTGTTGCAGGGCGGCAAGCGGATGCTAACCACCGAGTGTTACGTCAAGGGAGAGCCCAAGAACCAGACCGACCCGGTCATTAACCGGCTTCGCGATCCCAAGCTGGCCGAGCTGCTGATGGCCGAGTTCAAGCCGATCCCGGGCTCAAAGACCAACGAGCTCTCGGCAAACTTCAATATCGTGATCGGCCAAACCCCCGAGGAACCGCGTGGCCGCCCGCGCCGCTAGGCGCTCACAGGCGACTTCTACCGCACTTTTCCCGTGATACAGAAGGAAATCCCCGTGAGAATTCTCGTCACGCTACTGATGTCGTGCCTGCTGCTGGAAAACAGCCAGCTCCAGGGGCAGGAAGCCGGCACGTCCCCCACGTTGGTCATGGCGGCATAGACCAGCTTCTTGTCCGGTGAAAAGGCAAGCGGACCGGGGGTTCCCGGAAGCTCAACCTTGTGTTTCTCCAGCAGGGCACCCGTGTCGGGGTTCACCGTGGAAACAACGATCGTCTTGTCCTGCTGGCTTGCCAGGTATAGCAACTGTTCCTCTCCCGGGGCCGTGGCGGTGATTCCCGCCCACACAAACAAGCCCACTACCAGGTAATTTAACTTTTTCATCTTCATTCACTCCCTGGCCACTGGCATCAGCTGCCCTCGACCTCAAAAAGTCGTGCCGCATTGTTATAGAAAATATCCTCGACCTGCGTGTCCGTCAGTCCCTCCGACCAGCAGGCCCACTTCAGCGAGCGGAGGTGTTCCAGTCCCACCATGACCGGATCCACCTGCATGTGGTTTTCACCCCAGACCGGCTGCTGGTCGTAAATCCAGAGAAAGCTGTCAGCCGCCGACAGGCTGCGGCCCCGCATGTGGCTGACCGGCAGGTCGGTACCATACATCAGCCGGTCGTGTCCCATCAGCCGGATGATCGCCTGGTGAGCAATCGGTTCACAGTTAACGCTGGTATCAAAATAGAGGTTCTCCAGACCCACCAGCTGCGGCAGGCCTTCCAGGTTATGGGCAGGTTGAAAACCGCGGGCCGAGTGAGCCAGGATCAACTTCATGTTCGGGTACGCCCGGCAGGTGCGACGAATCCAACCGATGTTGGCCGGGTCTGCCACCGCGCGAGACTTGACCATGTGCAGCGTGATCACCAGGCCCTCTTCATCGGCCACCTTCACCAGGGGTTCAGGCAGGAAGGCTTCCACGTCCGCTTCCCAGGTCGGGTCGACCGTCGCCATGGTGTGGTAGCACTTCAGGCCGTGCAGCCCGAGCCGCTTGACGTTTTCCCGCACCCATTCCGGGTCATCTTCCGGCCGTACGAAAAACAGGCCCCGGCAGCTGCTGTCCCCGGCAATCTGCTCGGACACCCACTCGTTGGCAGCGAGCGACTTGTCACGGTTCTCTGCCGTCACGAAGGGAATGAAGAGTGCCGAGGTCGGTCGCCCCGGGTGAATCTCCTGCATGCATTTGCGGTACTCGGCCAGGCCCATGTCCGCGGCGATGTCGCCGACGCTCCAGTTGATGAACTCCTGCCGCCAGAGATGCGTGTGGGCGTCAAAGATGCGGTCGGGAAGGAACGACTCCAGTTCCCGGGCAAAGAACTCACGATCAACATCTGTGGCCGTTGGCATGGGAGCACCAGGGGTTAGAGGTTAGAGATTAGATGTTAGCACAGTCGCAACGCGACACAACTCCGACGCGGAAGTAAGACGACAATCCGCCGTTACTCCGGGTGGGCGATCTCGCATCCAGGGACCTGTTCATCAGGGTGGTGAAAGAGGAACATGGAAGCTTGAGACACATTTCTCATGGGATGATGGTATTTCGATGCAAGACAAGACCCTTTCGCTCGCCCTGGTAACCCTGCTGTTGGCCTTTTCCACCGTCCGCGCCCAGGACCCTCCTTTGAACCTGGTCATTATCCAGACCGACGAACATCACTTCGGGACGCTGGGCTGTTACGGGGGCACGATTGTTGGCACGCCGAATATCGACTGGATTGCCGAGCAAGGAGTCACCTGCACGAGTTTCTATGCGACCACCCCGGTCTGCTCTCCCTCACGGGCGTCGTTCATCTCCGGCCGCTACCCGTAGAAGACCCCGGTGGTGACCAACAATATCCCGCTGGCCGACTCGGTGGTAACGTTTGCAGAGGTTCTTCGCCGCCGTGGTTACGCCACCGGGTTCGCCGGCAAGTGGCACCTTGATGGACCAGGTAAGCCGCAGTGGGCCCCGGATCGCCAGTTCGGTTTTGCCGATAACCGTTTCATGTTCAACCGTGGCCACTGGAAAAAGTTCAACGATACTCCCAGGGGCCCACGGATCGCTGCCCGCAATGAAAAGGGCCAGGCCACTTACGCGGTCGATGGTGCCGACGAGAAGACCTTCTCCACCGACTGGCTCGCGAGCAAGGCAATTGAATTTATCAACACGAACAAGGACAAGCCGTTCTACTATTACCTCAGCCTGCCCGACCCGCACGGCCCCAACACGGATCGCGCGCCGTACGACACGATGTACGCCAACGTCAATGCTGCCGCCCTGAGGCGGATCATGCCTGGCTACTACGGGATGGTCAAGTGTATCGATGACAACGTCGGCCGGATTCTCAAGGAACTCAGGAAACACGACCTGGTCGATCGCACCATGATCGTCTTCACCTCCGACTACGGGGATCTTTGCGGGGAGCATGGGCGGCTGAACAAGGGAGTCCCTTACGAGGGGTCGGCCGCATTCCCTTCCTGGTTTCCTGTCCTGGCAAGCTCCCGGCAGGGACCACGGTCAAGGAGGCGCTTGGTACTGTCGACTTCTTCCCCACTGCGCTAGAGTTGCTCGACGTTCCTTACGACAAGAAGGTTGACGGCCGGGATGTATCACTGCTGCTGGCAGGTATCGAGAAAGAGACGTGGAACGACATTTCTTTCCTCCGCAGCACGCCCGGGCAACCCTGGCTCTGCGCGGTGAGCGCCCGTTACAAGCTAGTCTACTCGGCACTGGATGACCCCTGGTTGATCGACATCCAGCAGGATCCCGGCGAACTGACAAACCTGTTTGGCAAACCGGGGCTCCAGGAGATCGCCCGCAACATGACGCGGTAGCTGATCGAGTACGCCCGCGAGCACCAGGACGAGCATGCCCGCGTCCCCAGGATCCAGGCGGCAATGATGAAAACGGTCGGGAAGTAGGTCAATCAGCGGACCAGCGAGGTAAGGATCTTTCGTTCCCCCTGGAAAGTACGCCGCCCGTGCATGCAGACGTGGTTATCCACCAGCGCCACGTCCCCCTGCTGCCAGGGGATATCAAAGGACAGGCTGCCGGCAATCTCCACGGCGGTCTGTACACTGTCGGCATCGAGGCGAGAGCCATCTCCAAAAGTGATCGATTTGTCAGGCGAGATCTCGTCGGCACTCCATCCCTGGTAGGCAGCAATCAGCTGGTTAAAAAATGATGTCCTGTCCTGGGCAATCTCCCGTACCGCAGGGAGCACCGGTGTGGTAGCCCTCAGGCTGTCATCCTCAAGCCACTGCCAGCTGTTGCATCCGCTGTTCCGCCGCCTCCCGTGATTCAACACGAAACGTGCTCTGCCAGCTTCGCCCCATCCCCGACGTGGGATCGTCATCGGCCGGCATGATGTTCGAATAGAAGAGTCCCCTTGTGCGGCAGGCGTCGGCAAATTCCGGTTCGGCCTGCTCCAGCCGGCTCCAGAGCTCATCCGACCGGCAGACCGGCGTGGCCCCTCCTCTGTCGGCCGGTTGTTCACAGAAGAAAAACAGGTGGCTGGGAAAAAACGGAGTCTGGGCCAGCTCGTGATGCAGGTAGATATTCGC
>CAUZOD010000234.1:0-5117 GCA_963581115.1 Phycisphaerae bacterium | reverse complement strand
AATCCACAAAATTCTTCTTGCCCGAATGGGAAAAGATCGGATATGGATGGCTCGGCGGTGGACCCACATGAGCCACGGCGTCTGGGATGGCTCCGTCGTAACAGCCGAGATATTTTGCCGCTCCCAGTGCAGCACGATGGGCATCAGCATGTTTCTGGACCGGGTCAAACAGGCCATTCACTCTGCCGGCGGCAAACACACCTGGTGCTGCCGTCCGGGGCACCAGTTGTTCCACACCCTCGGCGTACTTAAAGCGGATACCCGCCTGGTAAATCAACCCCGCCGCCGGTGCCCAACCCACACTGACAGCAATGCCGTCGCAGGCAAATTCATCGAAATGGCCCATTAGCGGTGCGCCGTTGGAATCGATCGCACACACGCGTGCACCTTTGATGCCGGTCTTGCCACGACTTGGCAGTGATTCATAGACCGTCCGGCCAGCAAGAATCGGGATTTGAGCTCGAGCGACCTCCGCATGCAACGACGTGGTTTCGCCGCCGTGGCGCAAATCCACCAGAGCAGCAACCTTGACGCCCGCTTCGGCCAGATCAAGGGCGACACGATAACCATCACGATTGGCTCCGAGCACGACGCAGCGATCAAAAGGCTTGACCGCATAAAGATGGATCAACCGTTGGGCCGCGGAGCCGAGCATCACGCCCGGGAGATCATTGTTCCCGAAGATGGCCGGCTGGTCGATAGCCCCCGTCGCAGCCAGAAACGCCCGGGCCCGCAACTTGGTCAACTTCCGCTTGTCCACCAGGGCCACCCAGTGGTCGGTATACCAGCCCGAAGCCACGGTATCGGCACGCACCTCGATCCCCGGATGGAGATGTGCCTTTGCAATTAACTCGCTTAGATTCTCCGCCTCGCCATGCGAATGCTGCCACAGCCCGCTCCCGCCCAGATGAGGGTCCTGCTCGACCAGGACTACCTTTACTCCCAGATCGGCCGCAACCAGTGCCGCTGTCAAACCCGTCAACCCCGCACCAACCACCAGCAGATCACAAGAGGCGTAATCCTTCGGGGAAACCGGAGTCCGGGCCACCGGCGTGATCCGGCCCAGACCCGCGACCTTGCGCATCTGTCGCTCGTAAAAACCAAACATCCAGCGGGGCCGGAAGAACGTCTTGTAGTAGAACCCAACCGGCATGAAAGCGCTAAACCACTCGATCATGCGCCAACGATCGCCCCGCAATGATCCCCAGGTATTCACAGCGCCAAGATCAAGCCGGCCCTCGAGGGCCAGCTCATCCCCACGCAGGTGGGTTCGATGGGATCCAGCACCCCGGGCATCAGCGACCATGGTGTTGACATCGTGGTTGGCCAAACTATAGGCACCACGTGGCCGGTGGTACTTGAAGCTGCGGCCGGTCATCCGTACCTGACTTGCCCATAGCGCACTGGACAGCACATCACCACGAAAGCCACTGTACTCCCGGCCCTCGAACTGAAAGTGCACCGGCTGACTGCGGTCGATCCATTCACCGGGCTGAGGGGACAACCGGCTATTCACAGGCGGTCTCCTGTTCGTACAGGTACGTTCGAACAATTTCGTCGGTAACGTTGTCTCGCTCGGCAATGAACCAGGTCCCACTGGCCAGGTGGTACCACCATTCTTTCTTGATCGCCGGCTCACCACGGCGGTAGAACACGTAACCACCCCAGTCGGCGTCACTGGTTGTCGCCGGATCGGGCATGTGCCGCAACTCGCCCCCGAAAATGAACTCCTGTGCTGGGCGAGGGCCATTGATCGGGCAGTGGATGATCTTCATTACTCAAATCCCTGCAACATGGTTGGAATCGGGCGATGATGCTTCTTCATATCTCGTAAGGGGTCCTGGGTTGTGTCATCAATGTGTTTCGTCTGCTCTGAGCCGATTGACCTACTCGATCAGTGCCCCACCGACGCCGCGCCCTTCTCTCCTACCAGTCTGAACTGCTCGAACCGCGAAAGGCTGAACGGTCGAATTAATTCGTGGTCACGATCGGTTGCCATGGTGTGCGCCATGGTGAATCCACTGATCGGGGTCGCCTTGAATCCCCAGGTTCCCCACCCAGCATCGATATAAAACCCGCGGATCGGGGTGGTACCCATGATCGGCGAGAAGTCCGGCGTCATGTCGCACAGCCCCGCCCATTGCCGCATGACCCGCACGTCACCAAGAAAAGGGAACAGGTCCAGTAGGTGTCCGGAAAGACCCTCGGCGAATTCCAGGCTTGATCGACTCGAAATCAATTCGTAAGGATCCAGTGAGGCGCCGGTCACCAGTTCGCCGCGCGACGACTGGCTGACATAAGTATGCAGGCTAGCCGAGACGATGATGCTATCGAGCCAAGGCTTGAATGGCTCAGTCACAAATGCCTGCAAAGGGTGAATGACCAGCGGTGTGTGCAAACCGACCATCTTCTGAACATAGGGCGTCCAACCGGCCACCGCACTGAGCACCTTGGATGTCTCAATATATCCACGTGAAGTATGCACACCCACCACCGCGGCATCGCGCAGCTCGATGTCGGTGACTGAGGTTTTCTGATGTACCTGAACCCCAAGGCGGTCGGCCCCGCGGGCGTATGCCCAGGCAACCGCGTCGTGCCGGGCGATTGCGCCCGGAGGGTGATACAGCGCTCCGTACACCGGGGGCTGGTGGCCCCCGCACGTCAGATCGATCTCGGGAACTGCCTTCTTAATAAAGGCTGGTCCGACGGTCTGGCTCTCGATTCCCAGATGCTTGTTGACCTCGGCCCGCCACCTCTGAGTATTCAGGGACGCTGACGAGTGCGCCAGGGTAAAGTGACCTCGCTGCGAATAGAACAGGTTCAAGTCGAGTTGCCGGGACAAATCCTGGTACAACTCCATGCTGGCCTGATAGAAATTCACCCCTTCTTCCGTCAGATAGTTCGACCGGATGATCGCGGTATTCCGCCCGGTGCCTCCGCCTCCAATATATCCCTTCTCCAGTACTGCCACGTTCGTGAGCCCGTGCTCCTTGGCCAGGTAGTACGCCGCGGCCAGGCCATGCCCGCCGCCACCGATGATCACAGCGTCGTACCTTGGTTGCAACCGGTCCGGGCAGCGGAACATCCGCGGCTCGGGATATTTCCCGCTCAATGCAAATTTCAGCAGTTTTAATGGCATCTAGAACAACCCGAGCACCTGGCCGTCCTCATCGATGTCAATCGCTTCCGCAGCGGGGATCTTGGGCAGTCCGGGCATTGTCATCACATCACCGGCTAACACCACGACAAACCCCGCGCCAGCCGAAAGACGCACATCGCGTAACGGCACGTCGAACCCCGATGGCCGGCCCTTGAGCCCAGGATCCGTTGACAACGAGTACTGGGTTTTTGCCATGCAGATCGGTAGTTGCCCGTAACCCTGATCTTCCAAATCCTTGAATTTGGCGCGCAGCTTCTTGTCAGCCAGGATGTCATCGGCGCCATATATCTCACGGGCAATGGTGCGCACTTTCTGCCAGAGTGAAGCCTGATCGTCATAGAGCAACCGAAAATCATGCGTATGCTGTTCAGCGGCTTCCACAACGGCGTGCGCCAGTTCCTCGGCGCCACTTCCACCGTGCGCCCAATGCACGGCGGGCATGACCCTTACACCCAGGTAGTCGCACTTCTCCTGCACGCATCGGATTTCGCCGTCACTGTCCCCGGCGAACTGATTGACGGCCACAACCACGGGCAGGTGAAAGCGATGGATGTTCTCGATGTGCTTACGAAGATTCTCGACTCCCCTTTCCACCGCGTCGACGTCCGGGACCGCCAGCGAGTCCAGAGACACACCACCGTGCAACTTCAAGGCACGGATCGTCGCCACCAGCACCACGACGCTCGGCGCTATGCCCGCCTTGCGACACTTGATATTGAAGAACTTCTCGGCACCCAGATCTGCGCCGAAACCGGCCTCGGTGATGGTGTATTCGCTTAATCGCATTGCCAGTTTCGTGGCGATCACGCTGTTGCAACCGTGGGCGATGTTGGCAAACGGGCCTCCATGCACAAATGCCGGCGTGTGCTCAAGTGTCTGTACCAGATTCGGCTGCAGCGCATCCTTGAGCAGTACGGTCATCGCCCCGTGCACCTTCAGATCCGCTGCAGTGACCGGCTGCTTCTGGTAGGTGTACCCCACCACGATCCGGCCTAGGCGGTCCTTGAGTTCGGCCACCGTTTCTGAAAGGCAGAAGATCGCCATCACTTCCGATGCCACCGTGATCTCGAAACCATCCTCGCGCGGTACTGAATTGCCCGGCCCGCCCAACCCCACGACGAGCCGGCGCAGGGCGCGATCGTTCATATCAACCACACGCCGCCAAACGATCCGGCGCGGATCAATACCTAACCGGTTGCCCTGGTGCAAGTGATTGTCCAGGACTGCCGCCAGCAGATTATTCGCCAGCCCGATGGCGTGAAAGTCACCAGTAAAGTGCAGATTGATCTGCTCCATGGGCACGACCTGCGCATGGCCACCACCGGCAGCGCCGCCCTTCATACCGAAACAAGGACCCAACGAGGGCTCGCGCAAACAGATGGTCGTCCGCTTGCCGATGCGATTGAGCGCATCACCTAACCCCACCGTCGTGGTGGTCTTACCTTCCCCGGCTGGCGTGGGACTGATCGCCGAGACCAGCACCAGTTTGCCCTGTGGATCCTGAACCCGGCTGGCGTAGGCGTCCAGGCTGATCTTCGCCTTGTGCCGACCATAATGCTCAAGGTGGGCCGGATCGATGCCAAGCTTCTCTGCAATCTGATCGATCGGAAGCATGTCGGCGTTTCTTGCTATTTCAATGTCACTGAGCATGCTGTGATTCCTACCCCCGCCGGGTGGGGTCAATCAGGTTGACGCTAAAAACACTGATGGGCCCGACGCGCCCATCAGTTCGGTCACGTGCGCCTCGGCGGAGTCGCCGCCGAAGTTATATGGCAAGATGGCTGCGGGCCCGAACGCGGCAGGGGTAACGCTTCGGAGACGCCGGCAACGCCGCGTCGAGCATTGGACAACTTGATCGTGGCTCGGTCATGGGCAAAGGCCCGTTGTGATGCAGTTCAATATAGCAGACCCGCCAATCCCTTGCATGCCAAGGACGTACCCGCCCTATCAATGACAC
>CAUZOD010000233.1:0-5128 GCA_963581115.1 Phycisphaerae bacterium | reverse complement strand
ATGAGATTGAGCGATTCCTGGCAGATCCGGCCTGCGCAGAAGTGGACGTCCTGATCAACAATGCCGGATTACAACACGTAGCGCCACTGGAAGAATTCCCACAGGAGAAGTGGGATCAGTTGATTGATGTCATGCTCACGGGCACCTATCGAATGACACGGGCAATCCTACCGCAGATGCGCCGTCGCGCGTTCGGAAGAATCATCATCATCGGATCGATCCACTCCCTGGTTGCCTCGCCCTACAAGACCGCATACGCCGCCGCCAAGCACGGGTTGGCCGGTTTTGCCAAGGTGATGGCCCTGGAAACCGCGGACACGGATATCACCATTAATCTGATCTGTCCCAGCTATGTACGTACGCCACTGGTCGACAACCAGATCGCCGCGCAAGCCGTTGCCCACAACATTTCTCACGACGAGGTGATTGACCAGATCATGCTCAAACCCATGCCCAAGAAAGCGTTCATCACCTATCCCGAGATTGCCGCGGCAGCCAATTACCTGATCGGTGATGCTGCCCGCAATATCAGCGGGCACAACCTGATGATCGACGGTGGTTGGTCAGCGCAATAAGCGATGTTAAGGTCTAAGGTTTGAGGGTTGAGTCTGGGCTCAACATACGTGCAACCAAATGCGGAATGATCGGCTTTGCCCATCTATGGGATCGAGATGCTCCCAAGACCTTTGGGATGAATAGTTATCTCACACACTTCTTGGCACTGTTGATCATGTGGAAATCCGTACCGGGAACAACTACCATGTTTGGATTCAGAATCACTAAAGGAGTTTCGTAGTCATGCCCTCACTGATTGCTCAAAAGCATACAGAACTGTTCACATACCGGTCACTGACAGATTCGAAAATTGAGAAATACCATGACGAAGGATACCTCCGCATTGGCCAGGTGCTTACCGATCGAGGTCTTGAAGGCCTCAAAAAAGAAGCTATGGCGGCCTGGGAATCTGAAAAAGGGCCCTTCAGCCCCGACGCCAACTGGTTGAAAAACTCCCTGCTTGTCAACATCCACCATCAATCGGACATAGTCCGGAAATATTACTTCAATGGTCCGCTCGTAGAAGTTGCCCAACAAGTCGTTTCGCCCAACATCAAGAGCGTCACATCTCAACTGACCTTCAAGATGCGCGGCAATACGATGCCCTTTGGATGGCATCAGGACAATGGGTACGGTGAACTGGAACCCTACACGACGATATCGAGCCTGACGGCACTCGACGATACCGATGAAGACAACGGCTGCTTGTGGATTATTCCCGGCAGCCACAAGGCAGGTCAGATTGCGGTTGAGCGCAGCCCGGAAGATCGTAAGGCCAATAAGGAGGTGGTGGTGGAAGCCGATGATACGAAATCCATTCCCTTGTACATGCGGGCCGGAGAGTCCGTGATATTCCACTGCTGGATACTGCACAAATCCGAAGGCAATCATTCAAAAACCCGTGACCGCCGAATCCTTTTTCAGCGCTATGCCAATGCCGATGCGGTGGAAGTCTACACCAACCGGCAGCCACGACTCGGCCGACTTCTGCGTGGCACTACAAAGTTCCCGGAGGTCGAGGCGTTTGAAGCCAATCTGCTCTGAGGCTGTTCTGTGCGAAGGTTATTCCAAGCACCGTAGAGGTATTTAAGGCAATGACACAAACCGATTCACACAGTCCCACACCTGGCACGTCCACAACCACTGGCCGAATCGTATGGGTCAATGGCAAATACGTCCCCGAAGCGGCAGCGGGCGTCTCCATCTTCGATTCGGCAATGATGTTCGGAGACATGGTGTTCGAGATGACCCGATCCTTCAATCGCAAGCAGTTCAAGCTGCGAGAACATCTTGACCGCCTATACCGATCCGCCAAGATGATCCGCATCCCCGAACCCATGCCCGTGGATCAGTTGGAAAAGCTGACCCGGGAAGTCATCGAAATCAATCAGCCACATATGGACCAGGACGAAGAAGACCGCATGATGGTCAATCTTTCACGCGGCATCCTTACTTCTTACCATCCAATCTTTGGCGGTGACCCGGGGCCAACCTTGATCATCTCTAACTTTCCCTTGTCACTGACGATCGCGTCGTTTGCCGGCATATTTGATGACGGATTGCACGCGGTAACACCGTTGCAACGGGCCATTCCCGCGGACCTACTTGATCCGAAGATGAAAAATCGGAGCCGGATCTTTTACATGATGGCCAATCAGCAGGTTTCACTCGTCGATGACCCGACGGCCTGGGCCCTGCTGCTCGATTACGATGGCTACGTCACCGAAGGTACCGGCGCCAACTTCTTCCTCGTCGTTGAAAATGAACTGTGGACACCAGAGCCTCGCAACATTCTCCGCGGCATCACACGGGGGCACACCATGGAACTGGCCCGGCGGGCCGGAATCACCGTCCGTGAAAAGAACATTGAACTCTACGACGTGGTCAATGCCGACGAAGCGTTCTACACGTCCACACCAGCGTGCATCTATCCATGCACCAAAATCAATGGACAACCCATTGGCGATGGCCGCATCGGTGCCATGACACGAAAGCTGATCGAAGCCTGGAGCACTGATGTCGGAGTCGATATCGTGGACCAGACACGGCGTTATGTCCAAAGGGCCCAGCATACAACCCTGTCGGAAGGAGCGACCATGTATCGGTTTGGTCAGAGGAAAACATGACTAGGCACAAGCAGCGGAGGGCCCTGCTCCCGCAACAGCCGCTCGCCCTCTGACCCAGAGGGCCAACTACTGATCCTTATGTCAAGTACTCCGAACTCTATCCCCCCTGAAAAAATCGTAATGGCCTCCTTTCTCGATAAAACCTTCTCGCTGCAAGGCAAAACTGCCGTGGTGACCGGTGCGGCCCGTGGCATAGGTTGCGGGATTACCGAAGCGTTGTTACGAGCCCACGCCACCGTCATCATGGTTGGTTCACGACCCCAGCCGCTGCGAGAAGCCGCAGAAAAATATCGTGACGATGGTCTTAACGCCATAGACGTTTCCTGTGATCTAAGCCAGCGGGAACAGATCGATCAATTGGTCCATCGCGTATCCGAGGAATTCCAACAATTGGATGTCCTCGTGAACAATGCGGGAATCAGCCTCCCCCAGAACTCCCCCAAATACCCGATCTCCGATTGGGAAAAAACGCTGCGCATCAATCTCGAAGCCCCCTTCCTTCTCGTGCAGGGACTGACACCACTGCTCACAAAACCGGGTGCAAGCGTCATTAATATCACAAGCGTCAATGCGGAAGTAGGATTTCCTAACAACCCGTCCTATCAGGCGGCCAAGGGAGGACTAAGACAACTAAGTAAATCTCAGGCAATGGACCTGGGCCAAGTTGGCATTCGCGTCAACAGCATTGGCCCCGGCTATTTTATTTCCGATATGACCCAGGGCAGCTGGGACGACCTGCAGCGCCGCAGTGAGCGATCCGAACACACGATCCTGGGCCGCTGGGGTCAACCAAAGGACCTGATGGGATTGGTCATTCTACTGGCCTCCGATGCATCAAGCTATATCACCGGCCAGGACATTTACATCGATGGTGGCTGGCTCGCCAAAGGCTTGTAGACCCAGAACAAATCCCGGCAAGCCAATGTCTTGCATTGGAACTTGCTGAAACGCGCATGAAATTTAGCCCTTGGCGATCACACCTGCATTCTGGCTTGAGTTTCGCGATTCACATCGTGATATTCTGTGTCGCTACTGGCCACCCGCTGCCAGCTTTGACGCTTCCACCAACGCGTCCAGATTCTCTCGCTTCGCTGTTCGAGGAATGGCGCATCCAGATCCGAGAAAATAGTTACGACCATCCACCGCACCTTCCTCGATACAGCGCAAAGCTTCGTCGCGTACCTGCTCCGCCGTGCAGTTGACAAAAGACTGCGTGTCCACCCCACCCATGAGAATGACATCATCGCCAACCTTGACTCGCGCGTCGGCCACCGTATAGCCTCCCAACGGATCCAGAGGCGCAATGATGTCGATGCCTGCTTCCAACAGCATTCCCAAGATCGGGATCTCGTTCCCGCAGATGTGCGGATAAATCTGCATTTCAGGGCAATACCGATGCAACTCGTCACAGACCACCTTCAGGTGTGGAAAAATGAACTCTTTCCAGTGCGCAGGAGAAATCACTGAAATACTGGCGGTTGAATCATTGATCCGCAAGAACTTCAGCCCTGCGTCAATATTCAGCTTGCCCCGTTCAATGGCATATTGCTCGCCTTTCTCCATTACCGCATGCACCAGATCTGGACTGTAAATCAAGTCCAACAGGCCCTGTTCCAAACCGCGGAAGTAGATATAGAATGAAAGCGTAGCGCCCAGGGTGTCGCCGACCAGCACGGTTTGATCCCCCGCATGCTGGATCATGCGCCCCAAGATATCGCCATACCCCAGTTGCTCATAGAGCGCCTGGTCCGGAACCGAGATTCTTTGAACATCGGCAACACTCTCAACCCGGGGGGTTTCCTGTGTACGGTAATTGAAGTAAATCATGTCTTGCGCATTCTCAATGCGCAGATCCTCTTTGCAATCGAGTTGGGTCTTGAGGCCACCGTAGTAGTCTACCGATCCGACACGACGCCCCGACTTGTCTACTTCGTACAACTCGTCGCCCTTGCCCTCGACAATACGTGATGGCAGAAACATCGCCCGCACCGCATCGGATCCGATGGCGACACTTGCATCGATCATCGTACGAAGAGCCAGTTCCGTGTCAGACATCACCACTTTCAAGGGCGTGTCCGTCAAAACGCCCGCTAGATCGAACCAGATCTTGGGGAATACTGGCACCCGGTCCGGTCGCTCACCCGCCAAGGTGGCGGCAACGCGTTCAGCGGGTGTCATTTGTGTCTGAGTAACCATATGCTTGTGTAGACTCCAATTCGTTTGTTAAGCTATTATATCACTATGAGTCTATCTGCAACTGGAATAAATCCCCATGGATTTCAGATTCATGCTGCCGACTCGATAAAGTTTTAAACTGTCAAAGCGAATCAGATATAAGCTTAATCACGATTAGAAATTTTCGATTCGGACCCACGTGAATGTACATCCCCAAGATCCAAGACGTCACACTGAATCCTCGCCCCGCCTATGACGACAGTATCATCACC
>CAUZOD010000232.1:0-5139 GCA_963581115.1 Phycisphaerae bacterium | reverse complement strand
CTATCGGATCTCGTATGAACCTCGCTTGTTGGGCCGCAAGGAGATCGAGTATCAGACGCTGATTCTTCCCGACGACGACACGATTCAGTTACGGGTCGGTGGTCGGTTTGTTGCCAATCTCAAGAATGTATCTCTGCAGAAAGTGCGCATCAGCTTATTGGCGGATTTGGCCCGTGAAGGGTCGACCCGGCTGTACCTCTATTACCAGCCGATGTGCAGCCATTATCTGATGGTTCCCGATCGCTGGGCGCCGCACCTGCCGCGGTTACAAGCTCAGATCGAGAAAATAGGACAAGCGGAAAAGTTCCTGGGTCAAACGCGCTACCGGCTTGGCTCCGATCGTCGCCTGGCGGCGTGGTTCGCCGACACGACTGTGAAGTTGACGCCGAACACATCGTTACCTGAGCCCTCGCGGCCCGGCATTGCAATTTCCAGTGCCAAAAATGAGCGCACTTCTTTTCAGATCGTGCTCAGCCCTCGGACGGCGGTGCGTTTGGAGCGAATCAGCGCGACCGTGCTGAGCGGAGCATCGTACGAGATCCCGGCATCGCACGTTGAATTTCGCAGACTCGACTACGTGCCGGTGCGCAAGAGTTCCCGGATCACTCCGGCCCGTTATCTGGGCTGGATCGGGGATCCGTTGGTGCCGGCGGGCGCGTGCCGCCTATCGCCCGAGACGGGGAATCACGTGTTTTGGGTGACGATCGACGTCGCGGCGGACACGGTTGCCGGTATCTACGAAGGTCAGATTCATCTGCATCTATCCGAAGGCGAACCTTTCGAGATTCCTATCCGCTTGGTGGTGAATGACTTCGTCTTGCCCGAGTTTTCTCCGTTTGAATCTGACATGGGCGGCTTTCACATCCACAAGAGCATCTATGGGGGCGCCGTGGTCTCAGACTACCACGGCGTCAAATCGAAAAAAGATCTGAATCGCTTGGCCAACGCGTATTTCGAGGAGATGGCTCGCAACAAGTTCACGCCGAAGAACGTCGCCTTGTACACCGAAATCGGCATGAAGTGGGAACCACCGCCACAGGGGTATAACGTTGACAAGCCGGGAAACTTCTTCCGCTTGTACGACTGGGACTTTGCCGAGTTCAACCAGCAACTGGATTACTTCATCAATGAGTTAAAAGTCAACCAAGTCACGATCTACCACACCAATCCACAGATCAGCAATGTCTTTGTTCACTTGCCCGGTAAGGAAAGAAAGGAATTTCAACGGGTTCCGATTCGGCACACATTGACCTTGGGCTGGCAGACCTTTCGGGAGGCCACGTACGTGGCTTACGGCGAGATCGACAAGAATCATCCGGTGTATGGTGAGCCTGTTATTCAGATCAGTCGGAACCAATATGATCACCTGCTGCTCGAATTCTTCCGGGCGATCGCCAAGAACATGGACGAGCACGGTTGGCTGGATTATGCCACCATTATGGTGGACGAGATGTCCAATTCACCGCAGCTGCTGCACTTTCTGAGGGTCCTCAAATCGGATCCGTTGACGGCGCGTATCAAGGTGGGGGCCTGCCTGCAAAGCCTGGAGTATCTGTACTACAAGGAAAATGAAGACGATGGCTTTGCATTCAACGGCCTGCTGGACTTCTACATGCCGGAACTGTGTGAGAACTACAACCGTTGGGACGACTACTTCTTCGACGACTACCAGATCCCCCGGCAACGGCGTAAGCTCATCCCTTATGTGGTGACCACCTCGCGCAGTGCCATCGACGCCCCGGGAATCAACAATCGCTTGATCGGACTGGACGTATTTCGCCGCGGCGGCGGAGGTTATCTGATCTGGGACACGTTCGTCTGGGACCATCCCTACAGTGATCACGACCGCGTGCACGGCGTTCTTCGAAATCCGTGGGTCGACCCCTATGGGCGCCACGCCAACGGCGCCTTGTCATATTTCTATCCGCCCAAAAGAGATGGTTCTGACACGGAGCCGGATTTCACGATCACACCCTCCGTGCGGGTGATGAACTTTCGCAAGGCGGTGGACGATTTCGAATACGCCTGGCTTCTCGAGAAGCTTGTCAAAGAAGGTCGACAGGGCAATATTGATACGACCGAGGCGGCGCAGGTTCTGAGCGATATCTCGAGATTCTTCCACAATCCCATCCACTGGTCGCAGAACGACGCGTGGTACCTCGCATTGCGCGATCGCTTGGCTGAAGCAATCGTGGATCTGAAAGGCCGGCTGGATTGATTCATCGGCGAGGTGCCGTGTGAAGTCAACCGCAATAACGAATCAGAAAGTGCGTTTCAAACGAGGGTGACGGGACTCGAACCCGCAACCTCCGGATCGACAGTCCGGTGCAGTGGTGAACTGAGTGCCACATCTACATTTATAGGTAATTAGAGGCAAGAATGGCGGAAACAAACTGAAAGAGTACGCTCAAAGGTACAGCACCATGAGTTCTTCTCAAAGATCACCTCACCGGCATAGATGTTCGCGATGGTTTGCCGCGATTCTTGGAGAAAATCTGGCTCCGTGAAACCGGGACAGAAATGCGTAAGCACAAGCTTCTTGACCCCCGCTTGCTCGGCGATCTGGGCCACCACTCATCGCTTGCCCCACCACATCGCGATCCACGACATGCTGATGATCCCAGCACGTAAGCACGAGCACGTCGGCCCCTTGGGCCAGTTCAATCGGCGGTCGTCAGGGCTTCGTGTCTGCGGCGAAGACGACACTTAAATCAGCACAATCGACACGGTAGACCAGCAGCGTCAGAAACGGCTCCATGTGACTGCCGAGTGCGGCGCGGACGTTCCAATTGCCAGTGCCACACACAGAGCCGGGACCGACGTCTTGCACATCGACTGTCGGTGCCAGCAGGGGTAGCGCGCCACCGCGGCTCACATACACTGCCTGGCTGGCAGGTGAATTCATACGGGCTGTCAAATCTGCTCGAAATGCGCCGTTGTCGCCAATAATCTTGTCAGTCATCTCGCCCGTCGGGGCTGGCCCGCGCACGTGAAGCGGTCGCGCGTCATCAGTACTCTGATCTCACCGACACAGCAAGAAACAGGGATAGTCGGCGTTGTGGTCGAAGTGATGATGGGTAAAGAATAGGTATTCGATCTCTGTCGGCGACAGCCCCGCCTTAGACAGTTTATGTGTCGCCGCCGGCCCACAATCAAACATAAGAAAGTCATTGTCCAATTCGAGAACGAAGCAAGTACCGGACCGCGCCGGTGTCGGAGTCGGTGTCCCTGCACAGAGAATATGAAGCTTTCGCATGTACAGTTACTCAGGTAAACCAGCGGGCACTCATGCCGCACAGACACGATCAGATGTTTCTTGTCCTACTGTCCCATTGTCCTATAGTCCCTTCTTCTTCATCTCGACAATGGTCCGTGCCATGCGATCGCGCAGATCGGCATACCAGGCGTCATTCTGCGACCAGTGCACTGAGCTGGGAAAGAACCGGTCGATATCTTTGAGGATTGCCTTGGCGCGCGTGACGTCGACGCCGCGTGTTTCGCCTGCGGCGATCGCATCTTCCAGGATCTTTGCGTACTCGAAGTCATCGACGCCTTCGCGATAGGTCTCGATCCGCAGCGAGGGTACGATCGTCCAGGTTGGCTCCGTGACGACAGACATACGTGGTCCAGTGGACTGTTCCCATGGTCGATTCTTCTGTATGGTCTTCCGTAGTTTTTCAATCCCTTCAGGCGTCCAATTACGTTGATAGCCATCTAGTGGTAGTTCCGAAGGCATAGGCTTTCTCCTGTGCTAAAAATCTGCGACTCACAGGCTGATTTTTTGAATCGAAGATGAAATAGGGGTTCCCCATGGGCTATTATCCCTTAACTTTTTTCCCCGACTCACGGGCTGATTTTTGCGTAGTAAGCAAAGAGAGATACGGGACTAGATTTTCAAATGTGGGGTAACGTTTGAGGGGGAGGAGTCCCACACCAACAGTCCACTACCCCCACCCCGCTTCCCCCTGTTACCCCCACCTCTGGAATAGACGTGAAGTTGCACAGATTCTTCGTCGAAATATTCTTCGAATCCATACGCTCTAGGTGCGTCTTAACTCTGTTTTTTACACGACCGAACCGACGCTAAACGGATAAATGTTCTGACCTCGGAGTGCGAAGCCGTCACGAGTAAGGTATCGCCGATTCTAGTTTGCTTGCATTGAAGTAAGATGAATGGCGAACTTCATAATGGGCGCGAAGCTTTTCCGTCGTCTCCAGATGCCAGGAGGGTGAGGGGTTAATGGATTTTGTGGTGGCCATGATTACTGGTCTTCCGCCGGTTTGATGTGGTACATGATGATGGTGCGGCCAGAGATTGTCCCAGTGAGAGTCACCGAACCTTTCACGCTGCGATGGATCCTTTCCATCTCTGCTGTAGGTGAAATCCGATCCACATCCACCACCGAATCAGCCGTCATGCCATGTCGGGCCAGGTCCATCGTGCTCTTGAAGGCAAGTGCCTGTTTGCCTGCATTTGCGATGAAGATGCCCAATTCACCCTGTGGGTTGCGAAAGATTCCGTTCCAAATCGCGCGATACTTGGCGCCTTGATATTCGATCAATGGCATCGGCGACGGGGTATCAAATTCCAGTGGCCGCATGAACTGACCATAGGCGTGAAAATCTTTGGCTGTTTCGTTCCGGTAGTAGCCCAGCACCTGGTTGAGAAAATCCACCATGTGCCGTTGCTTGGGATTGGACAGTGACAGGGTAGCGTTTCGCGGTCGCATGCGAATGCGGCCGATCTGGGCACCCTGAACGAACAGCGATGCACATTCGAGGAAAAACGCGTCACTATCACTGGTGCCGGTAGACAGTTCCGTCCCGTATCGTTTGGTGAAGTCCTGGTAGACGGCTGCAAAGACATGGACCCTGTTTTCCGGCCAGAGCGTGACCTGAAGCGTACCGTCGACCACGTCAATGACATTCTCAGTGATGTTTTCACCAGTGATGATCATTTCTGGATCAATCGTCTTGGCAGCAATAGCGCATCGCTCTACCAATTCATGCATCCCGGTGGTAATGGCATCGCCCCCGGAAGCGGAGTGGCCGTGCGGTGTCCAGTAACAGGGCAGGCCACAGCCCTGCATCACATCGAGATAGAAGCCCCCAAGATGCTCTCGTTGTGTCATGATGCGG
>CAUZOD010000231.1:0-5144 GCA_963581115.1 Phycisphaerae bacterium | reverse complement strand
GCTCCGGACGCGAGTGTAAACTATTCGCGTTACAGATGATTGGCATCAGTGACGTCCTGAACATGCGATTATTGTAGAATGATCAGACAGATCTGAACAAGCAGCACCGCCATGATCCGTTGGGATATCGATCATCACCGTGACCACCTGCCGGACAGTAGCCGAAAGCGGTGCCATGACCTAGAAGCCACCACATGGGCACATGCAAACATGGTTGATCCGGGTGGATGGTTTCCGGAGGCGCACGGGCGTGGGCACTGATGGGTCTTCGTGGCGACAGGTGCGAGATCGCCTGGGTAATTCCCGGCTTGCGCTGCCGCTAATCGGGGTCATTTACATTGCGATCGTCACTTGGCTTGTGCCGCGTGGCACATTGGATGCTGATGAGGGGTTCTATTGCGCTGCAGCCCGGCGCGTGATGCAGGGATCACTGCCGTACCGGGATTTTGGCTACACGCAGACACCGGCGCTCGCCTATCTCAACGGTTTGGTAATGGAGGTGACTGGGTTTGGCTTTGTCCGCCAGCGAGCCGTCAACGCGGGATGGGCCTTGGCAACACTGCTGGTCATTTACCGCCTGGGCTGTGTGGTCGGAGATCGCTACCGTGCTCTGATCGCGGTCTGGGTGACGGTATGGTCCCTGCCCTGGATATACAACGCAATGCTTGGCAAGGCGTATGGCGCGACTGGACTCTTCCTTTCCCTTGCGGCTCTGGCGATCTATGAACAGTGGAAGTACCGGCCCCGCACCTGGCTGTTTGCGGTTGCGGCGGCCATCGCAATCGGATGCCGACTGACAATCGCACCCATGCTTGGTGTGCTGTGGCTGATCCTGATCTGGCGCGGCCCGACGATCCGGGATCGGGTGTGGGCGATTGTTCTGCCCCTAGTCATGGGGCTAGTGACTTTGATGCCTTTTTTCCTTGCCGACCCGGAAAATTTTATTTTCTGGACACTTGAGTTTCACCTCTCGCAGACACTGACACGTCGCGGCAACGGCCCTGTCGGTGAACTGATCCGTCTATCGCCTGGAGCTGTGATCCTGTTCGTGGCCAGCACGGTAGCGATTCTGGTTCGATTTCGGCAGATGCGATTCCCCGCCTTGGGTCTCTATCTTGCAGTTCTCATCGGCATTGCTGTACACCTGAGCCTCCGGTACAGCTACGGTGAATACTCAACGCCGTATGTCCCGCTCTTGATACTGGTGTCGTCGGTAATTCTGTTTCACTGGCAGGTGCTGCGGCCATTTGGCATTCTTCTCCTGCTGGCTCCAGCAATGCACCTGATCGGTGTCCCACCTAAGATCAGCCCGTGGCCTGATGCACTACCGGCAACTGCTGAATTTGTGAAGCAGAATACACCGGAGGATGGGCGGATCCTCACCCCGATCCCGATTGTGGCATACGAAGCACATCGCGATGTACTAAGCGGCCTGGAGATGGGCAAGTTTGCCTTGACCACCGAGTTGTCGGCCAAGCGAGCGCATCGCCTGCACCTGGTCACCCCCGAAACCCTGACTGATTTCGTGGTTCAGAAGCACGCGGCGGCAGTTGTGATGCACGTCGTAAACCGCCGCCCCACGCGATGGAATTTTAACTGGTCGGTACCCAGTTTCAGACAGCCTGATGCCGCAAGAATGCAGCGATTCAACGATGCACTGAGGAAGCATTACCGAATCGCGTTCGTTAGGGAACCATTTGTCGTGATGCTGCCAGTGGATATTGGCTCAGCAGATGAGGAACAGTCTGAAGGCAGGCCACTCAACCACGACTCGGCTCCTCTCTGATGAGGCCTATCTGATGAGGCCTATAGGAAGATCAGGCGAGTGCCAATCTAAAAGAACGACGTAGCCCTCTACAATCTAGCCTGTGCATTCGGGGTGATGAGTGGCTCTGAGGGGGCCCTCCACTTCTTCCGCCACGCCATTTCCCCCAGCTTCAAAAAGTTGCTCCACATCGAAACCGACTCGAAAGCCCGCTCCTCGGCTGACCTCGCAAACCGCCCTATTTCGGCAGTTTGCGACAACTTTCGGCTCTATGCGACCGCAGCCGAAACCTATCTGATGGGCCCTGCTGGATTCGAACCAGCGACAAAAACACCGAGGAAAACAGGGCTTTTGAAATATGACGGCGCAGAATGCGGCGCACAGCCTGCATCCGACAGGGGAATCGACGCTCTGGCGGCGTGGATCGAAGCTTGTCCTATTGCTGTACCAAATGCTATGCGGGCTGGCATCCTTGCAATGGTGAAAGCTATTACAACAGAAGAACCAGATCTCAAAGGATTGTAATCATGAACAGAAAAAACCAACCCCCTCAGAAGCAGGTAGATCGCGATTCAGCAGGGATGCTTCAGCCTGGCCATGGCGTTGGGCAGGCGACGCGGTTTCAGCCGGGTCACAGCGGCAATCCTGGCGGACTTCCACCAGGCAGCGTCAAGCCTGGGGTTTGGTTGAAGACACTGGGCGATGTGACGGACGATAAGTTGAGGGACATCGTTGGCGATCATCGTGCCTCTAGATCGAAACGGGCGGCCGCACAGATGTGGCTGGATACGGCTGGCAAGGACCCACACGTTAGACGGAATGCGTACCGAGTCGTTTCTGAGCGCATTGAGGGTAAGCCGTCGGTTGCGGTGAAGCTGGAGGAATCGACCCAGTCGCCTAAAGAACTCATGGCGAGGTTGAAGGCATTGGTGAGCCAGAATCCTCGTATCGCGGGACTCCTGATTCAGAACACTCCGTACATATCAGATCGAGTTCGGGCCATGCTACCGGGCCAAAATGACAATGTTGAAGCGAGCTAGGACCTGCTTCTGATCGCGATATGGGGAGTTGAGCGTTGCAACCATATGTTCTCACATATTTTTTTGGCAAGCGACGTGCCAGATCGTGTATCTGCGGCAACGTAAAGCCATCAGACTAGCCAGTGCGAATAGTCCGAGCGACGCAGGCTCCGGCACCTCTGTACCGACCGGCGCAAGCGTATTACCAAAGTTCTGCTGCACACTGAAGTTAGATCAGCGCCGGTGACTAGCCAAGCCCCTTTATGTATACGCGCAAAATAAATTTATTAATTCTCTATACCGCCGTCGCTGGTCACGAAGGCACGGGGCCGCCGTTGGGCGGACCCGTGTCGATGGTTAAATCAGGTTGAATGATTCTTCATATTTGGTTCAAACAAATACTCCCTCAGGCCCGTCGTCTTCGCCCGGTGGCTGCGAGCAGGCCCACCAGGGCTGCGGTGGCTGGCTCAGGTACCGGGGCCGCGGTGGCCACGGTTCCAAAGTTCTGTTGCACGGCAATCAGGTCGCTTCCGGTGACCTGGCAGTCGTCGTTGGCGTCGCCAAGTCCAAGGCCGTCACAGCTAGAGTCGGACTGGTATACGGTTCCAAAGTTCTGTTGCACGGCGATCAGGTCCGAACCAGTGACCTGGTCGTCGTTGTTGGCATCGCCGATCAGGACAGTGGGTTCAGGACCACCACCACCACTGCTACCAGTGCCCGGCTCGCCGCCGGTCAGATTACATGCATCAAGTGATTCGTTGATGGTGACGCAGATGTCATCGAAGAAGAACGAGTTGCCATTTTTCATGCCGCTGGTACCGAAGAAGATGCCGTCGATGACATCGCCCGGACGGCTGATTGGGACATTGCCAGGTTGGGGTGAGCCCGGGGGGTTGATAAAGTCGCAAGGCTTGGATGCGTTCGGCGTGTCACAGGCCACCACATCCTTGCCATCGAGGGTCAGGACGTCATAAAAGTCACTGCCAACCGTGTATTCGAAAGACAGCGTGTTGTACCGATAGAACGGCTCGAGGTGGGAGGCTCGGGCAAATGGGGAATTGACCGGGTCATCCAGGGAGCTGGTGCAGTAGTCTGCAGCAAGTCCGTTGCAGGCATCGTTGTCGGGGGACAGGTGCACTTGTGTGCTGCAAACGGTGCATTCGGCCAATTCCTCTTCAGGCACCGGTAGCCATGTCATTGTGAAGGTCTGGTTGAAGCCGACGGAGAACCCGAACTGCGACACGACTTCGGGCATGATCGCCTGGGCTTGCCAGCCGGAGATACCAACGTCGAGCGGGTGAAACGCCTCGCCAAAACCCACGGTCCACTTGCTCAGCGGCTCATGACCGTTGACGCCGTCTCCCATCTTGCCTGTGGAATCAGCCAAGGCTTGGATGTCACTGGACAGGCCCAAAAGGGGCACGCCCGCCGTGGCCGCAAAATCAACCTGGCCCCGAATCACATCACCAGCTTGCGTGGCGACGTCGTTACCGGCTGCGTCGGTGAACTTGATGAATCCTTCGCGAGCCAGCTTGTAGCTGGCGAACCCGATTGTCCCGGGGGTTTGGCAAGGATTCGCTGATGTGCAGTCGCCTTGGTGGTGTTGGATGATGAACCCCTCGTTGCCGTCCCGGGGCGGTCCGTCGGAATTGATCGACATTCCTCGGAAGTCTGTTACCACCGCCGGCTGCCAGTTGGTGTCGGGGTTGACATCGTCGTCAAACCACTCGCCGCCTTGGTAGCCCATGCCATCTTCGTCGGGGCTACCGATCTTGTACTGATTGGGTATCCAGCGGCCGGGCCGACCGGTGTTTGTCGGGGCACCATTGATGTGGCCGCGTTGGTTCTGTTGAAACCCGAGTCCGCGCTCCGGATGGGTTCCGTCGAAGTTGGAGTCCGGGACCCGTTCATCGTTTTCATCCAGAACCCAGACGAAGAACGTCGATTCATCCACGACGTCATCTTCGAAATCTTCTTCAACAACAACCAGGCCCAGGGCGGGCCCGGCCATGAACACGGCAAGTATTGCAGCTGCAATCCAACGGTTGAGTGTCATGATTTTCCCTTTTTGGTGATTGAATCAGGTTGAATAATTCTGTTTGGTTCACAAACAACTCCCTCAGGCCCGTCGTCTTCGCCCGGTGGCTGCGAGCAGCCCCAGGCCTGCTGCCAGGGCTGCGGTGGCCGGCTCGGGTACCGGGGCCGCGCTGGCCACGTTGCCGAAGTTCTGTTGCACGCTGATTAGATCAGCGCCGGTGACCAGACCGTCATTATTGGCATCACCCTGGAGTGGGGCGGATCCTGTGCTGCCGAAGCTCTGCTGCACCGAGATCAGATCAGCGCCAGTAACCAGACCGTCC
>CAUZOD010000230.1:0-5155 GCA_963581115.1 Phycisphaerae bacterium | reverse complement strand
GGCCCTTGTGCTAGCGACCAATTTTCCAGGGATGGTTTTCTTCAGTTTTCTCTGGCCGACGGCACCCCTCGCCCCGCAGTGGTGGGTGACGTGTTAAAGGTCGCGATGGATCTTCGCGTGTATGAGGGCATCGCAGCATTCGCCCTGACCAACGACATCCAGAAGATGGCAGCTGATACGGCCACGCATCCGGAGCTAACCAAGAACAAAGTTAGCTTTGGACAGACGTTCCATGCGATAGATGAAGGTCTGTCCCGCCTAGATATACACCCCAATGTCGTAGCACTACTCACGGATGGCACCGGTAAGAATGGAGAGCATTTCGATTCGTGGCGCCCGGGCAATACCCGTATTGAGTTGGACCCCGATCTCAATAACCATGAACCGTTACATCAAATGGATTATTGGGCTCCTGTCGAGTTTATGAACCATTTGGAGTTCACCTATACGGTTGGCAATGACACCTTCGACGAGATGATCCTGACGTACGTGGAGTCTGGTGGCGATATATTGACAGAGGAAGTCAAACAAGATGGGCTTGATGAGCTTGTCCCGATCACCCAGCCAGAGGTGTTGGACCCGGCCCAAAATCCAGACGGCCCAAACCATGTTGATGGGTTTATCTTCAGTAATAGCCGCAATAATAGTATGCATCCCCACTATCGCATCGACAACATCTGTATCGTCATCAACGGCAGCCTCGACGAATGCGCGGCAGGGCCTGAACCGCTGATAGGTGATGCGAACGGAGACGGACAGGTGACGGGCGCAGATCTGATTGCGGTGCAGCAGAACTTCGGCAACTCCGGCGATCCTGGGATTTCAGGCGACGCCAACAACGACGGCCTGGTCACCGGCGCTGATTTGATCTCGGTGCAGCAGAACTTTGGCAAGGCCGCCGCGGTCCCCGTGCCCGAGCCGGCCACCGCCGCGGCGCTCTTCGTGCTGGTCGGCCTGATCGGTCGAAGGTGGACGAGGCGTTGAGTTGGCGGCTGATTCCTGGTCCGGATTGTGCTAGATAGGAGATTTGATTCCAGGTGGGCCTGCGACACTCTGGGGGAGGAATATGTACACGTCCGTTTCTTCCCCGTCTGTGCGACCGACCCACTTACCTACCGCGACGAACACACGGTCAAATGCTGTTGGTCCGAGGGCGGTTGTCGGTTCACGATCTGCAGGTCGTCATTGTTATGACCAAGAGTTGCCGGTCGCACGGTCTTGGCGGTGTGTCGGTGGGCGCTCCTAGCGTGGGATTATTACCCGGTCGGCGGGGATTGTAAAAAGGTTTGTTGCCTGCCTGCGGTGGGGATCTCGACATTGGTACTAAGACGCATCGCAGGCTTGTCACTTTTTAGAAAAATGATGCCGATCTGGTATTAGGTTTAAGTGGGGTCATCTGCGTGCAGGATTTTTTGGGCAAGGCCCCTTTGTCAAAAGGGTGCAGAGCTGAACTCGGCGGTGACCTGGTACTGAGATTTGAAATGGCATGGTGGCGAAATGGCAGGAGAATTGTGGTGGGGATATGATGCTTCAACTCGGACTAATTCTGTCACACCGCCAGATATTTTTAAAGGAGCATTGCCATGAGCCGTGAGCGCAAGTTTCGATCAAAGCCACGGGCATTTACGCTGATCGAGTTGCTGGTGGTGATTTCGATCATCGCGTTGCTGATCGCGATTCTGCTGCCGGCGCTGCAACTGGCCCGGGAAGAGGCACGCACGGCCATCTGCGGATCGAACCTCCGCCAGGCAGGTCTGGCCTTGTACGGGTATGTCAATGATCACGCAGGGAAGCTACCACCTTATTCCTACGCGACTGGTTTGGGTTCCTACTACCACGATCCCTGGTGGCACCAGTTGATTGCGACCTACATGGGCAAGACCAATCCAGATGAACCTCGCAACGGGTTGCCGGCTTATCCGTGGCGGTTCGGTTATATCGGTCCAGACGATGCCTTGGTTTTCATGCCGTGTCCGTCACAGGTTCGCGGCAATGTTTTTCACGCCTGTGGGGATCGATGGATTGCCGAGCGGCAGCAGACCTACAACGTCCATTATCCGAGCGTCTTCGGATTCCTCTGGCCGGACAAGCCCAAGGGTGTGCATACTGGATTTAACGGGTCGGCGTTGTTGGATAAGGTTCCCAGTGAGGTGTACCTGGTTTCTGATGGCGGAACGACCTTCGGCAATCGAAAGTCCAGCCACAATTACAATCCAGGCGCCAGTGGCTCCTGGTCCTTGTCGGTCGACACGGATTTTGATGGTGTTGTCGATTCTGCCGGGCATGTTTTTTCTTGCTATCCCCCGTACAGCCAGATCGATCCGCTTCACAATAACACGGCGAACTTCCTCTTTGCTGACGGCTCGGTCCGACGGACGCCTATTCGCGACTGGGCACAGAACGTTGGCGGGCTGTGGGGGGTCTCGCTTCCCGACGACCTTGACCGGTACAAGTAGGAATCAGCTGGAATTCTGACGGGGGCAACGGCATGAGAGCCCGAATGTGGAGATTTGAAGCCCATGTCAGTCGCTCTCGATGGGCATTTACGCTGATTGAGTTGTTGGTGGTGATCTCAATTATTGCATTGCTGATCGCGATTCTGCTGCCGGCGCTGCAACTGGCCCGGGAAGAGGCACGCACGGCCATCTGCGGATCGAACCTCCGCCAGGCAGGTCTGGCCTTGTACGGGTATGTCAATGATCACACAGGGAAACTGCCACCTTATTCCTACGCGACCGGTTTGGGTTCCTACTACCACGATCCCTGGTGGCACCAGTTGATTGCGACCTACATGGGCAAGACCAATCCAGATAAATCTCGCAACGGGTTGCCGGCTTATCCGTGGCGGTTCGGTTATATCGGTCCGGACGATGCCCTGGTCTGCATGCCGTGTCCGTCACAGGTTCGCGGCAATGTTTCTCACGCCTGTGGAGATCGATGGATCGCCGAGCGGCAGCAGACCTACAACGTCCATTATCCGAGCGTCTTTGGATTCCTCTGGCCGGACAAGCCCAAGGGTGTGCATACGTCATTTAACGGATCGGCCATCTTGGAAAAAATCCCCAGTGAAGTGTACCTGCTCACCGACGGTGCGACGACATATCTCAGTCGTAAGTCGAGCGCCAACTACAACCCCGGGGGCAGTGGGTCTTGGTCCCTGACGGTTGACGTCGATTTTGACGGTATTCCCGATTCCAGCACCGCTGTGTTTCGTTGTGATCCGCCCTTCAGCCATATTGATCCGCTTCACAACAACACGGCAAACTTCCTATTCGTTGACGGTTCCGTCAAGCGGATGCGGATAAAGGATTGGGCGCAGAACATCGGTGGACTTTGGGGTGTGGTGCTGCCGGATGATCTGGACAAGTACAAGTAGGCTGGGGATCGAACAATCAAATTCAAGTGTTGGCCTGGTCTTAGTACAAATTCAACCAGAAAAGATGTATGCAAATGGCGACTGCATCGCCTGATATTTAGACACTGATGGCCGGGAATGTTCTCGACGCGACATTTTTTCACTGACGGCGATATGATTGGTTCTCATGATGGATTCTGGCAGTCCTGGAACAGAGAACCCAAGGTGAACCAGAGATCGAGAGGTTGGTGATGTTGGGTGTTTCCTTAGATTTGGCTCCATATCTGTCTCGCCTGAAGTGCGAGATCGACCGGATCGATCAGGACGCCTTGCACCGATGGTCGGATTTGATTTTCAAGGCGTGGCAAGACGAAAAGTTCGTCTTCATTTTTGGCAACGGTGGATCTGGTACCACAGCCACGCACATGAGTGAAGATTTTGGAAAGAGCTTGCTGCATCAGAGTGACCTTTGCGATGAATCAAAGAGACGATTAAAGGTCATGAGCCTGACCGACAATGTGGGCTGGATTTTGGCGGTGGGTAATGACGTCGGGTACGGGGATATCTTCGTGCAGCAATTGATGAACTACGGGGGCACCGGTGACTTGGTCATTGCGTTGAGCGGATCAGGAAACAGCCCCAATATCATCAAGGCGGTGGATTGGGCGAATCGCCATGGACTGACAACATTCGGACTCACGGGATTCAGTGGCGGGAAATTAAGAGAGCTGCAAACCGATGGTATTCATGTCGAGTTGGACGACATGGGCATGACTGAGAGCATTCATCTGTGCTTGTTCCATTGGGTCTTGAACGATGTTTATGCGAAGATCAACCGTGAAGGTCGGTACGCGACATGATTCTGGGAATCGAGATCGGGGGTACCAAGTTGCAGCTCGCGGTTGGACACACCTCTTCACCGGAGCTTTCAGATCTGGTTCGTCTGCATGTGGACCGGTCGGCAGGTGCACAAGGCATCCTGAGGCAGATCGAGGAGCATGCGCCGAGCTTGATCGAACGGTATCAGGTAAAAGAGGTGGGAATAGGTTTTGGTGGCCCTGTCGACGTCCGCCAAAAACGGGTGATCACGAGCCATCATGTGGCTGGATGGGACGGGATCCGATTGGGACAGTGGTGTGAGTCAAGACTTGGATCGTCCTTGGTGGAGATAGACAACGATTGCAACGCGGCGGCACTTGCCGAAGCCAGGTTTGGTGCGGGACAGGGTTGTCGACGCGTGTTCTATGTCACCGTGGGTACGGGCATTGGTGGTGGGCTGGTCATCGACGGGCAATTGTACGGAAGCGATCGGCCTGGGGTTGCTGAGATTGGACATCTGCGCCCGGGCCTGTCGGCACGACAGGCGGCAGACACGGTGGAATCTTATGCCAGCGGCAGCGGTATTGAGTGTCAGATGCGCAATCGGCTTACCAAACTTCGCCGCAACGGTGAGCGAAAGTCTGAATGCGACGACCTGTTCTTGCGTTGCGAGGGGGATATAAAAAATCTGTCAGCGGAAATAATATCTAAGGCGGCTTACGGCAGTCCTTCCAATCCGTTGGCAGTGCAAGTTCTAAAATTGGCGACCGATACTCTCGGATGGGCGATCGCCCAGATGTCGGCTCTGGTCTCTCCGGACTTGATTGTCTTAGGTGGCGGCGTCACGTTGAGCGGGGCGGAATACATGGCGGCGTTGCAAGAGGCTATCGGCACCTATCTTTTCCCACCCTTGCGAGATTCTTTCTCCGTCAGGCCGGCGGCATTGGGCGAACGGGTGGTTGTCAATGGCTCGATCTTGTT
>CAUZOD010000229.1:0-5191 GCA_963581115.1 Phycisphaerae bacterium | reverse complement strand
CGCCATGACGAATCTAAAATTTAATTCGGATGCTTGCAGGGTGCGCTATGTCAGCGAAGATTGCCTAGTCGAACCACTCAGGATCGAGAATGGATTTGTCTATCCGCCACCAGGCCCAGGTCTCGGCATAGAAGTCGAGGAATCAATCTTAGCTCGTTGGCAGGCCACATCAGAACGTTTATTGGCCGCATAACCCAACGGCCAAAGTGAACAAGGTGCTGACAAGTGCCAAGGTATTTTCGGACTCGATCGGGTGAAATCACAGGGTAAATGAGGGGGAGAGATGACAGAACGTTCGCAAGTGAAGCGATGTGACCTTTTGGTCACCAACGGGTACCTGCTGACCATGGACAAAGAAAGAACCATCTACTCACCAGGAGCTGTTGCCGTGACTGGAAACGCGATCACAGCGGTCGGGTCGGAAAAGGAGATCCTTGGTGGCTTCGAAGCGACTCAAAGTATCGATGCCCATGGTGCGGTGGTACACCCTGGTTTCATCGATGCGCACAACCATGTGGTGCACCAGAGTTGCCGCGGTGTTTTCGTCGATACTATGGCGTCAAGCAAACAGCCTGTGTCTTTTGCTGACTGGAAAGCCGATGCCCTCGACGAGGATGAAAACGCCGCTGCGGTCCTGGCATGCCTCGAATTGTTGAATAATGGATTTACTGCCTTTGTTGAGCCTGGCACGGCTTTTGCGCCTGATGCGGTAGCAAGCGCGGCGGAATCAGTCGGTGTGCGAGGTGCAGTGACTGATCCTTACCTCTGGGATCGAACCGATATTCTGACCCACGCGGGTGGCCTACGCAGCGATTCACTGCTTAAAAGATCGCCACCGGACACAGACTACGCGATCGGTGCACTGGGGGGTCAGTTATTTCGCAACCGGGATCCCAACGCATTAGTCCGTGGATATATCTCGCTTTACGGCGAAGGTACTGCTTCGGATGAACTAGAACGAGCAGCCAAGTCGCTTGCCGACGCGCACGGTGTCGTCTTCCAACAGCACGAGGGTTACCTTCCGGAGATTGCGCGCCGGCAGAAGGCACAACTGGGTGTCTCCAGGATGGTGCACCTAGCCGAACTGGGCGTGCTCGATCGGAATTCAACGCTGATTCACGTCAACGCTTTCTTCGACGAGGATAGGGCTGCGATGGTTGACGCGGGAATCTCGATCATTTGGTGTCCAACGGCGTACCTATCACTGGGGATTCACGATGATGCACCATGCCGGATTCCAGATTTGTATCGGCGCGGCATCAATGTGGCGTTGGGAACAGATGCTGCGCTCGACTGCACGATTGGTGATGCTGGAAGGACGGCCTATCTGGTTGCGAAGGATGTGTGCGACCCAATCGACTACTCCCAGATCATTGAGATGCAGACTATCAATGCGGCTATCGCATCGGGTTGGGCTGAGATCACGGGTAGTCTCGAGCCCGGAAAGCGTGCCGATATCGTTATCAGACGGAATGACGCTCCAGAGGCACGCCCTGGTTTCAATCCGATGCATCAAGTTGCACTCACCGCGCGCGCCAGCACAGTAGATACCGTTGTTGTCGACGGCATTGTCGTATTCAACAAAGGACAAGCCATCAGGGTCGATACCGAGGAGGTGTACGCAGAGGCCCTGGCCTCAGTCAGGCGCAGGGTGGATCGCTTGGGAATCCAGGCACCGGCACCTTGGCCGATAGTCGAGAGTTAGGGGCCTGCAAGAATAGCTGCTGCTGTGTGGTGTTGCCAACAATGTTGGTTATATCATCACCCGACATAATTCCTTTACAGGGAATTATGCAAGTGTCAAGATTATGTTGATACTTTCCCTGTTCGTTGCAGGGGCCTGGTAAGCGAAGAAGACATGGCAAACCTACTTGGTTGAACGTCGGCGCGTCTTTTCGCGCTCTGAGCCGGGCCTGTTTCGATCGGCGTCGTGTTATCTCTAGATATGGGACTCATCGAACAAGAAGTTGTCGCGGCAACTTGCTTAGTGGCTCGCATCCCGACTCTGTCACGATAATGGTTTCGCTGAACCCCGCACCATAGCAGCGCTCTACCCGTAGCTGGGTTGGCAGGTGGAAAACCATTCCGGGTAGGAGCAAGGCATCATTGGTTCGGTTAATCAGGAAGTGTGGGCAATCGATCCACGCAGGCGCAAATCCTAGCCCAACCGAATAGCCGTACGTGTGGTGCCAGAGAATTCGAGGCAACAGGGATTCGATCGCCGCATCCCCCGCGGCGGCGACTTCTGCCGCGGGAACGCCACCGCGTACGCTGCCACACACCGCCTCGACAACGGCATTCGACACCTCAGCGAGCGTGCTCAATTCTGGCGTCGCCCTGCCGGCAACTGCCGAGCGCATCAATGGGGCGGTATAACAGGCCCTGGTCGCACCGAGTTCAACAAAGAGAGGATCTTCGACCTTGGCGACCTGTCCACCCCGGTTGCTATGGGGTGCTGCTGTTCGCCACCCGATACAGATGTAGGGATCGCAGGTCAGGGCCTCTGAGCCGGCCTTAACCATAGCTGAGAGCGCTGCTGCCGCCACATCGTAGTCAACCGTGCCTTCGGCAAATGCATCGAGTGCGGCCTGTGTGCCGACATCCGTAATGGTTGCTGCCTCGCGCAGATAAGCCTGTTCCGCGGGTGACTTGACGAGCCGTACGCGATCGATCAGTGCTGTCACGGCCCGAGCGCCGAGAGAATTAACTAGTTGGTGAATGAAACTATAGGGGCTGTAGCTACCAGAGACATCCATTATGGTTGCGCCCCTATCGAGGTTACGTTTCTTGATGTCAGCCACGATGTGTGTTACCGGATCATCACCAAGCGCCCAGTTATTGGCAATTTCAATCCCGATGCCGCTGGCAGCATGTCGGGGTCGCTCGAAGAAGGGCACTTGCAGGATCGGTTCTCCGTCCGCTGGCAGGGCGAGACACATAAGGTCATTTACTGCCTGAGTGAAGTGCCCCGTGAGATAGCACACATGTGCCGGATGGCTCGTGATCAACAGGTCTGCACCAGCATCAGACATCGCGGCTCGGACACGCTCGATCCGCCCCTGGTATTCCTCGATCGAAAAAAAGCTTTCTCTTGGACTATTCATAGGCCCCTCGCCACGTTGCTCAACGGACTGCAGCTAAATTGTAGTCTTTGGAGAAGGTTCAGTCGACGCAGTGGACATCAGTTGACTGGGACCGTAATCATAAGAGGAAACGTGTTTCGCTATACGGGAACGAAGCAGCCACTTGCAGAGCGGGTTTAACCCGGTTTCGCTAGACTACATCTTGGTTGAGCCAGGGAATACATGCGGGTTAACGAAATCTACGTGACCCGGGCAGAACTTGCAGACCGCGAGAGCCGGTTTCTGGAAAACTGCATCTTGGTCATAGTTCCCGAATATTTGTGACCCTCTGTACGATGGAAAATGGGCCGGACGTATTCCTTCTCTGTGGTCTTGATCAGAGAATGGCTCCGACTGCACACAGTTACATCAACACCCTCAACCTTGAGGATCATGGCCATCGCTTCGATACCGTTCATGAGCCTACCACCCAGACCTCAATGCACGATGTGCCTATCTCCGAAGCTCAGTGATAGAACCCGCCCGCGTCCATGACAAGTGTTTGTCCGGTGATGCTGTCTGTCCGGCAGAGCTCGATCACCTGTCTCGCGATGTCGTCCTTGTCTGCCGGCCTTTTGAGAAGGCTGCTGGACGCCACGCGTTCGCGGTAGGCCGGATCCAGGTTAGCTGTCGCGCGTGTCCCCTCGAGGTACCCCGGCGCAATGCAGTTGACTAGTATTTCTGGTGCAAGTCCGACTGACATACAACGGGTCAGATGAATTAGCCCCGCCTTGGAGACCGCATAAGGAATCGAAGAACCCCCTGGAAATAGTCCAGCCACCGACGAAATATTAACGATCCGACCCTGACCCTGGCGCTTCATCGTTACCGCCACGGCTTTGATACACATCATCGGCCCGGTCAGGTTAATTGCCAACATCTTGTCCCATTCGCCGCCAGTTAGGCCATCCAGGTCGTGAAACGGGATCCATTTGTTATAGGCCGCATCATTAACCAGGATATCAATTCGCCCAAACCGTTCAAGAGTTACCTGGGCGAGCCGGTCTACCTGCGTCGGATCAGCAACATCACACTGTATCGCCCCGGCCTGGGCTCCCGTCGCCTGCAGCTGGGCCACCACTTCGTCTGCCTCACCTTGGCTTTGTGCATAGACCACCACGACCTGGCAACCAGCCTCAGCAAGCGCCCTGCAGATGCGCCGACCGAGACCGCCGTTGCCACCAGTCACGATTGCAACGGTATCTTTTAGTTCCATGCCCAGTCTCCTTCTGGTTATCGTGGCCAGGTAACAACCGTGATATTTAATCTCATTAACATTTCTCAGATCACTAGTCAGGCGCGCCTTCTAGCCAACATTGCTTCAACTTGGGGAGCAGCCCAAACGAATGGATATATGATTAGAAAATATATGATGGCCATCGCGGTATAGACCTCCAACGGTCGATAGGTAGTGGTAATGACATTACTCGCCTGGCGAAACAATTCCCATACGCCGATGATCGAACAAAGTGCGGATGCCTTCATAAAATCAGCAAATACATTAAGCATCGGTGGCAGAACGCGTTGGATTGCCTGTGGAAGAATGATCCGCTTCATCGATTGCCAACGTGACATGCCGACCGCGCGCGAGGCTTCGATCTGACCTTTGTCTATTGAGCCAATCCCAGCTCGGTATACCTCTGCCAGGTAAGCTGTGGCGTGAACCGACATGGCAAGAATCGCCGCTGTCCAAGCGCTCAGTCGTATACCGGTCAGGATTGGAAAACAGTAATAGACCCAGACAAGCTGAACAATGATCGGCGTATCACGAAAAACCTCAATAAACGCGCCGCTGAGAAACTTGATAAACCTCGATTGTGAAAGGCGGCCAATACCGACGGGTATACCTAAAATGAGACCAATAAGCATGGATATTCCAGTCAGGCCGAGTGTCCCGAGCACGCCGATCCCAAAAACCGCTTTGTACTCCCACAGCACATCAAATCGCCATTCGTAACCCATAGTTTAATCTCCCGCGAATGTGTGAATTGGTGCATGAGCGGAATAGTTCCGCACAACGTTCGTGCCAACTAGAAGCGGGCAGCTGAGCACCGCACCAGATTATGTGC
>CAUZOD010000228.1:0-5194 GCA_963581115.1 Phycisphaerae bacterium | reverse complement strand
GCACGGGCGGCTGGATCAGTTTCACGGTTACCGTCTGTGGACGCTGTTTGTACTTGAGATGTGGCAACGGCGCGTCCAGGATGCCCTCTCCGTCCCGTGTGTGGTGCCGCCGCATGGATAACATCAGCGTAACGGTCGCAATGCCTGCCTTCAACGTGGCGAAATTCATCGTCGAGTCTGTCGAAAGTGTGCTCTCGCAGGAGTTCGATTCTTTCGAGCTCATCATAATTGATGATGGTTCAAGTGATGGAACGCCGGAAAAGCTAAAGCGATACGCCAGTGATCCCCGGATCCGCATTGAACGTAATTCCGCCAATCACGGTTCCGGTATCAGTCGTAACCTTATTTTAGAACTTGCACGTGGAGAATGCCTGCTGCCGTGCGATGCTGATGACATGCTACTTCCCGGCGCGCTGGAAAGACTCAGTTGTTGCCTGCACGACAATCCGGACTTTGGTGTCGTTTACGGCGACATCCTGTGTCTGGATACCGAGGGAGATCGTCTCTGTGAAAAGCCTAGCATCGTTGGGCAAGACGCCAGCCAGGTTTGGGATCTCTTCGAAAATGCTGTCAACCATGGCGGCAGCATGATGCGTACTGACCTGCTGAGAAAGGTGGGGGGATATGCAGTTGGGCGCGTTCCGGATGATTGGGGTTTGTTCTTGAAGATGGTGGAAATCACGAAAATTCACTACTTGAATGGCCATGTTTATTACCTTTGGCGGCGTCATCCCGACAGTCAATCACGCAGAGGCATCAACCGCGAGGCACTTGCCCATATGATCAGGGAAACGGTCGAACGGCGTAAGAAACGGGCTGATCTGTGCTAATTTACATTGAGCGTTTTCAACTGATCATGTCGGCAGACGAGTGTCGGCCGATTCACATAAGCAGCATTCTTAGCGGCGCACTAAACAGCAAATGAATCAGGGAGAAAAGCCGGGGCGCATCATACAGAGACAGACGATAGGACCAGAGCACGTCCGGTCGACTCGCAGCTGCGAGCATGATTTTCAGACTTTGACTTTCTGTCGGGCCGTGTTGTTCGAGGTTTGCGGTGAGCGCCGGAAGCAAATCACGGGCGTTGAACAATTCTACGATCATGATCATCACATCGAAAATGATTGGATCAAGGCGTTCCGTTTTTCTTTGCTCTATGAAACCCGGCCAGTCCATGGTGGAATCAATTGTGTGCAGGATCAGAAAAGCATCAACGAAGCCTTTTGCCGAGTATTCGAGCCGGGAAATGTCATCGAAGATTTCAAGCAGTGTGAGTACCAATGTATATTCATTGGACATCACATTTACCTGACCACCAGGCCCCGGCAAGTCGAGAGACTGTCGTGTCTGCCAGACCCTCGCTTCATCAATAGAAAAAGAAGGATGAACACGGAGTGCCCAATGCAGGTCAATACCGAGTTCTCCCACGATGGCGGATTTGGCGTGCGTGATATGGGCCAGCAGCGGATGAAAAAGCCCGCTGTTTGGAAATTTGAGTTCTTTATTCAGCCACCGAAGCGTCGGTCTGGCAAGTCTGGCTGGGACATAAAGATCAATATCCTCATACTTGCGTTGCGCCGGGTCACCGTAAAAGCCTTGCGCCAGGCCAGGACCTTTCAACAGGACAAATTGTTTCCCGCGCTTGGAAAAAGCCTGCTGCAACCGGTGCAGTTGGCCAAGCATTTTTTCACCGGCCAACCATTGCTTGACGTACGCATCTTGCCATGTCTGCCTGAGCGGCTCGGGCAATATGGCCTGCAACGCCGGGTGATTGGTCCTGCGGGACAACACCGGACCCAGTTGGTGGGTGGCGGTGAAATGGGCCAGTTCGGTAATACCAGGAACTCCATGGCTGAGGCCATGCACCGCGGCATCCATGTCTCCGGCGAGCAGCTTGCCAACCAAGGAAAGCAGGAGACTCCCGTCAATGGTCCCCGACGGAGCTGACCGACACCCCTCACGGTTTTCGACGATCCATCATTTCTTTCTGCCCGTGGGCATTTGAAGAAGTCCTTCCATGAAGCATGTTGAAGTCTCTGTTGTAATGCCGGCATTTAACGCCGAACGTTTCATTGGCGAACAGATCGAGAGCATTCTGGCACAAGATTATCAAGACTACGAGTTACTGATCGGAGATGATCAATCTGAGGACGATACGATGCGAGTCGTTCGGGGTTTTTCCGAATCACCACGGCTTCGCATCTTGGAAAATGAAGAACATCTTGGGGCGGGTACAACACGGAACCGGCTTAACCGGCTAGCACGAGGTAAATACCTAACTCCCTGCGATGCCGATGACCTCATGTTACCCGGGAACCTGAGTCGCTTGCATGCCTATCTGGAACAGAGACCGGAAGCTGGTATGGCTTATGCGTCCTTCCTGATGCTGGAGGCCATTGGTGACGATTGCCTAGACCGTCCGCCGTGGATTCGCGGAAAGCACCATCACGAAAGCTGGGACTTCGTTGAATTTGTGGCCAACCACGCAGGCTCAATGATGCGGCGTGATCTGGTCATGGCCGTGGGAGGGTACGATGAAGACATCCCGATTCTGGATAGTGTCAGTTTGACCTTGAAGTTGGCTGAAGTGGCTCGACTCGAATGGCTAGAAGGGGAAGTGCTCTATGCGTATCGACGTCATCCGTGGAGTTCCAGTGCACATCATCCTGACTGGTATCCCACGTTTCAGAAACTAGTCGCCGATGCGATGGAAAGACGATCAAGCCAATTGATGGCAGGGTCTCAATCGAGCTGACCCAGGTACTTCAGATTGCCTTTGTTGCCAATCGTGGGTGCCTGGTACGACAATATCACGGAGTTATCATCAATCGACAGCTCCTCCTGGCCGAGAGCCTGTTTCGAATCGCTGAGCAAACCCAGCTCTTCCAACTCGTGGATAAAGTCAGCCAGGTCTCCCTCGGCGCGACCACCATCGATTTGATAAATATCCACTAATTGCCGAGCAATTTCCTTGAATCCGCGCGTGCCATCCAGGCACTTCCAGATAGTGGGTGCAGAGCCCCCCAATTCGTAATATTCCCCACTGTCGAGGTCAAGCAGCATGGCACGGTCTGCGGCCAACTGTCTCCAAGGCAAGTTCAATCTGCATGGCTGAGCATGCCTTTGTTCAGGGATAGATACCACGATTTAACTTCCGTTCCATCATCAAAAAAAGGCAACATACACCAGTTCGACATAGATGTCGATGCACATCCTTGCTCGCTAACCAATGCTATGCTCGAAGCAAGTTTCAGGAGTCTGATCAAATGCTAAATTGTTGCGCATCATAGTGAAAATTCTGGTCATACGAGGAACCGGTTATTTGGAGGGACTGAACTTGCCGACTTTGGCTCAACATCATGAAGTACGGGTGCTTGATTTGCATGCACCTGCGCTGGGGCCTCGGGAATACCTGCAAGCGGATGTTACCGAGCCGGTCATTGATAGCGGTTCAGTCGATGTAGACTCTGACGATTGTGCGTTGTATGCTACTTTACAGTAGGGTAACTAGAGGAGATTTCGAATGGCCGAATTCCCGAAGTCGGTGGCGGCAAGTGACGATATGTTGCGGGAGAGCCTGCAGATCGAGAGTCATAACATTTCCATCGACAGTTGCCCCTTCTCGACACCCTCGCTTAGACCGGGGTGAAGGTGATTTCATTCTGCTCTTTAGGCAAGCCGAAGTCGACCGTTCAGATGGTCTGTATGGAAGGACAATGGGTGAAGTACGCAGCGGCCAGCTCCCACCCGGTGAGGTCTCGGAAGGAAAACAGTGCGCTGATGACCTACTTGGGAGGGTTGCGGTGACAGGACACTCAACCCCTTCTTCTCACCGGTTCCAAGTGCCGGAAACCCAGGAAGAGGGCGAAAGGGAATCTCGTCGCCGATCTGCCACGATGCCGACATCGAGCCTTGATCTCCGGGACGCCGTCACGATCCTGGTGGCGAGCACCAACGACCGCGACGTCATCGAGCTCTGCGTCAAGACTCTCTTCCTTCACACCGAGACAGCATTCCGCCTGATCGTGCTCGACAGCGCGGTGCGGTACTCCCCCATCCCGCTTCTCGAAGAGCTCAAGGAATGTGGTGCGCTCGATCTGTTGCCGCGACCCGGCCGGCTCTGGACTCACGGCGAGGCCCTGGACGAGATGATTGCCAGTGTCGAGACACCGCTATTCGTTACACTCGACTCGGATATCGAGATCCTTCGAGGGGACTGGCTGGAGCTGCTAGTGAACGCCATGGACGATGCTACTGATATGGTCTGTGCTCAGGAGTTTTCGACCACTGCGGAAGTCATCGGCGATACGGAATGGGTGGTACCGGGCGGCAAAAAATTCACGATATGGATGTCGCTCTACCGCACGGAGGCCGTGCGCCGACACCCAACTCCCTTCGCCCCCCATCAGTCGCGCCCCGACGGCATCACCCCCGCAGGTCGCAGGAAGATGCTCTACACTGACACTGGTGTCGACCTCTACCGACGCCTGCGAGCGCAGGGCCGGGCTCGCGAACTCCCGGCGCTTCACACTGGCGGCTATTACCGCCACTGGGGAGCGATGAGCAATGCCGGCTACTTTCTTCGCCGGCTGTTTCGCGACCGCAGGGCCCCCTTGAACCTTCTACGCCAGCTGGTGCGCCACCATCGTCTCGTCCGGCACAACCGACGCCTTTCCACGGATCTCTGTCTTAAACGTGCCATTCACATGACTCGAAACTAAATGACGCGGTCGAAGAGCGCTCTCTGGTTTTTGAAAGGTGCCAGGCACCTGTTCGGAGGGTCCACCCGCAGCAGCCCGGTAGAAATTGATTTCCTGGGTATTAACTCGTCAACGCCACACTCAACCCTGCCTTTTCGGAGTCTTGGCAAAAGTGCAGGGATTCAATTGAACCACTTGAAGCAAAATCTCATGGGAGGTTTTCATTGAATTTTTGGAATCATCCCGTCAGCCCCGGGATCCGGGATCCGGGACATTCGTCTCAAAAGGAGATCTTTGACTCCTTCCAGTTGAATCGTGGATCGAGACCTTCCTTGTTTTCGATTACCCCCCATCAAAAGTAGTATTCCTTCCGGAATGTGATAAGCCGTTGGCGATTTGACTGGATAAATCTCAAACCCCGCATCCTCCCACGCGACTTTCTCTGGGTTTTCTCCAAACATTATCCAACCTTCATCAATCTCCGCTTGACTTGG
>CAUZOD010000227.1:0-5200 GCA_963581115.1 Phycisphaerae bacterium | reverse complement strand
TACCAAAGACCTCTGGTTCCAAGCCGATCTGGAACTGTCTGATTATGGATTGGATCTGGAAACGACCGTCGATGTAGACAAAATTACTCCAGCCGGCCTGACAAAGCCCCTCTACCATCAGGCCCGGGCAACCGTGGTACTGACCGGGAAGCTGGTTGCGCGCAGCGCCACCATGTTTCACGTAAAACCCCATTGATCCGACTGATGGCATTGACCACCCCGCGCGAGACCCGCCATCCGGGTTCATGCGGCAATCGGTAGCTTGGCGCGTCATGTGCCTTTGCAGATCCTGCTATCCTGTTGAAAACGATTCCCGCTCGCGATAACGCAATAGGATTCTTGTCCCATGGAATACCGCAACCTCGGCCGTACCGGGGTCCGGGTCAGCCCGCTGTGCTTGGGGTGCCTCAATTTCGGCGCCAAGACCACCGAAGCCGAGGGGATCCAGGTGATGCACCGAGCAATGGACCTGGGCATCAACTTCTTCGACACGGCCAATATTTACTCTCTGGGGCAGAACGAACAGCTCATCGGTAAAGCCTTGGCAGAAGATGGCCGCCGCGACCGCATGGTGCTGGCCACCAAGGTCCGCTCGCCCATGGGAGATGGCCCGAACGACTGGGGAAACCATCGCTACCACATCATCCCCCAGTGCGAGGCATCACTTCGGCGATTGAAGACCGATCGTATCGACCTCTACCAATTGCACCGGCCCGATTCAGCGGTCCCGATCGACGAAACCCTGCGTGCCCTCGATCAACTGATCCGCCAGGGCAAAGTCCTCTACATTGGAACAAGCCATTACGCAGCTTGGCAGTTGTGCGAATCACTCTGGGTGGCCCGCGAACTGGGTCTGAATCGATTCATCAGCGAAACGCCTCCGTTTAACATCCTCGAGCGCCGAGCCGAGCGTGAGCTACTGCCATTTTGCCGCACGCACGGTTTTGCCGTGATTCCCTGGGGTCCGCTTTCCGGTGGAATGCTCACCGGAAAATACAAGCCAGACGGTTCTGCCCCGCCAGGCAGTCGCTTCGAAGCAGAATTGCCGGATTCCTACGCCGGTTGCAGAAAAAATCGGGTCTTCGATGTCATCGACGCCCTGCACCCGCTGGCAAAGAAGAAGAGATGTACCCTGAGCCAGTTCGTACTTTCCTGGTGTGTCCACCAACCAGGCATCACCAGCCCCATCATCGGTCCACGGACCATTCAACAGCTCGAAGACAACGTCAAAGCATTGCAGGTCAAATTGACCAATGAAGACCGTAAGGCCGTCGACCAATTGGTGGCACCGGGTGACCACGTCAGTGATGCCTACGTGGCTGACTTCGGCCCACACCTGTACCGGTGACCATGACCGACCCACCGGACGTGCGCGCGCAAAATAGAGCCGATCACGCTATGAACCGTTCCATCCCACTACTGCTACTGCTGCTGCTATCTCTACTCGTGCGCCCTACAACGGCCGAGGTCCGTCAGCTGGATGTGCGCCGTGACCCGGTGTTCATTCGTGTCCAAGGTTTACCCAGACCGACAAACATGTCGCCCTCAGCCATCGCCCGTCGCGCCGTCGTGCGCGAATTTCTCAAAGCGCACCCCAACTTCAATATCGAAGCCTTCAGCATGCCGGATATGGGTGTGGCCAGTGCCATGGACTCCGGCCCCCTGATGGCGATCGCCGCCGGCGTCCCGCCACACTGCATCTACGTCAACTTTCGCATGAGTTCAACCTACATCAGCCAAGGGTTCCTTGAACCACTGGAACGACTACTGGCACGACTGCAGAGCCACAACGAAAAGGTGCGGCAAGTCGATGCCCAGGATCACTGGATCGAAGATCCCACGGCAGCCGAGACCGGAGCGGCGCTGGCACAGATTCGCCAGTACGTGCCCGACCCTGTCTGGCCCGTGGTCTACCGAACGGATGACAGTTCAACCGGTGACGGTAGTAAACACGTCTGGGCATTACCCACATACAGCCTGGTCAAGGCATTGATGTATCGCAAGGATCTGTTCTTTGCCGCGGGACTGGATCCACAGGTCCCACCCAAGGACTGGAACGAACTGCTTGAATTCGCCCGCAAAATGACGGTTCCGGAAAAGAAGCAGCACGGAATGACGGTGTATGGTGGCAGCGAAGAGATCAGCTGGGGCATCTACTCGTTCCTGACCTCGACCGATGCTCGAGCGGTCAAACAAAATGCGCAAGGCCAGTGGCGGGCGGCGTTCGGTACACGCGGATGCGCCGAAGCGATCTATTTTGTGTGGCGCATGGCCTACCAGCCATGGACACGTCAGAGTGATGGGAAACAAATCACCGGCGCGCTCAAATTGACCCAGCGTGGTGACTATGACCTATTCAGTCGCGGTCTGTCCGGAATGAAATTCAGCAACCTTACCGAAGAGTTGCACCGAAACGACAATCCACATCTTTTCGGCATCGCGCCGGTCCCGCTCAGCCACAAGGGCACACGCGGCAGTGAGGTCAATTCTGCGATGCTCGGAGTCTTTTCCGGCTCTGCCCCGCTGCAACAGCTGGCCGTGATGCAGTTCATCTGGCACTATATCGGTGAACAGTCGCAGCGGATTCGTACCAAGATCTACGTCGAACGGGGCATGGGGCAGTTCGTCAGCCCGGCGATGTTGAAGAAATTTGGATATGGCCACCTGCTGCGCCGCATGTCCAAGGGCTGGCAAGACACATTTCAAACAGCCATGGACCATGGCGTGCCCGAGCCGTATGGGAAGAACACCCAGAATATCTATCGTTTTCTCTCCCGCCCCATAAATGAGGGCCTCCAGTTTCTCAATGAGAATCCGGACCTGCCGCGGGAACAGGCACTGGACCATATTCAGAAGCTCTGTGAAGTGGCAGCCAAACGCGTGGACGTAGACCTACTCGGCGTGATCGACCAGCAGAAGATGGGGCAGCGACGGACTGTCACGATGATTGTGCTGAGCCTGCTGTCCGCTGGTTTCATCTGGATGATCATTGCCATATGGCGGTACTTCACCGCGATCGCTCAATCATTCCACGAGTCACATCACCGGGCGAAATTTTTCTGGGGCTATGTTTTGATCGCACCCGGCGTGCTCTTGGTGCTGTGGTGGCAGTACATGCCCCTAGTCGCAGGTCTGAGCATTGCGTTCATGGATTTTCAACTGGTCCGAGACAGCGCCTTCAAAGGCGTCGACAACTTCGCCATGGTGATTTTTGACTCGCGATTCTGGATGAGCCTGAGGCGGACCCTGTACTTCGTCTTACTGATGATCGGACTGGGATTCTGGCCCCCAATTCTACTTGCCATCATCTTGCAAGAGGTTCCCACTACCACACTTAAATACCTCTACCGCACCATCTATTACCTGCCACAGGTGCTTGCGGGTGTGATCGTCTACTTTCTCTGGTTTCAACTGTTTGACCCGGCCGAAAGCGGCATACTCAACCAGCTATTGCTGCAGTTGAACACGCTTGGTCCGGTCAGCGCCACCGCCGTCAAATGGGCGGGGTTCGGCCTCTGGCTGGGACTGATCTACGTACTGCTGATGCTTCCGATCAAAGTCAGTGACATGGCGACACCATTGAAGGCCTCGCTGTGGCTGGTGGCCCTCGTATTCATCGCAATGACGCTAGAACCGATGATTGCCGCAACCCTCGGAACGGACGGGGAAACAGTTCGGGCTTGGGCCGTGATCTCCAGCCTGTGGGGGACCTTCCAAATGGAGCCCCGGGAATGGCTCCAATCTCCCGATATGGCGATGCTCTGCCTCGTCATCCCCACGGTCTGGGCCTCAGCCGGGCCTGGCTGCATCCTCTACCTCGCTGCCCTCAAAACCGTGCCCGACGAACTCTATGAAGCAGCCAATATCGACGGTGCCGGCAACTGGGACAAGGTATTTTATATCGTGCTGCCACGTTTGAAGTACCTGATCATGATCCAATTTATTGCTGCAGTGGTTGCAGCGTTCAAGGGCGGGGCCGAGTACGTCCTAATCATGACCGGCGGAGGGCCCCAGGACCAGACCAACCTGCTGTCTCTGGAGATATTTCGTATCACCTTCATGGATCTGAAATATGGAATTGGAACTGCCATGGCCTGGCTGCTCGGCGGCCTGCTGATTGGATTTACCGTGTATCAACTCAAACTCTTGTCCCGCGCAGAATTCAGAGCTGCAGGCTGAATCATAGATCGGAATCGAGCCCATGCCCATCATTTCGAAGGTGGAAGCCAAGAGCAGACAAGGTCGCGTGATTTACGCCGCGATCCTGATTTTCTTGTCGCTCGGTGCCGTCACGATGCTCTACCCGTTCCTGATCATGGTTTCCGGAACTGTTCGCAGTGAGATCGACGAAACTGAGTTGAACCTGATCCCCGAATATCTGGTCGACACAACGGCTCTTTACCGGAAATTTCTGGAAACCAAGTACAACCAGAACGTGCAGTTGATGAACCGTGCCCATGGCACCATGCATTTCGGCTTCAACCACAAAACCGTCCTGCCACCCAAAACCGTCCCCAGACAGATCAACGATCTTGCTCGCTTCTTCCATGAGTTCTCGCACTGGCCACGCCACTGGGATTTGCTCGGTGCCAGCCGCGGGGTCAAGACCATCCCCGAGAACCTAAGAAGGCTGTCCATCCGCCTTCGACACCGATACCAGAACGATCTGAACGCCATCAATGTTGACTTGGGCACCGTATTGGTCAATTGGGATTTCCGCCGATTCATGCCTCCCGACTGGATTTCCGCCAGATATGACTTTGACCCGAATGTGATCTACAACGAATTCTTCTCACTCGAGGGCGAGTCACATCCAACTGAGCGGCAACTGGTCTCGGTGAGCAACTATTTCGTGGAAGTCATGATCCTGCCCATTTACGGAATCATGGATCCGACGAAATACAACGACGTACACGTCATCGATATCGACCAATACGCCGGGTACATCCTGCCCCCCAAGGCTCCCGATGGCCGCCAACCAACGCTACGCAAAGAATGGATTGAATTTGTCACCAAGGAACTCAACGTCTCGTTCATCAACCTGGACGATGTTCCCGACACCGCCTACCAGGATTATCTGGAAGGGAAATACGGTGATATCCAGGCTCTGAACCAGAGTTGGAACGCCCGCCATGGATCCTTCCAGGAAATCTTGCTGCCGCGCCGTCGCTGGCTCAGCGGCACGGAACGCAATGATTAC
>CAUZOD010000226.1:0-5215 GCA_963581115.1 Phycisphaerae bacterium | reverse complement strand
TCTGGATTGGATCAGGAAGTATTGCAGAGGTTTGTTTGAACGGCTGCTTGCGACCTTTTCCCTCTGGATAGCCATGGCCACGTATCGATACCAGATGCGGACTTCGGGAGGCGAGATATCGGTTGGCATGATGTCATCCGAGAACGTTCTTGCCGCGGCTCAGCAACTGCGGGCACAGGGCAACACCGTACTGCAGTTGACGCCGATCAATGCACATGCTGCCAAGAGCTTCTCTGAGAAACTCAAGGCGTTAAACTACTCGTCTGGACCGAATCAGAGAGACATTCTCAATTTCACGACTCAACTAGCCGTCATGCTACGTGCCGGCATCAGTATTCGTGCCGCGCTGGAGGGTATTGCTGAGCAGGTAGAGAACCAGAAGTTCCAGGACATTCTTCTGGCCATTAAGCAGGACGTCGAATCAGGCAAGCAGTTTTCAGAGGCGCTGGCACGGTATCCACGACTTTTTGGTCCCCTGTACGTGAATATGGTTCGAGCGTCGGAGATGTCTGGTTCATTCAGCCAGATGTTGGAGCGGATCGCTTCTTATGTCGGCCAGCAGATTGAAACTCGCAACATGGTTTTTGGGGCAATGATCTATCCGACTGCCATCGGCAGCATGGCTGTTAGTGTTACGATCTTTCTCTTGACATTTGTTCTTCCCAAGTTCGCAGCAGTTTTTTCTGGTAAGGAAGCTGCCATGCCATGGCCGACCACTTTCCTGATGAATCTGTCAACATTCATGGTGGACTGGTGGTGGCTTGTAGTTATTGGGATAGCAGGCATTTCCGTGGCGATGTTCATGTTCACTCGAACCGAGCCCGGGGGCTGGTGGTGGGACGCGTCCAAACTGCGTTTGCCTATTTTCAAGCGTATGTTTCGCGCGCTGTACATCAGCCGCTCTTTGCACACGATGGGCGAATTGGTCAATGCGGGCGTCCCGATGCTCGATACCCTGTCCATTACTGGTGAGATCTCCGGCAACCGTCTGTTCAAACGTCTGTGGCGAAGTGTTTACAGTTCGGTCAAGCAGGGGAAGAAGATTGCTCAACCGCTCCAGAAAACGTCGCTGCTGCCGACAGCAGTGGTTCAGATGATCTCGGCAGGCGAGGAATCAGGAAAACTGGGCGAGGTACTGGACGAGGTTTCCTCCTTCTACGCCAAACAGTTGCGTGAGGTGATTAAGACCGTCACCAGCATGATTGAGCCAATCATGATCGTGGTCATGGGTTCGGTTGTTGGATTCATTGCCATGGCGATTATTCTTCCGATCTTCAAGCTGAGCACGCTCGTCAAGTGAGTCAACCCCAGTTGAGGGGCATTAATTACTAGTGGCTGGGGTCCGGGTTATAACGAAAAGGTAACTCAAAATGATTGGTGTCCCATAGGCGGAGTGGACCCCTGGGCGCGAGATTGGCTTGGTAGCGGTTTGAATGCTCTGATTGACATTGAATTGGAGTAATGTGAATGAATGCCCATCGAACCACAGCATGGCCGTATCATCACAAGGTGGCCTGTCGCCGGGCGGGCGGGTTCACTCTGATCGAGGCTGCTTTGGCCACCGTAATCGTGGGTACGGGCGTGCTCGCAATCGTTGCGGCGCAACAGGCCTACCACCAGAAAAACGACTGGGCCGTACGGACTGGTACTGCCATATTGTTGGCCAACGAGATTCGTGAGTTGACCCTGTCCATGCGGCACCACGATCCAATCACCGGTGCTTCGGTTCTGGGCCCCGAAGCCAATGAGTTCATGGGTGACGATCCTGATCCAACATTATTTGACGATCTGGATGACTTCGCCGGCAACATGATTGGCAGTCAGGGCGAGGGGACCAGGATTAACCCACCAATCAACGCTTTGCGCAAGCAGATTGTCGGAATGGATAACTGGACGCAATTCGTGACTGTTGAGAGCGTGTTGCCGGAAGACATTAGTACCGTCTTTGCTCAGCCGCTTGGCTCAACCGACATGATGCGCGTGTCGGTGGCGGTCCGATATAGCAACCCGGGCACCAGTCAGACCAATACCATTACGACCTTGACCTGGGTTGTGCCAGAGTAAGACAGTGGGGCCAGAGGTGGATAGGACATAAAGATGAAAAGGAGCTTGAAATGCAGGGTTCGCCGGTCGCCACACGAACAAGGTGCCGCTGCGGTGCTGGCAATGATGTTCCTGGTGATCTTTTCCTCCTTGGCTGCAGCGATGGCCATCGTTTCGCAGGGTAACCTGCAGACTGCCGATGCCCATGTGAAAATCAGCCGTTCGCTGGCTGCCGCTGAAACCGGATTACAGTTTCTTATTTACCGGATGAATCAGGCGACTGGCGCGATTACAACTGACCAGGGTGTGATCGATGAGATGGTGGTCGAAGAAGAGAATCTCTGGGGCCAAGCCCGTGATGCCCTAATGAATTCATTGGCGGGGGATCAGCAATATCAGGATCTAACTTTTGTCGTGGATGATGACACCGGTGGCCTGAGTATTCCCAGGATTGCGGTGGGACCTGGCGAGGCCGTGTTTTCCGCCACTTTTGTGCCACACCCTTTGCCCGGCGAGGACTATGACTCGGCATACTACGGCCGCAAGCCCTATTCCAACATGAACCCGCCGGTGTCTAATTTCAACCCACTCGATGGCACCTTGATTCGTGTGACGATTACGGCTGTTGACGGCCCGCTCGGTGCGCAGGTAACGCGCTCAATCGCGATGGACTTTCAGATCAGCAAGAAAATTCCATTTGCCATACTATCTCGTAGCCGTGTGATGCTGGGACGCAACGTGGTTATCGATGGGCCGATCGGCTCCCGGTTCATGGAAGTGGACCTGCCCAACGGACATCCGGTACAGATGGAATCTGATTTTCGCGGACTTCACGAGGATCTGGACGCCAATCTGGACCTGCTGGTTGGTTCGCTGATCGGTGATGAAACGCACCACGACACCAACGGTGACAACCGCATTGACGTTCATAATCCTATAGAGGTTGGAGATCTCGATCCGGACATGTTTGATGTCAATAGTGACGGTTACATCGATGAATATGACTTCTTCCTCGGCCATTTTGACAGCAGTGGAGATGGAGAGATTTCCAAGATCGAGTTAGAGAATGGTCTGGGATACAGCAATGGGCCCATCTACGCGAATCAATTGATGGAGTTGATTGATACTTTCGGCAATCCTCATCGCGCCGGATATGGTGACGGAGTCATCAACGCCCTGGACCGTTACACGAAGATCCGAGGAGAAATATACGTTTCCGCCGATATGGCTGATTGGAACGAAGGCGCTGCTGGAGGAGCCTATCAGGATTACTTCCAGGGCTTGATCGATCCGGCCTTCAAGAAGAATCCTCTGACATTCAATTCCTATGAGAACGATATTTACCAATTCGGCCCACAGGATTTCGATGTCAGCATGTACAGCGAACGGGCCACGGGCGATCTTGCTGCGCAGGCGTCTGAACAGATGGCGACCAACCCTAACCTAGAGCCGGATCTGCCCATCTACGACGGTGCCGGAGTAATCGAGTCAGTGCCGTTTGGCGCGGCGCATCCGTATGACTACTACGATCGACCCGTCTACAAGAACATGGTTTTTACCGACGTGCGGATCCCGCGGGGCGCCAATGCATTGTTTGAAAACTGTCAGTTCAATGGCGTCGTCTTCATCGAATCAGAAGTGGATAATACCGACCCCAATTACAACTACGCGGGAATGCAGGAAGCCGACGGGTCGGACAGGTACCCGGACCGTTCGGCGGAGATTAATGGAGTCGAGTACGCCAGCACCAAGGATATTTCGAACAACATACGGTTTCACAGTTGCATCTTTGATGGCGGCATCGTGACCGTGGCTCCGAACGAATTTACCCATACGCGCAACAAGATTTCATTTACCGGTGCGACACAGTTCAAGGATATGAGCAAGTCCGTGGTTGAGGATTCCGAAAATGGATCAAGCCTGACCAATGAGGAGCGATCTATGTATTCCCGCAGTTCCATTCTTGCTCCGCACTACTCGGTAGAGATGGGTACTTTTGTTAGCCCGGATTCCAGTGGCGAGAAGATCCAACTGCAGGGCACCATTGTTGCGGGCATCCTAGACATGCGGGGGCAGGTGAAGGTCGATGGAACGATCCTGACAACCTTTGAGCCGGTGAGCGATACTGGGCCGGTGCTGGGTGAGACAAGTCCGCAGTTTAACACCACTCTTGGGTACTTTTCATCCGCGCAGGGTGATCTGGAAGCAGAACTTCCACCTAACGGGCGGGGTGTGATCCAGGTGATGTATGACGATGATCGGCCTCTTCCGGATGGTATCACAGGGCCGATTACCATCGAACCAAACATGGCCACCTACTTTGAGGTCCACTATTGATCGTGCAGAGTCCGGGGCACGAGTCAGGGGTCGATATGCAGCAGGCCAATAGAAAGAAAAGTACTCGCGAGCCACGTTCGGGCCCTTGTGGCTTGAGTTTGGTGGAGATGCTGGTGGCTTTGGCGATTACCGCGATGTTGCTAACTGCGACCATGGTAGCGATTGACGCAAGTTTTCAGGCCTATGCATCTGCGGTAGAGAGCGCCAGTACCCAGACTGCTACCCGCATGGTGGTCAATCGCTTACTTACCCTCATTCGCACTTCTACCAACCACGCTCCCACTACGCTTGCCGAGGCCCAAGCCGTTGACGTGAATGCCACTAAGACCGGGGACACGATTGAATGCAACTTCCTAGACCTATTGGACGCTCAGGGCCAGCTGTTGCGGCTTGAATATCGTGATAATGACGACAAACTATGGCTGCGCGTGGACGACAACGGGAATTTCTCCTTCGAGAATGGGGAGACCGAGCAGCCGCTGATCGGAGGGGTCACTGCTATGACATTCTACGCCCACATTCGCTTCGATACCGATGGTGTGCGGGTACTCGAGCGAGGTTCGATCGATATGACAGTTGTACCCGACGAAGACAATACCCTGGCCATCGAGACAGGCAACACACCGCCAATTCGGGTGGTAGCCTCGACCATGCCACGGAAACTAGATTGATTCTTCTTTTGCCCCCGCATGGTGACTTGATTTGAATACTTGGATTTTCAGCGGGGCACCCTATACCCGATCATTTGTCGGCGAGTTTTTCTGGCCGAGGAGCGATGTGCATTTGAGTTCAGGCATACTTTCGGATCACGAGCGTATCGTTCTGGCCACCAAAA
>CAUZOD010000225.1:0-5225 GCA_963581115.1 Phycisphaerae bacterium | reverse complement strand
CGAAGGCGTGGGGTGCCAGCGGATAAGCCGTCGGGTGGATGCAGTTCGGTATACACCTTGCCCTTGCCGCTGCGTACTCGCATGAGTACAAGCAACCGACGTCGTGTGGCTTGAAAGGGTGTTGAGATCAGCCGCCACAGGCGAATTGGCAGCGGTCGCGATCGTTGCAGGCCAGCCTGTGAATCGATCAGTTGGTCGCGGCGATGGTGAAACTGATGCTTGAGCAGGTGGTAGTTGTCGGCACGTTGAAACGCTCGTAGCAATGGCCAGGCCAGGATCCTTGCCGGTTGCCATGTCGGCGCCGCAAAGTGGATCTGAAAGTCGATCAGGTACGGGATGCCGTCGTTACCAACAATGATGTTGTCACGCTTGTTCAGATCAACGTAAGCGTAGCCTCGCTTGTGCATGGTTGCCAAGGTGGTCTGCAGGCGGGAAAAGAACAGGTCATTGACTCGTTCATTTCTCCTTAGTGGATGTCCCTCAATGAATTGGTGAGCGCAGGCATGGTCAAGCATCTGGCCGTCTGCTACTACGTCGCCCCCGTCTGTGGGGATCTCCGGCACGTCAGCCAGATGGCGAAGCGCACGGCTCTCTCGCGATGCGAGTAGTCGACCCAACCACCGCATCGGCAAGCCGAAGATCGGTTGGCAACGGTTGAACTTGCAGATCATTTTCGCTTCCGTGCCGCAGTACAGTGCCGTAACCGCCCACGAGTCGTACTTGAAGGTGCGTGTGCGATCGTAGGGGCAACCGTCAATCTCCACCCGATCCGGTGGTCCGGCATCGCCCAGGGCGCGCAGAAGCCGTGGACGTGCGCGTACTGACGAACGGGTTCGGTCTGGCTCTACCATGGGGGATCTTAGTTTACATCGCATCAGATACCTCATCACAGGTATTTCTTCAGCCGCGGCAATAGGCGCTTGGCCAGATATCAGGACAACAATACCATTCGCACCATGTCGGAGCCGTAAAGCATGAATCGCTGGACACCGGTTGTTCGGAAGTGTCCAGTCTCCGGCAGACAGACTGGCTTGGAACTAGTGGCATGAAACTGCCGCGGCTTAAAACTGTACTGCGGGCGGATTTGAAAGGGGAAAGTCCTGATGCGATGGTCGGCTAGCTCATGTGTTGCGTGATTGCGTCGCCAAACTCACTGCACTTCAGCAGCGTGGCACCCTCCATGAGTCGCTCGAAATCATAGGTGACGGTCTTGGCCAAGATGGCATCGGATAGCCCTTGGATGATCAGGTCGGCTGCTTCGGTCCAGCCCAGATGTCGCAGCATCATTTCACCAGACAGGATCACGCTACCGGGATTGACTTTGTCTTGATCAGCGTACTTCGGTGCCGTGCCATGGGTTGCCTCGAAGATCGCGTGTCCGGAATCGTAGTTGATGTTGCCGCCCGGCGCAATACCGATTCCACCAACACAGGCGGCCAGGGCATCGGAAATATAATCACCGTTGAGATTCATGGTGGCAATGACGCTGTATTCGGCGGGTCGCGTGAGAATCTGCTGGAAAAATGCATCGGCGATAACGTCTTTGATCACAATGTCAGTCTTGCAGCCAGTGACCTGGGATGCCCGGATAATCTGCCAGGGGCCGCCATCAAGGTCTTCGGCCCCAAAATGTTTCTTTGCGCACTGGTAACCCCAGTCGCGAAATCCACCTTCTGTGAACTTCATAATATTGCCCTTGTGCACCAGCGTCACCGAGTCGCGATCATTATCAATCGCGTATTGGATGGCCGCAGTGACCAGGCGTTCGGTACCCTGTTGTGATACGGGCTTGATGCCAATCCCGGCGGTCTCGGGGAATCGCACCTTCTGAAAAAGATCGGGAAAGGTTTCAGAAAATAGCTTCTTGAATTTAACACACTCCTCCGTACCATGCTCAAACTCAATACCTGCGTAGATGTCCTCGCTGTTTTCGCGAAAGATGACCATATCTGTTTTCTCCGGATGCCGCAGTGGCGACGGAACACCAGAGAAATACTGGACCGGGCGTAGGCAGACATACAGGTCAAGGATCTGCCTCAGGGCCACGTTTAGCGAGCGGATTCCACCCCCGACCGGTGTGGTCAGCGGGCCCTTGATCCCGACATGAAACTGCTTGAATGCTTCAAGTGTCTCGTCCGGCAGCCAGGAGCCGGTCTGGTCAAACGACTTCTGCCCGGCGAGAACCTCTTTCCACGCCACCTGCCGCTGGTTGCCGTAGGCTTTTCCCACAGCAGTGTCCAAGACGTGCTGGCTCGCTCGCCAGATATCAGGCCCCGTGCCGTCACCCTCGATGAACGGGATGATCGGGATATTGGGCACGTTCAATTGCCCATGGGAAAATGTGATCGATTCGCCGGCTACGTGTGTGGTCATCAATCAGCTTCGCCTCAGGTGGAAACGTCGAGTCAACCATTATGCCGTAAGTTTGTGATCAACTCAACCCGGCGGAGTGGTAGTGCAGGCAAAGACGCAGGATGACCCCTGATCACGAAACAGGGGATTCCATGGATTTGTGTTCAACAAGATCGGATCCATATTTCTATGATCCATCGCAGATCCATTTTCAGACTTTCTAGGCACCTTCTGCCGGTGGAATCCATATATTTTAAGAATGCTGGATCAGAATTCCTGCCAAGTGAAAGCAGCCACGAGCATTGGGTCGATATGAATTTAGGGTTGACGAGAGCCACTATATTCGGTAAAATTAATTCCTCGATATGGACAGTCGTTCGTTCTACCCACAGGCAGGCACGCGAACCATGGGTCAATGCTCCGGCTTGGCGCTTGTTCTGTTGCTTATGCGCGGATAAGACGGCTATCGATACATTACAGACGCCAGCCCTGTCCGCCGCATCGCGAAAGACAGGGCTTGTTTTTTCGGTTGCCGTCCTAGCCGCTTGTGAGGAATCGAGCCATGAACGCCAGCGAATCCAGAGCCAAACCAATCCGAGTCAAGATCTTCGATACCACGTTGCGCGACGGCGAACAGTCCCCTGGAGCGTCATTGAATCATCAGGAGAAGATTGAGATTGCCCGGCAACTTGAATCACTGGGGGTGGATGTTATTGAGGCGGGTTTTCCGATCACCAGCCAGGGAGACTTCGAGGCGGTTCGCGCAATTGGCCAGGAACTCAAGCAGGCAACGATTACGGGCTTGGCCCGCTGCGTCCCTCGCGATATCGATCGTGCTGCCGAATCATTGCAAGGCGCCCATAATCCTCGCATTCACGTGTTCTGCGCAACCAGCAGAATTCATCGTGAACACAAGCTCAAGAAGGCGTTCGAGCAGATCATCGATCTGTCGGTGCGGTCGGTGCAGCAGGCCCGGCAGCATGTGGAAGACGTCGAGTTTTCACCCGAGGACGGCAGCCGGACTGAGTTGAACTACCTCGTAGATATTACCGCTGCTGCAGTGGAAGCCGGAGCGACCACTATCAATATTCCTGATACGGTTGGTTACGCAGTGCCGGAAGAATATGGGCATATCTTCTCCTATGTCCGCCAGCAGTTGCCACAGATTGACCAGCAGAAGATCGCGCTGTCGGCCCATTGCCACAACGACTTGGGGCTGGCGGTTGCCAACAGCTTGGCCGCGATCCAGGGCGGTGCTACTCAAGTAGAGTGCACGATCAACGGGATCGGTGAGCGGGCCGGCAATGCCTCGCTTGAAGAGATCGTGATGGCTTTGCGGACACGTTGCGATTTCTACGATCAGTTCCATACCGGGATCGACGCAACCCGCATCTATCCAATTTCACGGATGGTCAGCAACTTAACCGGGTTGCATGTACAGCGAAACAAAGCAATCGTGGGAGAGAACGCCTTTGCCCACGAGGCAGGCATTCACCAGGATGGCATGCTCAAACATCGCCAGACGTACGAGATCATGGATCCACACGATATTGGCGTTCCTGAATCCAAACTCGTGTTGGGCAAGCATTCTGGGCGGCATGCCCTGCGCGATCGGATCACTGAGTTGGGTTACACCATTGATGATGGGACGCTCGAGCGGGTGTACGAGCGGTTCAAGGAACTGGCGGACAAGAAGAAGGATATCTACGACGAGGACATCGAAGCAGTTCTGGACGAGCAACTGGAGCAGGGTCGCCAGCTATGGGAACTGGTGAAATTTCAGGTCACCAGTGGCACGGACACGATTGCAACGGCCACTATGGTTTTGCGCGATTCGTCAGGAATCCAACGGATGGATGCTTCCACGGGGGATGGCCCGATCGATGCCTGTTATTCAGCAATCCAGAGGATCACCGGTGTGGGAGTGGTATTGGAGGCGTACTCGACGCGGGCAATCACCGGGGGCAAGGATGCTCAGGGAGAGGTCAGTGTCCAGGTTCGCCACCATGATCGTAAGGTTCGCGGACGCGGGGTGTCTACAGACGTAATTGAGGCTGCTGTGCGTGCATACCTCAGTGCGATCAATCGTATCAAGACTACTGAAGCTCGCTCGGTATCTGCTACCTCGATGGGTACGGATGATGTGGTGTCAGACATCCAGGCGATCGAGTCATGAACTTGGTCTGGTCCATGCTGATGCTGCGGTTGTTTGAACTCAGTTGATGGTTGATTGGCGACTGTTTGTGTCGCCACGGGGATGTCGGATTTTACTGGTGCTGCCGGCACATTTTTGTGATCGCTTGATTTCGCACCGTCCCATCATCATGGAGAGCTGGTTTGCAACCGTTACGTTTCGCGAGATCAAAGACAATTTTTAGTCGTGTTGTTGAGGGCATAAAGGTTATGCTGAACAGCGGTGTGATCTATATCAACAGTCCTTATTTCGATTTGAGTAGTAATGGAATTTCCGGCCCTTAGTCAGTTGCTCTGATCGTATTGGGCGGATACACGTGCTTTGCTCAAGAGCGATTGTGTCTACATATAATGTTGTCAAGCGGCAGAGCGTTCCGACTGAGAAAGGAATTGGTCCATGACCGATCAGGCCGGCAAGCCACGATGGCGGTGGTGGATGTGGATTAGCACCACGATGCTGGCGGTTCTGCTGGCACTGGTGGCCGCGGGTCCGACGTTGCTTAGCACTGCGCCGGGTAATTGGTTGTTGCTGCGGACGATCAATTCCCGCATACACGGCTCGGTAACGGCACGATCTATCCAACTTGCTTGGTTTGGGGGCCAGTCAGCGGCGGACTTGTCGGTATTGGATTCAGACGGTGTGGTGGTGGCTAGTGGCGTCGATGTGCATCTGCCAGATT
>CAUZOD010000224.1:0-5233 GCA_963581115.1 Phycisphaerae bacterium | reverse complement strand
ACCACTATAGACCGAGCCGGGTTTCAGTGCTATGTGCCGGGCGAGATCCTGATTACTGAACAGGACGTTACCCTCGAAGCTAATCTGGTCCACCAGATAGCGTTGCCCCTCGTCGATGACGAAGTTGATTAATGCTTCACTTCTATCGGGTGATAGCCGAATCTCCCGGCCGCACTGGGCGTCGAGATAGCCGTGCCGCTGGTAGTAGGTGCGGATGGCGGCGGCGTCAAGATCTAGTTGCTGACGCGACAGTTGCCCCTTTCGGAAAATTGGGAAGTAGGTTGATGACTTGATCTGACTTGCCAGCCGATGATCGGAGAAGACCGAGTTGCCTTGAAACTCGAACCCGCCAATCTTAACCCGTGGCCCCTCGCGTACCTGATAGATCAAAATACCGCTTTCATCGAGTAGTGCTTGATCTACGCTGACGGAGCAGACAAAGAATCCTTCCTGCTCATAGGCTTCAGTAATTTGATGGATACCGATGTCAATCAGGTACGGTTCAGCTGGATCGCCAGCTCGCAGTCGCACTTTTTCGAGCAACGTGGCATCGACGATGAATTTATTGCCGACTACCTGGACATCCGACAGCAGCGGGGCTTCGGTCAGCTCGAATGTCAGGACTACCGCCCCATTCTTCGTTGGTTCGCCAGCAATCGCTTTGACAGCGGTGAAGCGGCCCAGATGTGTGATACGCTCGATGTCCTGTTTAACGGTCTGGTGGCGGTATGGTTCGCCTGGAGCTGAACGGATTGAGTTGCGCACCAACTGCTCAGGTACCAGGCGCAGGCCCACGATCCGGATTTCAGCTATAGGACGGTGCTCGGGATCAATACCCGTTGCCCATACAGAGCCACAGATGGTCACAAGCGGACTGATCAGGGCGAGAAAGAGCAGAAGTCTGCAGAGCCTCATTCGTGGGACGAAGTGTATGGTAAAATGCAAGTTGTCGCCGTTATCCTTGCCGGGCCTTGCGGACCGCGATAAAATAGGTCAGTCTACATGCCCAATGTGATTCAAGGGCAGGGTGGGATTGAATAATCCCCAGCTCAGCCCAAATAGACTGTAAATATCGTTTTAAATTATCTTTATAATTATTAGGAAAGGATCCGGCATGGCTCCCGGGGTGTCCTCGACTCGAAGCACCGACCGGCAGTCGAAGCAGCCGACTGCCGGTGAACCGACGCCCGACACATTGTTGGGCATGCTATACGACATGATGCTGATCCGCCGTTTCGAGGAGCGGACGATGCAGAATTATATGCAGCAGCGAATTGGAGGCTTCTGCCATATCTACATCGGACAGGAGGCGGTTGCGGTGGGCAGCATTGCTGCTTTGAGCAACGAAGATCCGATCATCGGTGCGTATCGCGACCATGGCATTGCCTTGGCCCGTGGGATGGACCCGAATGTTGCCATGGCAGAGATGTTCGGAAAGCTCACGGGTTGCTCGAAGGGAAAAGGTGGATCGATGCACTTATTTGACCGGTCCCATCATATGTATGGAGGGCATGCAATTGTCGCGGGACAGTGTCCACTTGGGGTAGGGATTGCCTTTGGTATTCAATATGTTAGGCGTCCAGAGGTTTGCCTGACTTATCTTGGCGACGGCGCCCTAAACCAGGGCGCGTTTCACGAATCAGCGAATCTGGCGTCGGTCTATAACCTGCCGGTAATTTTCGTGCTTGAGAACAACCTGTATTCAATGGGAACACACATCGCACGTGGCACCTCCATGGCTGATGAACTAAGTGCCAAGGCTGAGGCTTATGGTTTACGTTACGCTGAGTGCAATGGACTCGATGTGCTGGATGTGTACCACACCATAAAGCGCGAGGTGGCTCGTACCCGCCAAGCGCAGAATCCACAGTGGCAGCGGGGTGCAGCGGCGGAATACCACCGGTTCGGGCAGAATCCTGGTCCCGCCTTGGTTAACATCAGAACCTATCGTTACAAGGGTCATTCGATGTCTGATCCGCAGAAGTACCGGACCAAGGAAGAGGTTGGCGACATTGAGCAGCAGGATTGCATAAACCGACTGGTGAATTATCTGATTAAACAGCAGTTGGCTGATCAGAACCAGATTGAGGAATTGGATCGGCGAGCTAAAAAGACGGCACAGGCGGCAGTCCAATTTGCCAATGAGTCACCAGATTTAGAAAGCGATGAGATGTACACCGACGTGTACCAGAATCCGTTTGCACCCTTTAAGCAGGGTCGGCCACTGCCGCCGATACAGGACGAATAGCCGTGACAGGTAAAGATTGCTTCAAGCCCAAGGGCTGGGCCGCCAAAGTATCGGCTTGCAAGCTCCAAACTCCGTTCCCCAGATTTCGACTTCCTTTATTCTAACCCACTTCCCAATATGCGCCGGATCCAATATCGAGAAGCACTTCGCGAAGCGATGGTCGAAGAGATGCACGCTGACGATCGCGTATTCTTGATCGGTGAGGAAGTGGCTGAGTACAACGGCGCCTACAAAGTCAGTCAGGGCATGGTTGAGGAGTTTGGCCCCCGGCGCGTGGTGGACACACCGATCAGCGAGACAGGATTTTCCGGGTTGGGTATCGGAGCAGCAATGTATGGCTTGCGCCCCGTGATCGAGTTTATGAGCTGGTCGTTCTGTCTTGTGGCGGCGGATCAGATCATCAACAATGCTCCCAAGATCCTCTACATGTCGGGCGGCCAGTTTCCTGTGCCGTGCGTCTTCCGTGGGAACAATGGGGCTGGGGGGCAGCTGGGCTCGACCCATTCATGGTCGGTAGAGTCGATGTTTTCTTCGGTACCCGGCCTGAAGTTAGCTATCCCTTCCACGCCGCGTAATGCCAAGGGCCTGCTAAAAACCGCGATCCGGGACGATGACCCGGTATTTTTTCTGGAATCCGAACGGATGCTTGGGATGGGCTCAAGGGGCGATGACGATTTTTCTCGCTACTTGCGCGGCAAATGGGCACCGCCGACCTTTGATGAGGATGACGACTTCACGATCCGGTTTGGTGCAGCGCAGGTGGTCAAGCCGGGTACCGACTGCACGATTGTTACCGCAGGCCGTCCAGTACACTTTGCTTTGGAAGCGGCCGAGGCGCTGGCAAAGAATCAGATCGACTGCGAGGTCATCGACTGCCGCACGTATCGTCCGCTGGACATCAACACCATCGTGGCATCTGTGCGCAAGACGGGTTATTGCGTAGTGGTGGACCAGACCTGGCCGTTCGCCTCTGTGGCCAGCGAGATTGCCGCGCAGATTTACGAACATGCGTTTGACAGTCTGGATAACACTATTACTCGCGTGAACAATGCGGATGTGCCTCCGCCCTATGCCCGCAATCTTGAACAGGAGATGCTTCCACACGCACAGAAGATCGCCGAAGCGGTGCGGCAGACGACGTATCACGCATGATCACCCGATGTGCGTAACATACGGGTACGCTTGGGGGGGGCATTTTGCATAAGCTAGCCAGTGCATGAGCGGGTCCGTGGACATTCTCATTGTCGGTGCCGGACTAACTGCGGCCACGTTGTGCGCCAAACTCAAGGCGCATCATCGTATTTTAGTCGTGGACACGCGGGATCATCTCGGGGGCAATTGCTATGACTACCCATCTCAGGGCACGATGATTCACCATTACGGGCCACACATTTTCCACACAAGTTCCGATCGCATTGTTGAATTTCTTTCAGGTTACACCGCGTGGAAGCCTTGTCGATATTCAGTTACCGGTGAGATTGAGGACGGAGGGCAGCTCAAGCGAGTGCCGTTTCCTTGCTCGGAGCAGACTGAGCGTGCGCTGGGCCGGCAACTTAACCCGGATGAGATAATCAATCTGTTCTTCCGTGGGTATACGAAGAAGATGTGGGGGAAGGACTGGGAGGATATGCCCGCTTCGGTGCGAAACCGAGTGCCGAAGCACTCTAAGAAGACCAGTGATTATTTCCCAGGGCAGTTTCAGGCCCAGCCCCAGCGTGGCTTTACCTACATGATCGAGAACATGCTTGATGGGGTCGATGTGATTCTCGGTGAGTCACCCGATGCTTGGTACAGGATTGCGGCGAAGAAAGTCATCTACTGTGGTCGGCCCGATCATATCCGAGATGGTCGAGGCCAGATCATTGCTCAGAACCACGGGCTGCTGTTACCGTATCGCAGCTTGCACATTACCAAGCACAGTGAGCCCTGGGAGTTAGACACGGTAGGGCTGAATTTCTGTCATAGCCGCACCTCGCGCACTCGACATGTCTGTTATCGCATGCTGACGGGGGGAAGATCGTCTGTTGTTTCTCATGAAGTGCCCTACGAGGCTGATCCTGATGATACGGCCCCCTATTATCCGAAATCTGAACCAGAGTACCGTCATCGCTATGAGCAACTGGTATGTGAAATTAGAACCCATCATCCGGGCCTGGTGCTCGCTGGTCGCATGGGTACTTACATGTACTATGACATGGATCAGTGTGTTGGCCATGGCCTGGCACTAGCAGAAAAAGTTCTGAAAGGTGAAGATTGACCAACAGTTTGTCCGAAATTGGCTCCCGGATCGCAGCGGACTTTCGTGGAGGTGAGGCTTGGCTGCGGCCAGCCGGTTCAAAGTCGATCACCCCACGGCATTAGGAGACGATGCAACATGCCCATTGAGATTACGATGCCTCGGCTATCGGACACCATGGAGGTGGGTACGTTGGTCAAGTGGCGGGTGGACATCGGCGACAGCATTTTGGCCGGTGACCATCTGGCAGATGTCGAAACGGATAAGGCAACGATGGAACTGCAAGCCTTCGATGACGGTACTGTTGCAAAGATCTCGGTGACAGAAGGCCAGAGCGTGCCGGTTGGCCAGACGATTCTCGTTCTGGCCGAAGAAGGCGAGTCGGTTAGTGATATGACCACCAGCGGTGATGTTATGGCAGCCGATGATTCGGCCGAATCATCGGCTGCACCGTCGGTTTCTTCGACCGTTTTGCCGTTGTTACCTCAAACTGGCGACAAGCTCTTGATATCGCCGTTGGCTCGAAAGCTTGCTGAGCAGCACGGTCTTGATCTGCAGTCAGTGACCGGCACGGGGCCGGGAGGCCGGATCATCAAGAGTGATGTTCTTGCCGCCGTTGCCGAATCGGCTTCGACACACTTGATGGATCAACCCCCATTGGCTGGTGGGGGGCCCGGTACAGTCAGCGGGGTTTCACCTCATGCAAAGGAGATTTCACTGAACTCCATGCGCATGACCATTGCCCGCCG
>CAUZOD010000223.1:0-5262 GCA_963581115.1 Phycisphaerae bacterium | reverse complement strand
CGAGTATGTCACGAATCCACTTCGACCACGGACTGCGTCAGCACCTGCACAGTAAGGGATTCTGTGCTTTCCCACCAATTGTAAATAGTCAGGGCGATCGTTTTGTGGTCCGCCAGGGCAAGACGTATGAAGTCTACCCCTGGATCAGGGGCCTGAATTATAACCATAATCTCATTACAAAAGCACGAACACCCGCGGCGCAAGCCTTGGCAAAATTTCATGACCATGCGGCCACGTACCAAGCCGAGTGCGAAAATCTCGTCCCACAATTCGCGCACTTTCCATCACCCATCAAATCTCGCCCACGCCTTGATGACCCGGCGGCAGTCCTTGATGTAATTGATTGGATGCTCAACGAGCATGGTCACGCCCACACCGCGATACAGCATGCCCGAACCCGCGTAACCTGGCTACAAGACGCATACAATCGCCATTATGCTCAACTGCCTCGCACAGTCATCCATGGCGACTATAACTGCTTTAATCTACTCTTTACACCGGACGGCGAAGTGGCTGGCGTATTCGATTTTGATTGGGCTTGGCGCGACGTACGGTTGCGCGATGTCGCAGACTTGGTTTTATTCTTCGGCACCCGGCGTGAAACGGGGATGGACACCAAAAGTATCTGGTCTCTGACGACTTGCCCGCATCTCGAGTTAAACTCCATGACAAAAATTGCCATGGATTATCATATTGCTTCACCCTTGACCATCGAGGAACGACAGGCCTTACCACTGGCCATCCTGGCCCGTTGGGTGTCCTGTCGTGCTGAGGGGTTGATCAAGGTCGAACCTAGTCGTCGCAGCGACTTTTTCCTCCACGATTTCGAAAACCCATTTCGCGGGTACGATGGAAATGCCGACCATTTCGTGCGAACATTGCTCAAGGCCTAAGAATTTTTCCCGTAACAGTCGTCAAGACAGTACTCAGGCTTTCTTTCCCTGAGGTACTGGGCGATCACAACGGCTTGGCGACTGCTGCGCAAATCATCTTCAGGCCGATGGCCTTGGCGCAATGCATCAAAGAAAGCAGCGTTCTCCCCATAAAACCCGGACATCATGAATGGCTCGGTGCTGGAATCCGGATCACCGGTCAGGTCGATCTGGACCTTGTCCTGGCACACGTGCATCAGGTGACCGGGAACGTCCAGGCCATCCTGAATGGGTATTTTCAGAAAAAAAGCGTGTTCATGAGCGTACACAGCCACCCGCTCCGTTGCAGCGCCTGTCACCGGACAAAAACTCAAGTGAGCCGTAGCGCCAGAAGTAAACTGACCGTCCATGAAAATATTGGCTATGGTCGGTCCCAGATCCGGAAACTCCTGATAGCGAAATCGTATAAATTGGTAGTCACTGCCTGCCAGGTGTCGTGCCGTGTCAATGCTGTGAATCGCGGTAGTGGAAAAATCATTGTCAGTTCTGCCTACTCGCGTAAATTCGTAACGGATATGCTGAAGCTGACCCGCTTCGATATGTTCGGCCATCAGCCACTTCAGTCGCTTCACCAGAGGCACATGGCGTCGGTTGAACGCGACCTGGTTGGGCACGTAGCAAGCATCGATCGTGCCGATCAAGTGATCGATTTCCTCTACCGTGCATCCCGGCGGCTTCTCAAGTATCAGGGGATACCCCAGCGTCATGATGCCACACGCCAACTCGCAAGTTTCCGTGTAAGGAACAGTCAATGTCACCGCATCAGGTCGTTCGGCGCACAGCATCTGTATATAGTCGGTGTAGTGGCGTGCGAAACCAAAGTGATTGGAAAACGCAATTGCTTTGGCTTCATCGATATCGCAGCACGCAACTAGTTGCGTATCGGAATGTTCACGGGCGTAATGAACATACGATGGCCCATGTTGGTCAGTGGCGATGCGACCGCACCCGATTGAACAGATCTTGAAACTCATGTTGAATCCGATGGCATTATCTACCGGAAGTAGGCCAGGTCCATCGCGGCACCTTTCAGGATCTTTTCACTGCTCATGCCGCCATCCACTTCGCCGTAGTAGGCCAGAGGCCACGTTCCTACCCCACTGGCAAAGACCGGTCGATGCACAACCGTCACGGACTCCTAAAGGCCGATCGTTGGGGCAGCGATGCCAAGAACTCCGCCACGCTGTTCCAGGGTGGTTTGATGGCGTGTCGGGACTCCACCGGTTCCGGTTGTCGGTACCGAATATGCACGGTACGCCGCTGACGATTGGTGTGCCGGATGGTGCCACAATGGTAGCTGCTGTTGTTGAACAGCACTGCGGAACCCGCCGGCGCATGCACGTCGACCCCGCCCAGCCGCTTGGGTAACTCGCGCCCAAAGGCATCCACCCACTTTGCCTGATCCGGGTCCACATACCCATTCTCGGAATCATGGATCCGCAATCGGTCCGTCCCGCCCCAGCCCTTTCCCCCGGCAGTTATCTTGGGCAGTTTGCGCTTGGTCTCGGCACTCTCGGGAATGACGCTGAAGCAGTGGGACTCGGCATCTACATCGTCCAAATAGTAAATAGTCTGGATCGCGGAAACGTAATAATCGCTGTTCTCAGCACCTTCCACGTTCCCGCCGTCTTCACGGTGCCAGTGCCGCTCAAGACAGAGCGGGTCGGCGTCGGCAAGATCCGCGGGGCGCGGCACGAGACATGGATCGCGACGCATGTAGGTCAGCCCCGACATCCGGGCGCCAGGTCTGAGGAGCCGATCGATCAAGGGCATGACGGTGGGATGGTAGGGAATGAGATCCAACGCATCGGTTCGCTCCATGATCTCCGGTGCATCACACCCCACGGCAATATGTCCTTCACGCAGCCCCGGCTCCCATGCCACCGGGTACGCCGCCCGATCGGCCTCGATGCCGGCGTCTATAGACGCCATTTCCTGTGATGTCAGCGCATTATGCACTACCACGAAACCATTTTTTGCAAATGATTCGAGTTGTTCTTCTATCAAGTTTTCCATCAGTGCCGTCTACCTTCCTTCATAAACATTGGTCTATTGAGTTGGAAACTCACTGGCAACATCAATCCTGCAATCGCCGTATCTAGGCTTGCATCGCCGCAAGAACTGGCATAACCCCAGTATACCGTAAGAATAATTCTCTAGATTAAATATCAACACAACCTATCGGTGTCATCGCTGTAACCGGGGATATACAGATCGGCCCAGGGGTGATCGTAGACTCGCTGTCCTATGATCGGCTCCACTGGCTGCTTCCACTCTGGATAGCGATTCCATTGGTTACCGTCCACGGCACTGCCCTCGCCTACGTCCCGCAGATGATCCAGCAGTACCCGCTTCAACGCAGCCTGCACCTGCCCGGTCAACGGAAGGTTTGCAACGTTCTGTGTCTCCTGCGGATCATTTCGACGGTCGAATAGGAATTCGACATCATCCCCTGCGCTATAGGCGTATTTCCAATCGTCAGTCACCACCGCGTAAATACCCTTTTCCGCGTACAGAAATTGAATGAAAGCCGCTGATCGCTCAACTCTGCCATCGGCGATCTGCCCCAGATCCTGCCCGTCAAGATCAAGCGTATGTCCGACACCCGCGGCATGGAGAACGGTCGGCGCCACATCAAGCAGCGTCACCGGCCGCGGACACCGCACGTCTGCCTTGAATCGATCCGGCCATCGAACGAGCAATGGAATACGCGCACAACTGTCATGCATCGATCCCAAATGAAAAGTGAGATAATCACCCAGGTGATCGCCGTGGTCGGACAGAAACAGGATCAGCGTGTCGTCAAGTTGTCCGCGGCGATGCAGCGCCGCGAGCATTTGACCGACCTGATAGTCGATAAACGAAATACATGCGTAGTAATATGCCTTCATCGCACGTAACAGATTCCAATCCACTCCCTGGTCACGAAACACGGCACGGCGCTCATCACGATTGACCCAGGTCCAGAGCGATTCATATCCCGGTGGCACGTTCGGCACCGGCATCTGCATTGGGCGATACAGCTTGTGCCATGGATTTGGCGGTGTCCAAGGTGGATGCGGGTGTACAAAACTGCTGTACACAAACCAGGGGCGTTTGCCGTTCGCGTCGTCGATGAATTCCACGGTGCGATCACCGATCCACTGGCTGGGATGCAGTCGGGCGGGCAACTGCGACGGATGAGGCAGCGTCATGGTTTCACCGCGAGGCCCGTGCGGATCACAGACGTGATCAAAACCTTGATCATGCAGGAACCGCAGATAATCATCCGCATCCGGCGACAGTGCGACTTCAGCCTGAGTCAACCGTGTCTGAAAACCTCGCATTGCATTGGGATCAGGCGTGAAGTGGGTCTTGCCAATTCCATGGGTGTGATACCCGTTATCAGCCAGCGCTTCGATAAAACTTGCCCGCCCATCCGTAGGCATGCCGGTAACATTGTCGTAGCAACCTGTATGAGACGGATACTGACCATACAGCAAAGCACAGCGAGCCGGCACACACATCGGCGAAGGGGTATAGGCGCTCGTGAACGCTGTCCCCTCACGCACCAGACGATCCAAGACCGGGGTTTTGATTATGGGGTTCCCGAGTGCCGCGACCGTGTCGTAACGCTGGCTGTCGGTGATGATCATCAGGATATTCGGCTGTCGTTCTGGCATGTCGCAGTCACTGAAAGTATCGGATCGTCGCGTCAAGTGCATTCACTTCGCGCTCCACTTTCTCCAGCGTTTGCATCCCGGTCTTGAACTGGCAAAGGCGATTACGAAATGATTCCACCTGCGGACAATCATCCTGAGTGTATTGCTTTACACTTCCCTTGTAGCGTGAGTCAAAATGTGGCGCCCGCGTTCGATCCCCGTAAAAACTCAGGTTTTGAAAAATCGGTTCCAAGTGAACGGGAGATGATGCACCGTAAAGACCGTCACCGCCATGTTCAATGTAGGTCTCCCGAAAGGTGCGCCAATCGACACCAAGCTTGTCCTCATCAACGATGCACGCATAGATGTAACTGGAATGTGTTGATCCCTCAGGAGTCACCGGGCGTATCAGCCATTCGCACCCGTGGTCCACAATGACCTGCTCGTACCGCCAAGCAATATACCGACGGGCTGCAACCAAGTGATCCAGTCGTTCCAGTTGGGCCAATCCCAATGCCGCCTGCATCGCTGACATGCGAAAGTTGTAGCCGATTCGATCGTGACGTTTGAAACTGTAGTCCTGGCGTTCGTCTCGTGGAATGCTGGCAGCTCCCGGCTCAGCGGTCAGGGTACGGTAACCCTGAATCGCCGCCTTGCGGATGTCACGACCAAGTTCAGCGTCGGCGGTA
>CAUZOD010000222.1:0-5292 GCA_963581115.1 Phycisphaerae bacterium | reverse complement strand
GATTCGTGCTGTTGAAGGCGGTCCATGGGTGCCTGTAGTCCGGAGGGATTGGCGATGAGCAAACATGCGAAGGACCGGTGTGCGTCTGGATCTGGCATTCAGACTTGCCACCCGCGATGAATGTAGGATGCAGTGCCATCGATGGCGGACCACAACCGTCACCTTGGATCCAGTGCATCACGTAATCCTTCACCTACCAAGTTGAACACCGTCACCGTGGTGAAGATCATTACTCCGGGCCAGGCCATGAGCCACCAGTATCCAGTCGGCCAAGCCTGGGCTTGATTGAGCAACTCACCCCAGGATGCGGTGGGCTGGCGCACACCAAACCCAAGAAACGACAGGCTGGTTTCGGTGAGGATGGCCCCGGCGACACCGAAGGTTGCCGCCACCAGTACTGGTGCCATGGCATTGGGCAGGATGTGACGGAAGATGATACGTACGCGGCCCAGCCCAAGCGCTCGGGCCGCGGCCACATAGTCAAGCTGTTTCTGCTTGAGCACTTCACCGCGAACCAGCCTGGCCACCTGGGTCCATCCAGTCAGGCCAATGACCAGCACCACGTTGAAGATCGAACGGTGATCCACAAAGGCCATGAGCGTCAGGATCAGGAGGAATGTCGGGAAGCAGATCACGACCTCGATGCATCGTTGGACGATCAGGTCCGTCCAGCCCCCGAGATATGCCGCCAGCGAGCCGATCATGATTCCGATGATCAAGTAAATGGCCACAGCGACGAAGCCCACCGAGAGCGACACCCGCGTGCCGTGAATCAATCGGGCCAGGACGTCTCGCCCGATTTTGTCGGTGCCAAGCAGATGCTTGTGACTTGGAGGTCCAAACGCCATCGCCGGCTGCTCAAACGGCCCAAAAGGCACTGGTGGCATCAGGGCGATTCGAGTACCCGGTGTCGGGGCAGATGCCAATTGGCGGTAATTGGTCTTATCGAGCCGAGGCCGGACGACTGTAAACGGCACTAGGGTTGCTACGGCCAGTATCACCAGGCCAGTTCGGATCACGTGCCTGGCTACATTGCGGCTGTGGGTTCGAGCCATCGCCCACAGTGGCAGCAGGATCACGGTGCTGGCCGTTGTCAGCACCATGACGAAATTGAAGAATTGCTCCAATATTCGTTCAGGAGAATCGCTGGGAGCAAATATCTCGCGCAATAACGGGCTGCCGATCGCACCGTTTTGATCAAATACGAGAGGTTTGTTCTGGGCCAACAGCGGTGCGTATATGGCGATGAGAAACAGTATCAGGATCAAGCACCCTGCCATCAGTGCGTAGCGATTCTGCCGAAACCGGGTCCACACGAGATGGAGTTGCGATTGCCCGGGGGCATCGCTCCGGTTATTCAAGACTGATTCTGGGGTCGACAACGACATAGAGAAGATCCGATATCAGGATTCCCACCAGTGTCAGTATCGCGCCGGCCGCGAACAGGACCATCATCAAGGGGTAATCTCTGCTCGATAGGGCCAGCAGAGAAAGGCTGCCCATCCCAGGAATGTTGAAAAGGTATTCAACGATGATCGAACCAGCGATCAGGCCGGGGAGGAGTTCTGCGAAGATTGTCACGAGTGGGATCAGGCTGTTGCGTAGCGCATGCTTCATGATTACGTGCCATTCGGATAGCCCCTTGGCTCGTGCTGTACGAATGAAATCCTGGCTGATCACTTCGATCATGCCGGCACGGGCATAACGGCTCAGACCCGCCAGCGACGCGTACGTGAGGCATACCACGGGAAGGACGTAATGTCGCGAGGTTTCCAGCAGGATCTGCCAGTTGCTGCGCCCCCAGCCATATTCGTCATCGGGGGCAAGACCGCCGGCAGGGAACCAGTTGACGAATGTGTCTCCGGAGAAAAAGGCCAGCAGCAGCAGGGCGACCCAGAAACTTGGCAGTGAGTAAAGCATGAACAGTACCAATGTCACGGTGCGTTCGCCCCATGACCGGTGGGCCACAGCACAGTAGATGCCGAGGGGAATTGCCAGAAGATAGATCAGGCCTACTGCCAGGGAACTGAGTTTGAGTGTGGGTAAGGCACGTTGTGCGACTACGGTCAGCGTGGGCGTGCCAGGGTCCACAATGATGGATCGCTTAAGGTCTCCGTGCCATACGACATCGCGTAGCCATAGCGTGTATCCCACAAAGGGATTGCGATCGAGATAGAAATCACGGCGCAGTTGGGCTGCAATCGGGCTGCGGCTACCACCGCCATCAGTCTGAGTTCGCAACGTATCGCCAAGGACGTCGCTTCTTGTCGGGTCTCCGGGTGCAGCGCGGATGATGATGTACGAGGCCAAGGTGATCACGACGAGCGTGAGAACCATGAGGCTCAGCCGTTTGGCCAAGTAGACGTACAACGGCGATTACTCTCTGTATTTCTGCTCGTCTTGCGGGACCCAGAAACTGTTGATGTGCAAGCCCAGAGGGTATGCCTTGACATTGCGAAAGCGGCGATCGATGACAAAAAGATGATCCGGAGTCAGCATAATGGTCCGTGGTTGCTGTTTATGGGCGAGCTGGCAGAACTCCCGGTACAGCATGATCCGCTTATCCCGATCGAATTCCCGGCGGGCCTCTTCTAGGAGCCGATCCGCCTCCCGGTTCTTAAACCCGGTGATGTTCTGCGTTCCTTCGGCATCCGCTGCACTTGAGTGATAATGGGCAAAGGGATCGACCTCCCATTCTGATCGCATCGACCCTGCCCGAAATCCGCCCATGCATGCATCGAAACTTCGGGTTTGAATCCGGTTCTGGAATACGGACCATTCAAGGCTGTGGATATGAACGATGATCCCCACTTTGGCGCAATCCTCGCGCAACATGGCCGCCACCTTCGCTTGCGAGATGTTCGAGGCAGGTAGGGTCATGAAGTTGAATTCGAATTTCCTTCCATCCCTGTCCAGGATGCCATCGCCGTCGGTGTCGTGCCAGCCCGTATCGGTGAGCAGTTGTCGGGCTGCCTCGATGTCAAAAGGATAGGGTGTGATCGAATCGTCGGCGTATGGACTGTTTGCCAGGAAGGGGTTCCAGACCAGACGGCCCAGACCGTTGTACACGTCGTTGAGGATTCTTGCCCGATCCGTCAGGTGCGCCAGGGCCACACGGATTCTCCGGTCAGCAAACAGGTCATTGTGCTGGTTGTAGTTGAGTGTCCAGACGGCGGCTACGGGGTACCGGACCATGTGAAATCGCTGCTTGAATTCTTCGTCTTCGGCCTTCTGTAGCCATCGAACCCCCTCCACTGATGCCATATCGATCGCCCCGTTTTCCAGGGCCAGGAGCACGGCATTCAGTTCCCGGATGACCTTGACACGGATCTTGCGAAGATGGGGCCGGGGGCCGTAGTAGGCTTCGTTACGGCGGAAGATGATGGTCTTGCCCTTCTGCCAGGATTCGAGCATCCAGGGACCGCACCCCACGATCATCCGATTTCTTTCGGCATTTTCGCGGAACTGTCGGGGATCATCGAACCGGTAGAAGTGGCGTGGCAACGGCTGGAGTTCGAGCGTGAACTGTTCTGACAGGTACATCGGCTGGCGCCAATGCACCTTGAAGTGGTATCGATCGATCACCTCAATTCGTTCCAGTTCACGGTACTGCAGACGCAAGTCCTCGGCGGGAACCTCAGGCATCCGAATCACGTCGATGAAGAACCGGAAGTCTTCAGCGGTCACTTCGATATTTTCGAACCGCTCGCCAGTCGTCGGATCGGTGAAGTCATGCCATAGCACCCCGGACCGCAGTTCAATCGTGTAGATCAGGCCGTCATCGGATCTTTCCCAACACCGGGCAAGCATTGGTTCGAAGCGTTCAGGTTCTTTAAGGTTGCGCTCGGCCAGCGTGTCGAAGGTCCAACGCCAATAATCGCGAACATCCCATCCGCCGGATGCCAGGTAGTTCATGTTTTGCATCTCGAGCATGGTTGCAAGCACGAGATGGCCGCCTTCTTCGGCCGCCAGTTCGCGGACCTGCAGATTCGCAAATCGCGGTGACTGTGACTGTGACGAAACGCGCAAGTCGTCTCGGTAAGTGCCGCCGGATGAAATCTCCTTGAGGGTCCTTTGGATCCGGGATAGTTCTAAACGGATGTCGCGCATCTCGCGCACCGCCACCTCCTGCCGTTGGCGGAACAGGTCGATGGTGTGGTTGATTACGAAAAAACCGCTGCCTCCAGCCACGATGAGCAGGACGACAAGCAGTTTGGAACCGGCGGACAAGTGCATAGGGCGGCGCCAGCCCACATCTTACACCTCGGCTACACCGGTGTAGTTAAATCTGCAGGCTAGGACTAGAATAGCATGGTCTGGCCAGAGAAGGAAAGATGCCATGTTGTGGGGGATTCAGTTCCATGGAGTTTCGGTTGCGGTTACGACCTGCCTGATTCTGGCAATGGCTCTCGATCAGGCCGTCTATGCGGCGACGTTGCCCGATCAGATCCTGTATCAGGATGGCTACAGCGCAGTTTGGCAGGGAACAGAGTCTTTCAACGAGGACCTGAGGGATTACTTTACGGTCATTGGCGGCAATACCACTGATGCCGGGTTGGTCCAACAACTGCGATCCGAGGGAAAAATTTTTGCTTACAACGTGGGATACAATTCATCTTTCACCACGCAACAACTGGTCAATTTGTGGAGTGTTCCGTTCAACAACACGTTGGGGGGCGCATTGCCAGGTGGTTTTGATGCCATCGAGATCGACGAAATTCTTCCGTATGCCAATGGCACCGTTGAATCCAACCGAATTGTCGGTGCTCTGGCCCAGCTTCGTGCCGAGTATCCTGACAAAATCATTGCGACTTTTACGGCTCAGGAATTGGGATGGAACCCTGCAACCTATTCAAATTTGTGGAACGGCATCAACAACTACGCAGATTTGAATTTGTTTGAAGCTTATATCGACGAACGCGCCGCACCGGGCAATGTGCTCTGGCACGCTAACATGGCGATCCTCATCGACAACCAGACACCGGGATTGATTGACAAAACCATTTTTGCGTTGTTGTCTTATCAGGGCGCCTACCCTGCTGACACGACTACAGACATTGGTTTTTGGGGGTTTTTGGATGCCCAGATGCATGCCATTCGCAATCACTCAGTTGCCTCACGAATGCCGGGTGTCGGGTCTTACCGCTACACCCTGGGTCTCACGACCGACTTCATGGGCCAGGCCATGAATCATTATTATGTAAAGGGCAACACCGACTACTTCGGAGATGGTGATTTGTCCCAGGATGTGAGCAATCCTCAGTTCGAAAACAGTACCGCGGGTTGGGACCT
>CAUZOD010000221.1:0-5349 GCA_963581115.1 Phycisphaerae bacterium | reverse complement strand
TGACTCTCAGCGTGCATCAATGGGGTGTGGCCACCTTCGTTCCTCGCATTAACATCCGCACCAGCCTTCAGAAGTGTTTTAATGATTGCGAGATTGGAGTTGTGACGCGCAGCGTGCATCAATGGGGTGTTGCGACCCTTGTCTTTCACATTAACATCCGCGCCAGATTTCAGAAGTGTTTTAATGATTGTGAGATTGGAGTTGTGACGCGCAGCGTGCATCAATGGGGTGTTGCGACCCTTGTCTCTCGCATTAACATCCGCACCAGCCTTCAGAAGTGTTTCGATGATTGCAAGATTGGAGTTGTTCATCGCAGTGAGTATCAATGGGGAGAAGTCAAGCTCGGTTCTCGCATTAACATCCGCACCATCCTTTAGAAGTGCTTCAATGATTGCGGGAGTTGCCTCAGGAGTCTTGCACAATGCAAGCAACTCCTGGTTCAGAGTCTCCCCTTCAATTCCTGCTCTGTCTGCATATACGGGCGTTGCCCCAAGGAACAAGAGCAACATTGATGCAGTGAACATGTTGCGGTTATTGACCATCTGTACGCGATCCATTTTTTTCCTTTCAACGCCGAATGGCAATGCAAAATTCTGACTTTATGGTACCACCCCCAGCACCTTCAAAACAGCACCGCCCTTACCCGAGGGCAGGGCGGTGCTATGGGTGCTTCCTGTGCCGGCCAGTGAGCACAATTGAGCGGAACAAACCTCCAGAGATTTACTGCAAGGTGTGATGTTTTCTACGTCGGAGAATCATCGCCAACCCACCAATACCCAGAAGCGACAGCGTGGCAGGTTCGGGGATAACGGTTACATGGCCGTCGTCGACTCTGTAGTGCCACTCCTGTTTGTTGATGCAGCCTGACAGACAGTCGCCCCAGCCCGCGCTGAAGGTGTAGAATGGGGGACCGGCCTGAATGGTGCTACCGTCGCCCCCGTAGCGGTTGGATTCGGCGGAACGAAGTCCCCACAGTTGGGCTTGGATATACAGGTCAGCCAAGACCTGTGTGTTATAGTTTTGATCGAATGTTAGAAGCATGATGGCTAGTGACGTGCCCCCAATTGTTGGACCAATGGCTATGTCAATCACACCATACAACGCGTTAAGGGCGTCCAGCTCATGGTATTGGCCGACATTGAACTGGGCCATGGCCTCGTCTGTAAGACCAACAATAAGTTGATTCGGCGCGGCACTGGGCATATATCTGATGTGCGTAACGACCTCCTCATATTGCCAGGGATCATCAGGAAGGATCAGATTGCCTTCGGAATCGTAAGGGAGGAATTGATTGGCTAGTACCTTTATCACCCGGGTTTCATCGGGATATGCCGCACGGATAGCAGCCAGATCATGCATAATTCGTCCGGTCAGATCTGCCGATGGCCGCAATTCTCCGCTCAGATCCAGAGCGATCAACTGCGCTTCCAAAAGCTGCCAGTCATCTGTCGTGTACACTAATGCACTCGCCTGGCTAGCCAGTATGGGAAATACCAACGCGGCCGTGATGATCATTCCTCTGGACAACTGCTAATAATGCCTCATGTCAAATCTCCTTTCCGATGATAGGCCTCTCCGATTCAAATGGATTGAGTTTATGACGATTTTCCTTTCATCTGCAAGAGGGTTGGTTTGGTCTTCTTTGAACAGCCGTAGTGCCGAGCAAGGTCGATGTTTGCTAGAACAATAGCTAATATCACCTGTGATGGAGATTCTTTCACTCTGTGATAAAAATTTTGACTTACGGCATTCATCTGCTTTCTATTTCTACTGGTCGCCGTAAGTCAAGTGGGTGGCACAAGCTGGGCCATAGAGCCTGCAGTTTTCGTGAGACTTTTGTGGCTAGTCTGTTCTGACCTGGCGGGGACTAGCCGAGGATTGGCGAGCTTCGGCGTGAGGCCACAACTTAGGCAAAGATCCGTTAGTCGATGTGAAGCGTGAAGGGAAACGAACCAGGTTCGTTCGGTACTCTCGTCAAAAACGAACCTGTCCCGTTTTTCTGCTCAAATATCTGTCTCCTGAAACAGGTGCGCTTCCAGAAAATATTTTGGGCGATCCCGAGCCAGGCCGCAGACGTGAAGAACTTGCCCGTCAGGTAGCTGCACCCAGTCGTCATAACCGCCGCCCCCGGCTTGGTGCGCGATAGCCAGCAGCCTCCCCTTCTGGCCCTTGGGGTCGGGGCACAGGGCGCTATCCTGACTTTCCAGGTACGCGAGGTAGTTTTCACATTGATTGTGACGGTAGGTCACCAGCACCTTCCCGCTTCGCAGTAGGCCCGCCGAGGGCCTGCTGTGCAGTTGGGGCATGAGTGTGGGATAGGGCCCCTCCCAGGTTCTGCCATCGTCCCGGGAAAAACACTTGAGTCCCGTAGCGGCCGGCGCTTTGTTGGAGAGGTAACAGACCAGCGTCCCGTCGGCCATTACGGCAATGGACGTACCGCATGGAACATGGGGCAGCGGATGCTCCCCGGCCACAACCAGGACCGGCTCCTGCCACGTCGCGCCACCGTCCTGCGACCGGTACGGGGCCACAAAGGAGTGGGCGTCGTCTCGCATGGTCATGGCAGCAGTGATCAGGGCACCGTCCGGCGTTTGGCAGATTTCGCCGGGGACGATCCCCACGATGGGCGTGGCCTGCGGTGGTGACCATGTCTGTCCGTCGTCTTCGCTCCACCACAACTGGCTGCGAGCGGTGCGAATCGTCTCGGGGTTCTCGTGGCCGCTGAGTAACTCGCTGATCACCAGGAGCCGGCCGTCGGACAATCGGGAAATACACGGACAGTGAAGACAATCAAAGTTCCGATCCGGCCCGCCACGGCTCTCGGCAAAAACGATCCGCTCGCCCCAGGTTTTCCCGCCGTTGTCGCTGACCCGATAGGCAAAGTTGGCGAAGTCAACCGGGTCATGGAAATCACACTCGCGGTAGAGACAGATGATCTTGCCGGTCGCGGTCAGCACGAGAACCGGGTGAACCAGGCAGATGGAATCATCGCAGCAGATAATGAACGTTTCGATCATGTCAAATATCACTTTCCAAGAACTGCTATATTTTAACGAGGTATTTATCCGAATTTCGGCGCAGGCTGTTTTTGAGGAGTGACTGCCGGATCAACGTTTGTGTGTATTGGAGAGTCAGCCAGGGTCCCGGTCAACGTGCGTGACCCCTTTTTGTTCCGGCCAGGAGCCCCAGCCGTATTTTCTCAGCGAGCCCGCTGACGGCTTCCTCAAGGTTTGCAACGCAGAAACACATCGATGTACTATTCGAGGACTCCGATCGATAAACTATAAACAACCGGATTCGATCCCGAACCAGCAAACCGATGCCTGCCATGCAAGCCCTTCCCGCCCATGATATTGACCGAGCCCTTCAGACCATTGAAACGGATGGATTTGTTTTGCTGGAGGATGCGATTTCTTCTGTGGAAGCGGCGGAATTGGCCGAACTCGTGTTAAGTGCGCCGGCGCGGGTGCCGGGGGTCCAGGGTTACGAGTTCGTCGTCTCCTTGTTGAATTACGATGCCCGTTTCCAAAAGCTGGTGACACATCCGTCAGTGTTGGAGTTGACCAGGCATCTTATCGGCGGTCGCACTGATACCGGTTCGCAGTTCTTTGCCTGGCCGGTCGAGGATCAAATTCGTTTGGGAAGTGTGGATGGGCTTTTAGCGCATCCAGGATCGGAACCCGGCCATTGGCATCTGGACTCTCCGATGGGACAGTTGAATCCAGCTCGGCCTGTGCCGGATTTCCCCATTGGCGTCAATTCATTTTGGATTCTGACACCATTCACGAAAGAGACAGGTGCCACGCGTGCCATGCCGGGAAGCCACAAGTTGCGGCGTCTGCCTCTCGCAACGAACGATTCACTCGCAGGGGAGGTGGTTTGTTGTGGGTCTCCCGGTAGCGTTGTGATCATGCCCAACACGGTCTGGCACGCGGCGGGATCCAATGGCAGTAAGCAACCACGGGTCGGCGTTGCCGCCTTCTACCAGCCATGGTGGGTCGGACGACTAACGATGGACATGTATCCGGTACGTCGTGACGTGTGGAAGACTTTGTCACCGGAGGCTCAGGTGCTTACCAGGCATCAGCTCGACTGGAACACAGATTTTCAGGGTGCATTGACTTTACCTGATGACTAATAGTAGATGCTTTTGTGAATATTTATCATTTCAAAAGTCCATCTTGGGTTAATTGACATGCCAACTGAACTGAACCGGTAAGGTGCTTAGCACCACAACATGCTTAAGCGTCCTTCGGTGAGATTCAGTGTGATTTTACCGCAGATTTTTTTGAGCAGTGACAGCCGGAGTAACATTTGTGTGTACTGGGGAGTCAACCAGGGATGGCGCGGCAACGCCTTTCTGACGGACAAGATCGTTGATCGAAACATATTCGTTGATGAACCAGAATCTTATTTTGGATTCTTTGCAAAGCGCTTTGGCTTTAATGACTAGACATGGGTACGTGGGTAATCGCGGTGCTCCGACATGCCCCGATTCAGCAAGTGCGATAACAAGACTCTTGCCAATGCGCGATCATTCGCATCCCACCCCACCAGTTTCCTGTTGACCGCTGCAACCAGTGCCGCATTCCGAATCTGAGCCTTCTTATCACGATCGTGGGGAGTAAATTTCTGGGGACTCCCGGCCCACCCACCCAAAATGCCAACAGTGAACCATTCGAGTCCATCAGACATGCGATCCCGCCTTACTCCGGTTCAGCCGAGCCTTGGCAACGCGGTGCGAGCGACGCTACCAGGGCCCAGCCGGCAGCGGTGTATGGCCGCCGACCCAGGTTATTAGCTTAACTCCCCTAGAGACGGACGATGGCTTGCCCACCCAACGCGGTGAGGAGCACCACCAGCCATGGCCGCACTTTCCATATGGCCAACAACCCGAACGCGGCCAGCCCCAACGCAAAGTCTGCAGGTTCAACGATGGCAGTTGTCCACACGGGTCGGTAGAGGGCCGCCACCAATATACCTACGACCACGGCGTTGATGCCCAGCAAGGCTCTGCGGAAGGCAGCCAGCGAGCGGAGAGCGTTCCAGAATGGGAAGGCCCCTGCAATCAGCAGGAATGAGGGCAGGAAGACCGCGGCGAGCGTGAACACACCACTCAACCATCGATAATGCAGCACGTCGATGCTGGAGCCAAGGTAGCCGGCAAACGTAAAGAGAGGGCCTGGCACGGCCTGGGCAGCCCCATAGCCCGCGATGAATTGGTCATTGGAAATCCAGCCAGGTGGCACCACTTCGGCCTGAAGCAACGGGAGCACAACATGACCGCCGCCGAACACCAGAGAGCCAGACCGGTAGAAGCTGTCGAACACCCGCAGCGACTGACCCCCA
>CAUZOD010000220.1:0-5439 GCA_963581115.1 Phycisphaerae bacterium | reverse complement strand
CATGGCATGTGTGTGATACTCACCGAATGGCGGCGGGTGAGCACCATAACTGTCTAGGCCAGGGCCTTCCCAGTAGACAGCATTTTGATTCCAAGCTCCCTGATTTCTATAGCTCCTTGCATCCGACCAGTTAAATATGGCTACCCCGTCGATCCACACGCCGGTAGAGCCCAATCCAGTTTCAATTTTGGTGGCGGGTTCTTCTGTCGGGGATCGAGGAATTTGGTGCGTTCGATCTTGATCGGTGACAGTATTTGGATTCCCAGACCAAGGGCCGATGACTTCGGCTGGAATGCCGGATGAATGTGCATAGACGGAGTGGTCATCGGGAATCACAGAGGTAAAGTTGATCATCGCGTTTTCGACCCGGCTGGTGTTTTGGCCGGCAATATCGCGACTTGTCAAGCCAGTCGTGTTCACTATGAAAGAACTCAACAGAGGATCAGATTCATAGTCACCGGCCAACCGAAACCCAGTTGTGCCATCGACCGTTCCCAGCGAGACACTCGGCGCAAAGCTGCCGGATTTCCCGAAAAACACATATGCTGCACCGACGGAAACGCCATCAACCTTGGCGCGTGGTGATCCGATGATCACGTCGGAAAATCCGTCTCCGTTTACATCGCCGTCTCCCGCAACCGATTGACCGGCTCGGTCTTTCTCATCCACACCATCCATGCGGAATCCGCTGGCGCCGTTCAGTGCGGTTACATTCGTGAAGTCGGAGAAGCTGGTTGCGCCGAAGAATACGTATGCAGACCCTGCTGCTGATTCATTGCTTGGATCAGCGCCGGGAGCCCCTACCACCACATCATCAAAGTTGTCGTTGTTAACGTCACCGGCTGAACTGACGGAAATTCCAAATTCATCTCCCATTGTGGCTCCATCCAAACGGAACCCATTTGCACCATTCAAACTCGAGAGCTCGATCGTTGCCGCAAAGCTAACCGATCCAAGAACGACATAGGCCGATCCGGCGTTTGTGCGAGAGTCGGGATCGGCGCCAGTGGCACCGATGATTACATCAGAAAACCCGTCGTTGTTGACGTCACCTGCTTTCGCAACGGATACTCCCGCTCTGTCGCCGGCCGCCGCACCGTCTAAGCGAAAACCGTCCATTCCGTTTAATTCCGAAAGGTCGATTGTGCCGGCGAGATTAGTACCGCCAAAAACAATGTATGCGGAACCGGCATTCGCGCGGCCCTTGGGATCAGAAGCTGGCGAACCAATGATTAGGTCGTCGAATTGGTCATTGTTCACATCCCCCGCGGAGCTGACTGAGAATCCGGCTTGTTCGGCGGCACTTCCATTTAGGCGGAAGCCATCAATTCCGTTTAATCCGCCCAAATCAACTGCCGCAGGAAATCCGCTGGACGATCCATAAACGACGTAAACTTCTCCTGCAGCCGCCCCGGCTGACGGTGCGCCGATAATCAAATCGTCCACTTCGTCGCCATTAATGTCGCCGGCCACTGTTGCTGAAGTGCCTGACTGATCACCGACTTCAATCCCAGTCGCCACAAATCCGGAAGTGCCATCACCGCCATTGACTGGTAGTACATCCGCCAAGTGTGTTGGGCTGCCGGATAGAAGCAGACGTGGCTCAAGCGGCTGCAAGCCCCTCCAAGAGTCGGATGCTATTTGCGCAAACGCCGACTTGTGCTGCAGCGGGTTGTGAAAGAATGCGAAAATCATTTCAGATTGCTTATATGAAAGAAATGGCAAGACTTACGAAGACTTCTTAATGCTTTCAGACAGGCGCCACGTGACAATGGAATAGCCATGGCCGGAACAAGAGATCTAAATACCGAAAACCCTGCCATGCCTCCCCTGTCATGTTCTACTTATGCGCAGAACTCTTGATTTTAGATATCTTGAATTGTAGCAGGGAGACCGACAGGAGCAATAATTTTTGGAGACACATCTTCGCGACCATTTTTCGATTTAAATGATTGTGTAATATTAGTTAATGCATATGCGGCCGGGGCAGAACCTATTGCCATGGTGATTGCTTGTTCACCAGAGAGTGCCTGTGTTGAGGCGACAGGTTCGGTGAAATTTTTAGAGTCGGGCAAAGGTAGTTGGCCAACTGACGTTGGTCGTCGGGGGGGCTGTTCAAGCTGCCTGTGAACTGCCAAGGATTGGCGTCAGCCGGATTCCAAGACCTGCAGGAGGTATTGCCCATAGCTTATACTGGACAGCGTGGAGGCTAATTCCCTAACCGCATCAGCGTCTATATAGCCAAGCCGATAGGCGATTTCTTCAATACAGGCGATCTTCAGACCCTGACGTTCCTCAATCGCATATACGTAATTTGAAGCTTGAAGCAAGCTTTCATGGGTTCCGGTGTCGAGCCAGGCGAAGCCGCGTCCTAACGTTTCAACATGCAGTGTGCCCGTGTCAAGATAGGCGCGGTTTACGTCGGTGATTTCCAATTCTCCACGCATGGAGGGCTTCAGCCCATCAGCAATCCTTACGACATCATTGTCGTAAAAATATAGGCCCGTGACCGCATAGTTGGAAAGAGGCTTCTCGGGTTTCTCCTCGATCGCATTGGGCTGACCATTGGCATCAAAAGATACCACGCCATAGCGATGCGGATCACGGACGTGATATCCAAAAATGGTTGCGCCGGTCTCTCGAGACGCCACCATCTGCAGTACTTTCTGGAGATCATGTCCGTAGAATATGTTGTCTCCGAGAATCAATGCGACGCGATCTGCCCCAATAAAATGTTGCCCAATAATAAATGAGTGGGCCAGCCCCTCCGGCTTTGCCTGCTCCGCGTATTTAAGATCTAGACCAATTTCGCTGCCGTCGCCGAGCAAACGCTTGAATCCGTCCGCCTCATGTGGAGTGGTGATGATGAGAATATTTCGGATCCCGGCGAGCATCAGAACTGACAACGGGTAATAAATCATTGGCTTGTCGTAGACCGGAACCAATTGCTTGCTGATGCCCCGGGTGACAGGATGCAATCGACTGCCTGTTCCGCCAGCAAGAATAATGCCTTTCATCCTATGGACGCACTTTCACGCGTTGATGGTCAAATTGGCCAAAAGGCAACTTGGTACGATGTTTGCTGATGTATATCCTGCTATTTCACAGGCCTTCTGCAAAATCATTTGATATTTCCAGGAGGTTCAGGAATGCCTGTCTGTGCTTGGAATGTCGTAATGATCTTCATGAAATCAGTGCGGGATTTCATCAATCGCCATATAGCCCAGATCCAGATACTGCCTTTCTTGACTCTAGCAATTATATCAAGCAGGGAACATGCTCAGATTTTCGCGCCCGCAGATCAAATCCCCCGTTATCATTGGGCAATCATGCATCAGGAACTGACTTCTTCACGGTGACGTTAAAGGGCCGTTCGTTTGGTGCTTCCACCTGCTTTTATGCATTGCCGAGAAATCAGGCACGATTGCCCTCACCCCATGCAGAGGTGAATAGTGCGCCCTCGGCAAATCGATTAGGGCGTAATGGATCGAGGTCGATTTGGGGAGGTTGGCCAGAAATGATATCCGCCAAGGACTCACCGATGGGCGGCCCCAACTTGAAGCCGTGACCGCTGCCACCGAAACAGGCGAAGTAGCCTTCGACACCAGGTTCGGCGCCGACCACAGGGTGCCAGTCGTCGGTGATCGTATATATGGAGGCCCAACCGCGGTCGAATTCGGCGTCGCGAAGTTGGGGGATTCGCCGAAACAGTCCGTTTTGTATCCTGCCGCGGGTATTTTCGTCGAGGGAGGCGTCATAGCTTTCAATATTCAGAGGCTCAAGTTCCTTGGGGTAGTCCAGTCCCGCCAAAATGCGGTTGTCATTATGTGGGCGGAAGTAGATATGGCGTCCTGGATCCCCCACAATTGGCAATGGCCCAAAATTGGGGGGTAACTTGAGTACCAGGTCTGCTTCTCGGCTCCAACGAATGGAGTAGTGGCACCCCGCGGACTTGCCGATATATCCTCCCCACGGACCCGCCGCATTGACCACCAACCCGGTATGCACAAATCCTTGGTCAGTTTGTACGCCACGAACACGATCACCGGTCACCTGGATACTCGTGGCGCCTACTCCTTCATAAGCGACCAAACCCCACTTTTCAGCGCTGCGCACCAGCGTCTGGGTGGTGCGCACCGGATCGGCATACCCTCCGCGTGCCTGGTAGGTGCCGCAGACAACACCATCTAAATTGAGCTGAGGCGCCAATTCTCTGATTTCATCGAGTTGAATCTCGATTGTGCCAGTTTTGTACTGCGATTCGATCTTTAGCACCTGCTGGCCCGCACCGCGGTTGTTTTCCTCCAGCAATAGCATCATGCCGGTGCGCGTGAACCCCGTAGCTCCGCCCAACTGATCATGATCATTTTCAAACATCTCGAAGGAACGCAAGGCCAGTTGGATGGTGACCGGATTGGAATAAGCGCAGCGAAGATTGGCCGCTGAATGCCCGGTACTCACGGCGGCAAAAGTGCGTTTTTCTAGGAGCAGGACCTTGCCCATACCTTTCTTAGCCAGGAAATGGGCCACGCTGGCGCCCATGATCCCGCCCCCGATGACAACCGCATCTGCTGTTTTTTCCATGCGAGTGTTCCAGACAGTAAATGAATGTCAGATGATTTTTCTGTATTTGGGTTTAATTGGTAGTTAGATATTGTAACAAATTCCGGATTCCACCTTGAAGATCAGGCCAAGATGCCGACAGCAATGAATGTCGCAGGGTCTGATTGCACAGAATTTTCTGCATCTTATGGATCAGCCCAGTAGTTGTTTGGTGCAATCCCAGATGCCTTTGAGGCCAAGACCAGTCAGACCGCTTCCTGCAATCACTAGGCCAAGGCGCATCAGCATGCTCATACGCAGCGGCCGAGGGAGAAAATGCCGATCCGTCCAGATTATCAGGAAGCACCACAGGCCACAGGTGAACACGCCGCCGATGATTGCAGCAGGGACAACGAGCTTGATTGGGTCGGAGGTCGTCCACAGCAAGGCCAATCCACCGATTCCGGTGTAGAGCAATACTCCGAGTCGAAACTTCTTTATAGGAGCAGCACGGAACGCGGCGATGATCGGCCGCAAGCATTCGTATGTGGTGCGGGTGTAGAGTTCGTAGGCACCATAGATCGTTCCCCAGAAGGCCATGAATATTCCGACCTGATAAACGTAAAGTAGCGCCGGATGAAATTGTGTCAGAAACTCGGCTTGGTGATTGAGCAGCGAGTTTTTTTAAGCACAAGTTGTTCGGGGTGCAGAATCACGGCGCCGAGTACTACGAAGAAAATGGTAAACACAAGCACACAGGTAAAACTGACGCCCACGTCGATTTTCACTGGTAACAACCATCGTCGGCCGCAACGGACATTTTTATCGCTGATGTCAATGGCGGCAGCAGCCGAATCAGAGACATTTGGCCCGACTGATTTTCCAATACCACCCCAC
>CAUZOD010000219.1:0-5454 GCA_963581115.1 Phycisphaerae bacterium | reverse complement strand
CCCCGACAGCCAGGTAGTTGCCTGCTTCCATGGCCCCCAGGATGATGTACCACTTGCCGAAAAACCCCCCGGTCGGCGGAATACCAATCATGGACATGCCCAGGACAACGAGCGCGAATGTCATCCACGGCGATGCTCCACGCAATCTCGACCATTCTTCCACGGTGTGTGCCTGGTGCCGATAGATCGCTGCGCCGGCAATGAAAAACAGACCAGCTTGCATGACGGCATCGTTGATCAGGTAAAACATGCCCCCGGCAAATCCCGTTGGATTTCCTTGACTCACTCCAATCAGGATCAGCCCAATATGCGAAATGCCACCATAGGCAAACATCCGTTTCACGTCTTGTTGACTCAAGGCAAGTAGTGCGCCCACCACTGCCGCAAGAGCACCAAGCGCCCCAAGCAATGAGAGCACGTGCACCTGTCCTATCTCGGCTCCAGCACCGAGCATCCAAAACATGATTCGGACCCACGCATACAAGGCAACCTTGGTCATGAGGGCGGCGAGAATAGGTGAAACCGCGTCTGGCGCACGCGTGTAGGCACCTGGCAACCAGCCATGAAGTGGAAAGAGAGCCATCTTAATTCCAAGACCGATGAATATGAAAGTGGATCCTCCAATGACTGCTTTGGAGGTCATCAGCTCAGGCTTTTCAGCCAAATGCTGAGCCAGGTCCGCCATGTTCAAGGTGCCTGTCGCCGCATAGAAAAAGACGATCCCGAGTAGATAGAATGAGGACCCCATGGTTCCCAGGATGAGATATCGAAAGCTAACCATCAGTGCCCGGCCGCCACGAACACCGACCAGGGCATAGGCGGACAAGGCGGCAACTTCCAGGAACACGAAGACGTTGAATATGTCCCCGGCAAAGACGATCCCTACCAGGCCCGATATCAAGAGCAAGATCAGCGTGTGGTAGTGAACCACGCGTGTGCCGAGTGAGGGTGGCATAACCGGGCCACCGTAGATCACGCAGACCGAGGCGAGCAGGCTGACAACCACCACCATGATGCTCGCCAGGCCATCATTGACCCACTCGATTCCGATTGGCACGCCAGCGGTCGCTGCACTGCTGAGCCAGCCGCCGAAAACATAGCGAGTTTCTCCATCCTGCAGAACGTCCAGAAGATTTGCCAGGGCTGCTGCAGACATCGCAAAAACGGCCACCAGCGCAATCGGTCGGCACCAATCTCGATTCTTTCGACAAACCACTGGCATGCAGATGGCCGTCAGAAACGGTATCAAAAAGATGATTGCTGGATACTGGTAACTCATTCGTTCCTCGTTAACAACTCATCCTCGTCCAGGCTGCCGTAGGTGCGGTAGATTGCCGTGACCAGCGCCAGGGAGACTCCCAGGGTGGCAACCTGGACCACAATCGCTGTCAGCGTGAGAACATGCGGCAGTGGATTGGCGTACTCTGCAGGATCCACGTCGTTTCCCTCGACGATGACCGCGTCTTTCCCCTGGAGAATTGGAACCGTTGCGTCCTGCTTGGCGCTGATCGTGACCAGGAGAAAGATCACGCTCGTCTGGACCAGGTACATACCGATGAGCTTCTTCACCAGGTTGGGGTGGGTGACCATGATGAACAAACCCCAGACGAAGAGGATCACGAAGGCAATGTAGTGTGGTCTTTGAAGAGCCAACTCAATGTGTTCAAACATTCGTTTCCTCCCTCCCCTCGATCAACGATAGACTCAAGACAATCGAAATTGCGGTCACGGCAATATCGACAGCGACGCCGACCTGGGTCATCAAGATGCCGAGGGAGCGTCGTTGTGCGTCGGTGTCGATCCAGGGGATCTCCAGGCTGGAATAGTTCAAGAACTCACCACCGCCGATCAAACAGAGCCCACCTATCCCGGCGAAGATGAGCAAGCCAATCCCGTCGCCGTGGATCATCTTCTGAGCCAGGCGATAGGACGAGTCCTCGGAGCCAAACACGAGGATCCCCAGGATGACGCTTGTCCCCAGCATCACTCCTCCGACAAATCCACCCCCTGGTCCATGCTGGCCAAAGAACAGCACGTAGAAGGCAAACAACTGGATCAACGGAATCAAGATACGGCTTATCGTCCGAACGATGATACTGTCGTGGGATTGGATCATTCCCGGTTTCTCCTTAGCAGCAAGGCACAGGCGATACCGGCGGTAAAGATCACGGCAGTCTCTATCAACGTGTCGAAGGCGCGGTAGTCCATCAGGACCGATGTCACGACGTTCGTTGTGTCCGTCTGCTCTAAACTGTTTTTCAAGTATTCAGGAGAAACATGGACGCTGGCCTGCGATCCTGGATCCCGAAACGCGGGAAAGTCCTCCGCGGCATATAACAACAAAAAGCCCAGCATTGGCAGCCCCAGCATGGCCAGCAATGGGGGAGCCGGGCGCTGAATGCGAGTGTCCTTCAAAGCGGTCCCGAACAACGTCAGGAGGAAAAACACGGTCGCCAAACCGGCTCCCACGACGGCTTCGACAAAAGCGACATCCACCGCGCCCAGCCAGGCCCATACAAGTGCCAGCAGGAAGCTGTAGGATCCCAGGATCAGCACCGCGCTGATCAGGTCCTTCACCAGGATCGCACCGGCTGCGGTCACAATCAGCAGGACCAACAGGAGAATCTCAAAAGCAAGGGTCATCTGTTTTCTCTGCTCCAGGGTTTGAGGCCAGAACGATGCGCGGCTCGGACGGTGGCATGTGCGATCACCGGATTCAGCAGGTACAAGAGAACCAGGACAATGAGAATCTTTGCCAGGTTCGCACTGAAACCCTCGTAAAGAGCCAGTCCCCCGAGGAGGAAAAATGCACCCAGGGAATCGGTCAGCGAAACGGCATGGGAGCGTGTGAACACGTCGGGCAATCGCAAGACTCCTACCGCCGCCACGAGCAGGAAGAACAGCCCGACCAGGATGAGACCAGCGGAGATGAGAAAGTGCATCAGTTCGGGGATTTCATTCAGAGACATCGGCAGACTTCCCCCTTTCTTCCAGGTACTTGGCGATGGCCAATGACCCCACCAGGTTGACAAGGGCGTAGCCTGTTGCAATGTCCACAAACATCTCCACGCGTTCGTAGACGGTACCAATCACAACCAGCAGAATAATCGCCTTGGTCGAGATTCCATTGAGTCCCAATACCCGGTCATAGACAGTTGGCCCACGAAGAACACGGTACAAGTACACGCCAATCAGGAGCGTAATCGCAATCAAGACGAACAAGAAAAACACCTCTACTGCGTGTTCCTTCATCGGTCTCCCTTCTCGGTGAACAAGCCGGCAACCTGCCGCTCCAGCCGAAGGCTTGTAAGGTCCTGGGCCGAATCGTCGTCCAGGGCATGTATCACCAGTTCCTGGGAATTCACTTCCACCGTGATCGTTCCGGGTGTCAGCGTGATGGAATTCGAAAGCAGCACGATGCCGGCGTCTTCTTGCAACTCGGTGCGATAGCGAATCAAGGTGGGGTTGATCGGAAGAGCTGGATGCAGGATGAGGTATGCCAGGTGGAAGCCGCTCCGCAGGATTCGGCCAATCAGCCAGAAGAAATACCAGGCAATTCGTAAACGAATGACTGGGACACGAGATGCCGGTCGCTCTGTGTTTAACCAGGCCACTCCCCCAGCGACCAGCAGACCAAGGCCAATGTGAACCAGATCCAGGCTGGCAGAGAGCAGCAACCAGACAAGGAACAGGCCAAGCGTCTTGACCGCCAGGATAGAGTAGTAGCTGGATTTCATGAAATTGCCTGCCGACTGGGGGCTCTGCCGAACGACGTCATTGACACGCTTCCCACGTTGCGTCCGGGTTGTATTGCTGAAACTCACGCGTTGATGGATCAACTGCTACAAGGATGATCCACTGATTGTGAAAGAGATGCTGGAGTAGCGAGTGCTTTTCAATGGCGGCGGATATTCGATCGGTGGGGGCCTCGATGATGGCAAGTAGCCGCATCGGTTCGTGGTAGTGCACGCTGCCGTCGTTGACGCTCTGCAAGGGAAGCCCCGTTTGAAGATCGCCATGGCTGCCGTGCATCACACCGACACCCGAGACCACGTTATGCGTCACTTTACTACCACTCCCATAGCACCAGGGAGCGACAGCAGAGAAGTAATACTCCATGCTGATCCACTGTCCAACGACCAGCGGTGCCATCATCAGGGCTTCCAGGATCGCTCCCTCTGAATCCGCCACAGGGTCATAAGAGTGCAAGAACACGCGGCCCCCGAGATCAAGGCCATGGGTGAGTTCCCGCCTGCCAAGAATGAATCCGGCGTTGCTTGATAAGCCCCACTCTGGACGCACATTTGCCCAATCCAGGCTCCGCTTGACCATATGGTTGCTAGCTTGATGCGCTGTGATACCTCGTGGAGCCTGGGGGATGCGATGCGACCGCTCGTGGGCCTGTTCAGCAGTCGCCTGGTGAAGGTCCTGGATCAACAGCTGCAAATCCTCGGCGTGACTCGCCGGAATATCTTGCACATCGTAGAACGAGACCTGGTCGGTCACGGTGTTGTGTTTGCCGGCAAGAAACCAGGTGTCATCCGGTATGTTCAGTCCATTCTCCTTTAACGTCAGCCGGACCTCGGGGCTGTTTCCCATCGCTGCGAAGACTCGAGCATTCGGGTCGCCATGGCCACCGCCGCAGGCACCACAGTTGTACGCCGCAAAGTAGGGATTGTTGTCCGAGCTGCTGCCATGCCCGCACAGGACGATAAATCGTCCGAACTCCCCGGTCAGCCCAATCGCACGCATTCCGTTTTCTACAAAGGTTGCTTGTTCGGTGAGTGAGAATCCATGAGGTAATGCAGTCGATGCTTCGCCATGATCATCGTCTGCCAGGTCGATCGGAATCCGGGTGGCGACCGGTCCAGTAAACCAGCCTCGTGCCCAGGTCTTGATGGCTTCATAGGGCCTTTGGAAAAATGTCTTCCCGATCAACCGCACGCTGAAAAACAAGCCCAGCATATCGATCAACATGAACGAACCCGCCGGATTGCTTTTCAGGTCATGAAAGAGATGCTCTCCGAGCCGGCTCCAGCGGGATCCAGTTGCATAGGTTTGAAGGGATTCCTGGCTCCCATCGCGAGGAACCTCTTTGATCGCATACTTTGGTGCCAGGATGACAGGACACAAGGGGGCGTGTTCCTCGCTATCAAAACCCTGGAAACTAATCGGAATACCAAAAAAACCGGCGTACCCGTATGTCTGGTAAGGCCCTTGATTCTCAACATGACGACGAAACGGTTCCGAGCGCACATCGATACAGAAGACAAGCTGAGCGCGCGGGCGGGCGTCGCCCCCGGACCTGTCGACCTGGTTCGAAAGCTGTCCGATCAGTTTTCCCCGGTAGCTGGCTTCAAGCGCCTCCAGCCAAACCGGGCCGTGCTGCTCTCCGGGGAAGATGTCCAACCACTGCAGCAGGGTCTCGATGTCACTGGGAGGGCAGGTTTCAAT
>CAUZOD010000218.1:0-5494 GCA_963581115.1 Phycisphaerae bacterium | reverse complement strand
ATTCAAAGTAATCACTGTCCGAGTCGATTGTTTCTCCTCCTTCTAGCACATGAGCCCAGATTTCGATGTGAATCCCAGACAACTCCAGTTTGATGGTCTCGGTCTGCTGGATCCGCATCCAACCAATGTCCTGTTCATCCCGCACCACCCGGAACCACTGCTCGGGGATCAGTACAGAGCGGATTTGATGATGGGTTAGGCCATGACGCCATGAATGCCCTGCGTTGATCCATTCGGTGTTGCGGGAAAGTAGTTGCTTGTGATTCAATAGTTGCATGCTTTTGAGGACCGCATCAAATATCAGCTCAACACCCTCGTAGGCGATCTCGTCACATTGGAATTGAATTACCGCAAAGTTCTTTGGATCGATCTGCATAAAAACCTGTCCCAGAACGACATTGGGCCCATCCTTGTCAATAATCCCGGCATAGAACTTCCAACCGGGGCGATCCAGCGGCCGCGCGGGCTCATCCTTGAATACCACCAAATCTGACATGTACGTGAATCCCAGCTGTTGAATTGAGCGAGTCTTGATGTCCTCGACGGTGCCACGAATCTTGGATTCCTGCACGAACACGCTAATGTCGTAGTCACGGCCGATGAACTTGGCAAGAGCGCCATCGGAGGCATGTTCAATTACGCGGACATCGCGCGGTGGGTGCAGAGATAGACCAAAACCCAGTTCCTCCCACCGCTGTGTGCTTAGTGGTTCGGCACCGAGCACGGATACCGTACACAGTAGAGCGGATGTAATGGCTGCAGTTGGTGACATGTTTCTACTCCGATCTAGCCGTTGTGCCCGCTACCTATGTGCGCTGACCGGAGTATCGCATCAAAAATACGAATATTTTGTTCAATGGCGCCGCCGAAACTATTATTCGCGGGGGCGGTATCTGTGAACATCAGTACCCAGTACATACCATAATCTCCCGTCAGTACGGACACGAAATACTGCTTCATTGGACCTGCGGGCTGCGCCCGTGCATAGCCGATGTATTCAAGCCCAACCAGCGTCGCCAGATGAACCGCGCGAGGTCGCTCAGTGATCGATTGCAGGCGCACAGCTGGTGGCAGACGTACCAGCGTAGCTACCGCCCGTCGCAGAGCTGCATCGGGCCAGCAGTTCAGCATAGCGGGGATGATTGTTAACTGACGCGATGAACGAATTGGATCGACAAAGCTAGTCCGGAGCTTGACTTGGCTGCTCTCTGATCCCGGCCAAACATTCCTTGTGATGCGCTGCCAGCGGGCTGGCAGGACCAAGTTGATTCCCAACACATGTGCATCGCGGGTAACCGCGGGCGGTCGGGCTCTTGTGTAGGCCATTGTATAGGCGGCTGTGATTGATACTGCCAGCAGCCCGAGCATGATGGCCGCCACCGCCAGCTGTTGGTGACGTGTAGAGGCGAATCGGGGTGATGGAGGCATGTTCGGATAATAGGACACACGGCACCAAACAGCTACCCTCCAACAAACCTTCGCACTCCCGTTGCTAAAGGGTGCCACGCGGCGAGACCAAGCCATGAAGATCGAGACACACCGGATAAATGATCTGCGGCCAATCGGAAACAGGCCAATGGCCTCCGTTCTTAGAGGACCGCGGCCAATGCGCCCGGAAGGACTCGAACCCTCAACCTACTGATCCGAAGTCAGTTGCTCTATCCAATTGAGCTACGAGCGCGTCGAGGAAATTATATCCGCCTTGGAATCTTGGGAAGGCCGGGGGCAGAACCTGAAGCATATGTGTTGGCATGATATCACCATAGACTGATCACATGCCTACCGGCTCTGGCAACCGGAGATGTGCGGCAGCGGCACGAATGACCTGTGCCAGCGGCGCCGCCTTATCAAGAGTTTCCTGATATTCGGCCGATGGCAGCGAATCTGAAACAATGCCGCCACCAACCGAGTAGTCAACTCGTCCAACACCGTAATGGTCGGTCTCAATCAGGGCAGTACGAATCGCGATGTTAAACTTTGCCGTATCGCCGTGGATATATCCGATGGCTCCGCAATACGGGCCTCGTCGCACCGGTTCTAACTCATCGATGATCTGCATTGCGCGAACCTTCGGTGCACCGGTCACGGAGCCGCCGGGCATTGTAGCGCGAAGCAGGTCGACCAGTGATTTATTCTTGTGTAGATGACCTGTGATGGTTGCAACGCCGTGGTGCACCCCGGGATGTGATTCGATGTGGCGCCCACACCCAACCTGAACCGAGCCGTAGGTGCAGACCCGACCGAGGTCATTGCGCAACATGTCCACGACCATGTTTAATTCCGCGATATCTTTTTGGCTGCGCCAGAGCTGATCGGGATTGGCGGTGCTGGGTAGCGTGCCCTTGATTGGGCGCGTAGTGACTAAGCCGTGGGTGTCGACTGCTAGAAACAGCTCGGGGGAAACCGATGCGATCGATCGGCGAGGCCGCCGGTCATGTGGTAGCTCAAGATATGCTCCATACCATGCCGGTGAGCTGCGGATTAGATCTGCGAACAGTGCCCGTGAGTCGCCCTGAAATACCGATGTAAACCGATGGGCCAGATTCACCTCGAAGACATCCCCCTCGTGTATGTATCGTAACGCTCGGGCTACACGCCGTTCAAAGTCAGCTCGCGTGAGATTGCTGGTGGGTTCGCTCGCCTGGTACGAGCCAGTCCGTGGTGTCGCTTCCTCAAGTGGTGGTGGTGCGTTACGCCAGCAACCAAAGCCTTCCCAAGTGTGACGTGAAACATCGTAGACGCCCCAACCGGCACATCGCTGCATCAATACCAAGGGCCAGTGCCGGTCTGTCCGGGCTTGAGATGGCAAGCGTTCGATATGTCGGCCCAAGTCATAGCTGAGATATCCAAGCCACAAGGGTTCGCGGTCATCGAGCAGATACCGCAGATCACTCAGCGGTTGATGCGTCCATTGGTTCTGAACCAGAGAACTCGGATCACCCTGCCAGGTGCTGCGGCCGTTTTCATACATGAAACAGCCCGTCGGTTCGGCCAGAATTGAATAACGCGACCAGGGCAGTTGCAACCGCCCAGAGTGCAGGAGCAGCGCAGGACGATCCGCTGCCACTCGGCGTAGCGCCTCTAGGGGATCGAAACTCCACGGCAGTTGAACACCCTGTGTCCACATGACAGCCGATGATAGGGCATCGTCGCTATCTGCGGATGCTCCCACGAGGCGCCTTGGCAAGGAATGTTCTAAACTATTTTGGCACGCAGCCCAAGTGGAGTCGATTCCCTTGCCGCCCCGAGAATTGTTGCGGATGCCAAGTGAGCGATTTAATGCGTGTAATGCTCTAGTAGTGGCCGGGGGTGAGCCTGCGCATCAGGAAGCGATACGCACCTTGGGCAGTGTCCTGCAAGCCGGTGAATTTTTTGAAGTTAGCCTGGTCAGTGTCACCACCAATGCGGCACCGGCCTTGACAAATCTTGCAGAAAGAAAGTTCAAAGCGGTGATCCTGGGGATCGGGCCAGATGACACGCTCCCGACTGATCAAATCAGTGCCTTGGGACACTTTGTGCGCAGGGGAGGTGCCGTGGTTGGCTTGATCCACTCCGCGGATGTGCTGCAAGAAGGTGGGTTGGTACAGTTGCAGGTCGGGGAGTCGATGCCCCAGGCCTTTGAGTTCCAGATTCGATCCGCCGACCCATTACACCCAGTTTTGTGCGGGCCGGCCCTTTTTCAATCTGTGATCGTCCCCGACGCATCGAGGATGCTGCGGAGGCGCAGATCTTTGCTGTTGGGCACGTTGGCGCCCGTGACTTGCCTATCGGATGCGCCTGGTCGGTAGAGAATGGCCAATCGCTCTACTTCGCCATCGGGGCAACTCTCGAGGCTCTGACCAATCGTTACCTCCATCGTCTGATCGAACGAAGCCTGCGTATTGCGATCGGGCATCGATTCGAAACAACAATTAACGCTGGCCTGATTGGTTACGGCCCTGCGTTCAACATGGGCCGATTGCACGCCGAAGCAATCATCGCCCAGACTGGCATGAAAACCGTGGCCGTGTGTGATCTTGACTCCGCTCGCACCCGACAATCGCAAAGCGAATTGGCGGGCCGCTTCGAAGTATTTGATCGCGTGGAGGATCTATTGGCTCGGGACATGGTAGACCTGGTCATCGTGATTCTGCCGCACCATCTACATGTCGAAACTTGCATTGCTGCAAGCAAGGCCGGCAAGCACGTAATGACGGAGAAACCATTTTTCATCACATTGGATGAAGCCGACCGCATGATCGCTGCCGCTGCCGACAGCGGCACCTTGCTTACTTGTTTTCACAATCGGCGATGGGACGCAGATTTTCTTCAGATGCTCAGCGTGATCCATAGTGGTGAGATTGGCGAACCATTCCACGCTGATGCGGCCACCGGCACCTACCAGATACCTCCTGCTTGGTGGCGTGCGGATAAGCAAATCAGTGGTGGGGTGCTGTACGACTGGGGGGCGTATTGTATTATGTGGACTGGCTACTAAACCTGATCCCGCAGCGGATTGAGTCGGTCAGCGACTGCCTTCAGAAGCGTTACTGGCATCAAGCCACCAATGAGGACTTCGCCCTGGTTCAGCTCTGTTTTGAGAATGGCGCAACTGCCACTTTGGAACAGAGTGATCTGGTCGCCGTGCCACGGGCCAGGTAGCGCATTCTCGGTACGACTGGTGGACTGACCAATGCCGGCCCGGGCGACGGAGTCCGACTGATACGTCAGCCGGCCGCCGTGAAGCATCGCTGGATCTGAAGCCCCGCCCCACCTTTCACTGCTTCTCCCAGAACCTCGCCAACCACCTGATGATGGGTGAACGCCTGGTCGTCACTGCGCCCTAGGCACGTCGTGTTATTGGTGTGCTGGAACTGGCTGAAAGGTCCCATCGGCAATCGGGCCGACCGCTGGCACTGCCTGGCGAACAGGAGTATGAACCGGACTATTTGATCCCGTGGTGAGGCGGAACCGGTTCAGCAAGGCCACTGATTCTCGAATCGGTGTCCGGTCAATTGCAGAAATACATCTTCCAGTGATGGTTTTGCCACCGTAATACGATGGAACCGGTCACCGAAAGTAGTTCCCAGTGCTGCGACAGTCTGGGCCCCGTCGACCTGTTCCCAACTGATCGTGCCATCGACAATCGTGGTCTTGGTCCTGAAATGTTTGCTGATCTGCGCCGCCACCGACTGCGGGTCGCCGATCGGCTCGACGGTGATCACGTGCCCGCTAATCCGGGACTTGAGATTGTCTGGTGTATCAATCGCGAGCATCTTCCCTTCAGACAAGACCCCAAGGCGGTCGCAGCGATCGGCCTCGTTCATCAGGTGAGTGGTCAGAGCAATGCTCATGTCCGGCAACTGCTCGAGACTGTCCCATAGGTCGCGTTGTGCGCCCGGATCCAAGCCCGTAGAGGGTTCATCCATCAAGAGCAGGCGAGGTTCATGCAGGAGCGTCTTGGCCAACTCTAGCCGACGGCGCATGCCCCCGCTGAATCGCTCGACCCGTTCGG
>CAUZOD010000217.1:0-5498 GCA_963581115.1 Phycisphaerae bacterium | reverse complement strand
CGAACGGAAAACTTTTAATCCGTGATCGATCACACCTTGAGTCCCGGAATCTCCATGAACCGGCGATTGTCCTGGCAGGCGATCTGGCCGCCGTCGACGAGGATGGTTTGGCCGCTGACGTAGGAGGCGTCGTCGCAGGCCAGGAAAGAGATCACGCTGGCGATCTCTTCAGGCTTGCCGTATCGATCCATGGGGATCTGCTTCGTATAGGCGGCCTTGAACAACGGGTCTTCGATACTTTGGTCGCCGGGCGTTGAAATCACGCCCGGCCCGACGGCGTTGACGCGGATACCGTACTTGGCCAGTTCTCCTGCGGCCGTGCGTGTCAAAGCGGCCACGCCTGCTTTGGACGCATCGTAGGCTGCGTTGTTGACGCTGGAGCGGAAGGCGTTGCGGCTGGCCACGTTGATAATGGCGCCACCACCGGCTTTGCCCATGTGTGGCGCTGTTGCGCGGATCATGGCAAATGGGGCGGTCAGGTTGACCGTGAGCACCAGTTGCCACGTGTCATCATCCAATTCGGTGATGGGTCCACCCGGCCAGATACCGGCATTGTTAACCAGAACAGTGATCGGCCCGTGCTCGGCCACCAATCGATCGATCAACGGCTTGATTTGATCGATCTGTGCCAAGTCGAAGCTGCAGGCGATTACCGATCCGTCGGAATATTCCTTGGCCAGTTGCTCGGGTCCGGCTGGATTCTTGTCTACCGCCACAACCTGCAGCCCGTCACGTACCAGTCGACGCACGATCGCCTGCCCGATGCCGCGGCCGGCACCGGTGACCAGGGCTAGCCGTCTGTGGGGTGAATTCAACTTTAAAGCTCCGTTGATAATTGTAGGTTTGAATTATTGGCGCGGATTCTGGCCGGGAGGTCTTGGGGATGGGATTTTCAGTCGGCTCTTTTTTCACATGCAGCAAAGGAACGTGAATTAGGAATTTCAGGAGAATCTCTTGAATGGCGTGCTGAGAGTCTCTGTCATGACGGCTGATACAATTCCACCACCAGGTCGTCCGGATCAAAGGCGTACACCAGCCTAGCAGCCACCTTGCCATCTCGCACCACGTCAACCGGCTCGCTGCTGAATCGCACTCCGGCGTGTTGGAGTCGTTGATAATCGGCATCGATGTCATCGGTCTGGACACCCATAGCGGCCGAGCCAACGAACAGGTTATTCATCTGGCGTTGGGATGGCGATGGGTGCAGGTATTGAAACAGTGCAAGCATCGCCTGTTTCGATGGGTCGTTCAGCAGTCCTACCCGTACCTTGACATCTTGCAGGTTCATGACCTGATCGTAAGCAGGCACATTCTGGCGCACCTGGTCCAGAACCAGTTCAAATCCCAGAAGGTCACGATAGAAGTGCAGCGAGCGATCCATGTCGCTGACCATGAAGGTGATGTGGTGGATACGGCTGATCGTCATCGAAAGGTCACCGGCCCACCATGTCCGCGAATTCCTGGAACAGTTCCACGCTGATACCGTCGGGATCGAGTACGTACATGGCACGAGCGATCTGCCTGCCATCCCGCATTACATCGACTGGGGGATTGATGCTGTCGAAACCAGCTGCTTGGATTTTCTCATACTGCTCGTCGATATTGTCGACCTCAAAGGCCAGGTGTGAGGATCCGACATAATAGTTAGTCAGTTCCCGCTTCGTACTGGGAGGGCGGATGTATTCAAAAAGCTCCATGACGAAGTCGTTGACGGGGTGGGTCAGAATTGCGACACGCAGGTGCACATTTTCGTAACCGAGGATGGTGTCGTACGAGGGAAGCTCTTTGCGCTCACTGATCCGCACCACTTCCAGGTCTAGGACATCACGATAAAACTTCAGTGACTGCTCAATATTGGAAACCGTAAATCCGTGGTGGTGGATCATTTTTAATGTCATACCGCTACTCGCTTCGCTTGCCGGATTCGAAGTCCCATGGCTCTGGGGGCGTGGAGGGTTGGGGTCTGATCCGGTAAATGAATCGTCCACGTCAGCAAGAATACGAATGGGACAAACAAGAGTCAGATGTCCTGAACTTCCCTAGAGCACCAAGGGTTCCGGTGTCCGTACCACAAAAAACTTCTTCAGTGGCTGCTTGACATGCCAGTGTGTTTTCATGCCCAAGGGGAAATGGGCCATGTCACCGGGGCGCAGTGTGGTGGCATTGTCCGTGCCGTCTTCAGTGATTTTCACTTCACCTTCAAGTACGTGGACGAATTCGTCCCAGCCGAAGGTCCACTCGAATTTTCCCGGTTGGCACGACCACAGGCCGCTGGAAACTTTTTTGTCATCACTCTGGGTGATGACCGTACCTCGGGCCACGGGATCACCTTCCTGGATCCATGAAGGCTCGATGGGCATGTCGGGCAACGGGCCCGATGGTGTTGAGGCGCTCTGAATTGTCATGGCTGCCATTTTTGTTCTCCTTGGCTGAATCCGCATTGGTTAGTGCCTTGGCAGGCAGTCGACATTGGTGATTGGTTCAGCAAGCCAAAAGAAACCGTTTATTGCTAAAGCATAAATCTACTCGATTGCCTGGATCATGTCACCTAACCGAATCTGTTCCCGCCGGGCAGGACAACGGAAAGATCCGGCCCTAGAAGGAGCTGGGATCGCCGATATTGAACACGATGGTCTTGAGGTTGCTGACAAATTCAAGCGTGTGCCGGCCACCGATACGGCCCAAGCCACTGTCGTTTCGGGCAGTGCCGCCGAAGGGCAGATGATGTTCCCAGAAGTGGGTCCAGTCATTGACCACGGTGATGCCCGAATCCAATTCCTCGGCCCACTGCCAAGCCTGATCTACATCCTGGGTGAATACCGCTGCGGACAGGCCCAGGTTGCAGGCCTTGATGAACTGCCATGCTTCATCGTTCTTGGCAAACGAGTTGATCGGTGCGATCGGTCCAAATGTTTCCTCGAGATTGACCTTTGCATCTATCGCGAAATCGGTCATGACAGTCGGTTCCCAGAAGAAACCAGGTCGATCGGGCCGGTTTCCACCGGCAACCACTGTGGCTCCCTTGGCAATGGCGTCTTCCAGGTGGCTGCCCATCTTCTCAACTACGCCCATGTTGTTCTGTGGTCCCATGGTCGTGGCTTCGTCCTGTGGATCTCCGTATTTCCATTTTTCTGTTTCTGCAACCATCGCATCTACGAACGGGTCCTTGAGGTTGTCGGCAACGAAGATACGCTCCGCACAAGAGCAGACCTGACCGGCGGCAAAGAAGCATGCGGAGGCCACGCAACTGGCAATCTTCTCGATTTTGTTCGGATCGGCATCGGGCAGGATCACGACCGGTCCGTTGCCACCCAGTTCAAAAAGTCGCGGTTTCAATCCCGCCCTTGCGGTGATGATTCTTGCGGTTTGGGGGCTGCCCGTCATGCCTACCGCATGGGTTCCGGGGTTGACCACGAATTCGTCACCGACTTCGGCACCCGGCCCGGTGACCAGGTTGATTACTCCCTTGGGCAATCCCGATTCATGGATGCACTGCATGAGTTTGATTGCGGTGGCGGCGGCCGTGGGCGCCGGGGTCCAGCAAACCGTGTTGCCCATCACAATGGAAAATGGCAAATATTCGCCCGGGATGGCGGCCGGAAAGTTCCAGGGTGTGATGGCGGTAACCACGCCACGCGGTTGCCAGAATGTCAGTACTCTTTTTTGGGGATCCTGGCAGGGTTTGGTATGGGCTTCGAAGTATTTGGCCTGCTCGGCAGCCACGCGCCAGGGCACAGATGCTTCCCCGGCTTCGAACTTGGCTTCCTGGTGGCGTGGCTTTCCTAGTTCGGTACACAGAATGTCAGCCAGTTCGTCAATATGCTCATCGATAATCTGAGCGATCTTGACGCACATCTCCGAGCGTTCCCATAGCGGTACTTTTCGCCATGTTTCGAACGCTTCATTGGCTGCAGCAATAGCTCGCCTGGCATCTTCGCGTCCACCTTTTGGGATCTTGTCAAATGATTCGCCCAAGGCGGGGTTGATCGCATCGTAAGTTTCGCCTGATTGGGCGGAACACCATTGGCCGTCAATATACATTTGGTAGTCGGACATCTGCTTCCCTTCGTTCAGCGTTTTTCAAGGACAGGTTCATTTCAGAGTATACGAGTCGGCAGCAACCATGCCTGTTTACTCGACTCGGTGCGGTTTTACAATCCGGTTTATCGCATCACCAGCCCCCCATCGACCTGGATCACTTCACCAGTGATGTACGATCCGGCTGGAGAGAGCAGGGTCAGGACAAGTGGTGCAATTTCATGCGGTTTCCCGAACCGTCCCAGTGGCAGTGCGTCGGTCAGTGCCTTATGAGCTTGTGGGGTCACGCGCCCTTCAAGCATGGGGGTATCGATCATGCCTGGGCAGACGCAGTTGACACGAATACCCTGTGGGCCAAGTTCCCGTGCCAGGCCACGAGTGAACGTGTGGACTGCCGCTTTGGCTGCGGCGTAAGGAACGGTGCCACCACCGCCGCCGGTGAGTCCGGCCACCGAGCCGAGGTTGACGATCGATCCTTCGCCTTGGGCAATCATTCGGCTGGCGGCGGTACGGCAGCACAGGAATACACTGGTGGCATTGACCTGCCACATCTGCTGCCAGGTTAGGGCGTCGCATTCAGCGATGGGTTTCTTGTCCATCCAGTTGCCGGCGTTGTTGACCAGCAGGTCGAGCCGGTCTCCGAAAGCCGCGGTCAATTCATCGAACATGCGTCGGACATCGGGTTCCAGGCTGACATCAGCCCCGATGGCAATGGCGCGGCCACCAGCCGATTCGATCTGGCAAACGGTATCGGCGGCACCGTCGCGATTGCGGCGATAATTGACGCCGACAAGCGCACCGGCCTTACCGAGAGCCACAGCGATGGCAGATCCCATTCCTGATGATGCACCGGTGACCAATCCAACCCGGTCCCGGAACCAGTCATTGCTGTCAGTCATGTCCACCAGTCCTTGATGCGGGTCAGACTTGTTGGCGGTTGCAACCCCGCTGTCGTGACCGCTTTGATTGTTTATGCGCCACCGGACTCTAAAAGCTCTTTAATCGTGATTTGTGATTGTCCATCGTATCGCTACTTGAGCGACAGGGTATCGTGAGCTATATCGGCGATGTACACCTGTTCGATTTCACCAAAGATGCGGCTGACACGTTATTTGTCCAGGTCTGGACCGTTAATTGGTCAGTTAGTCCTGCAAACTATGGGGTCTAGCACCATGCCGGATTTTGGATGACCGATGAAGTGGGGGTCGCTCATATTTGGTTCCTGCTTGAGTAGGTTCTCCGTTGTGTCATCGGTTTCAGTTGACTGGTTTGTATGATCATGAGTTTTTAAGGGCGCTATCTAGCGGTACCAATCGTTGTGCGTTGGCGGCAAAGATCTTGTCAGTCACGTCCTGGGGCAGATCGAGTCCACCTAGGAATTCCTGATGTTCACCACCGTACATGTCGCGTCCGAACAACAGTCGGTCGGCAAACCGGCAGCAGAACGTAACGGCGTGCGC
>CAUZOD010000216.1:0-5500 GCA_963581115.1 Phycisphaerae bacterium | reverse complement strand
TCTTGAGCTTGGAGGAAGCCCGCTGGCTGATTGACCGTTGGCGGGCAGACTACAATCATCGCCGCCCCCACAGTGCATTGGATTACCAGACCCCCGCCGCGTATGCGGCCGACTGTATTCTTCCGGCTTCGGCTACGCCTTCGCCTCCAGAACACAGCCGATTTACCAACCCTGATTCTCTCACTCAACCTGGTGCAAAGACCGGGGGGTAGTCACACACGTACCGGCAAGCGAATTGCCCTTTCCTCCCGGTTGCGTGGTGAAGGCGGCGACTCGGCCACCATCAACTGAAGCAAAGGCTTTGAGCGTCCCGAAACGCCCACGAACTTCTCTGGGCACGCAGGCGACCATCTCCCGTGCGGCTTCGACGTCTGGAGCCAGTGAAGCCAACTCCACCGGCAAGGTGTTCCCCTCCGCCAGATTCCAGAGCACCAGCCCGGTGCCGTTCTGCACAAGACCCGCTATGTTCTGCCGAGTATCCTCAGGCAACAGGTGCCACGCGAAGTCATGAATGACCACCACCTCAGGCTTCGAGGCAAGGCCATGCCTCAAGGCCTCGGTCACCTCCGCGAGGCTATCGCCCGGTGAGCCAGAAGTCTTCGCGGGGCAGATGTGACAGGCTTCTCGACCGCGCCACCAGCGCATGCTGACCGGATTCCCGGGCAAGCCAACGGCCCGGATCGTAGCACAAGCCTGTCCGATCGCCCCATGACGCGGGAGAAATGGACGGGCAACGGGGCAGAATCTTGTAAAAGGAGGGCTTTGGGCTAAGTGTTAAAGGGTGATGGGGATTGAAATCACTATCAGTTGCGCGGAACAATGAACTCTCCAACACTTGGACGGCTGGTGTCTCGGTTTGGCCTGTTGTACAAAAAGGAGTGTTGCAGCAATGAAAACGATTGCAATCGTTGGAGGCGGATTCAGCGGATCCATGGCGGCTGTAAATCTTGCGCGCCTTTGCGATCATCCGCTGCGTGTGGTGATCATCAACGCCAAGCGGCCTTTGGCGCGAGGCACGGCCTTCGGCACAAATCGTCCCGAACACCTTCTGAACGTCGCTGCACGGAATATGTCAGCGCTCCCCGATTTTCCTTCTCACTTTCTCGATTGGCTGCGTTCGCGCAACGAGTTCCAGAGCTCCTCCGACGAAAAACTGCGACAGATGTTCGTCCCTCGCCGTGTCTATGGAGACTACTTGCGATCTCTGCTGGCGACATGCTTGAGCCCGATCGATTTTCGTTGTCAGGTCGTGGTGGAGGCAATCGACGATGAAGCGGTGGACATCATCGTCGACGATGCGAACCGCGCGACGGTCCTGTTAAAGGGCGGGGATTCAGTCGACGCCGATCAGATTCTGCTGGCGACCGGCAATCAGCCGCCGGGAGCATTTCAATCCGATTCGCCGTTGAGGCACGACGCTCGCTACTGCCCCGACCCCTGGGACCACTGGCAGAGCCGTCTGCCCGCTGCGGGCGGCAGGATCGTGCTGCTCGGCACCGGCCTGACAATGGTGGACGTGGTGCTCACGCTCGGCGAGCTTGGCTGGGAGGGCCACATTGTCGCAGTGTCTCGCAATGGCATGTTGCCAAAATCTCACTTTCGTGGGATCGCCTACGAGGACTACATCCCCGACGATGCCGAGTCGCTTGGTTTGAACGTGCTTCATCAGCTTGTCGAGCGGCATTGCCAGCGGCTAAAGCAAATGAGCCAAAATCCGGCGATCGCGATCGACAAGCTCCGACCGCATACACAACAACTCTGGCGGAGCCTCTCCATCGATGAGAAGCAGACGTTTCTAAGCCAGCATGCGGCCAACTGGAACGTCATCCGTCACCGAATTGCAGTGTCGATTCACGAGACGATGACGGATGCCCTTGACTGTGGACGCCTCAAAGTTGTATCGGGCGTGATCGAACGACTGGCGCCGAACGATGAGACAATCGAAGTGGTGCTGCGAGATAGCAACGGCAACGAGTCCTCTCAGTCTGGCGACTTGGTTGTCAATTGCACGGGTCCCCAATCGTGTTTCTCTCAAACAGCCTTGCCGCTGTTCGATAATCTACTGCAGAAGGGACTCGTTTGCAGCGATGAATTGGACATGGGCATTCAGGTCGACGAAGACTTCGCCGCCCTCGGCAACGACGGCCAGCCCTCTCGGCTGTTGTACGCCATCGGCCCCTTGCTGAAGGGCAGCCTCTGGGAGACAACCGCCGTGCCCGAGCTTCGCGGCCAAGCCATGCGCGTTGCCGAAATCCTGCTGGAACGCAAGCCGGTTGCCGTCCAAGAAGAGGACATCATTGAATATTATATCAAGGGACTCGCAACATTGCCTGTTTCGCGGCAGCTCAATGCAGGACCTGGCGCATTGTTCATCAGCTGTTGCCAGCTATGACACTTGAGGCAGCAGTTTTCCAAGTAGAATCGACCTGTTTTTCCAACTAGGGCGGGGCTGTTTGAACATCCCAATTTACCGTAGTTTACGATGAGACGGACGGCTCGGGAATGCGGTTCTCCACTGGCACTCAGCTTGGCTCGGTATATCGCACTCCCAGCACCTCCGCAAATACCTGCCCGCTGCGTAGGCCAACACAGTGCCGAACAAAGGAACCATACCGAATGACGGACCCCTACCGCGAGCAATTTTCGACTCGCTACAACGATGACCAGCTCACCAACCACGCCGATTTCCGCGCACCGCAACCTCCACAACGCCGCGTGTTGTTGCCAGTTGTGTTATTTGTGGCTACCTGTGCCAGCACTTACATGGCGCAGGGCCTCGCGTTCTGCCTGGCGATCATGGTCACTCTGACCGCACACGAGCTTGGGCATTTTCTGCAAGCCGTACGTTACCGCGTGCCGACGAGCCTGCCATTCTTCATCCCGATGCCAATCAGTCCCATCGGTACCATGGGGGCCGTGATTGGGATGCAAGCCGGGATGGGCAATCGGCGTTCGCTGTTCGACATCGCCATTACTGGTCCGCTGGCTGGCCTGGTACCGGCACTGGCCTTCAGCGCCATTGGCTTGCAGTGGTCAGAAGTTCGACCGATCGAGAACAATGCCGCGTCGCTGATGTTGGGTGAGCCGTTGATTTTCCGGCTCATGGCCTACTGGACGTTCGGGCCGCTTCCAGAAGGGAGTGACATCATGTTACATCCGGTCTGCTTTGCGGGTTGGGTGGGGATATTCATTACCGCCCTGAACCTGTTTCCCATCGGCCAATTGGATGGTGGTCACATCCTCTACGCTCTGTTGCGGAGAACGGCGCATACCGTGGCGACAGTCATCTTCGTCCTGGCGGCAATAGGTGTTTTTGTGCTCGGATACCAGTCGTGGACACTAATGATTTTCCTGCTGCTGATGATGGGAATTAAGCATCCACCCACGGCCAACGATGACATGCCTTTGGGCGTCGTACGAACTGTGCTCGGCTGGGTATCCTTACTGTTTTTGTTCGTGGGATTCACGCCCACGCCATTTGTCTTTTAGCCGCTGCTCTGCGTACGCGACATTCGCTCCGGCTGGATGGTGGCTCGTTGAAGCGCCGCCCGCATGCGATTCTCAATCACCGTGCGAGATCTGATCCACATACCGATCCACGGCCAACATTGCCAGAACGTCCTCCCGGTTGTACTGCTCCACTTTCCTGATGATCGTGTCATCACGCATCCGGAGCCAGTCGATGTGCATCAGCTGAGCAGTCTGGCCGTCAACGTCATCCTGGCTCCAATAGAAGCCGCAGACCGGTGCGACACTCTTGATCGAGTAGCTGCTCACCGGGAAATAGGGACGGTGTTTGATCTGTTCCTTCTGGTCAACCAACGCAGCCTCAACCGCTTGGGGACAAGGCGCCAGCGCTGGATGATCAGTTGCAGCCTGACGTAGCTTGCCAAACTCGTAACTCGACCAGCAGTAGATCACTACATTGTCTGGATCCCCAATCCAGTCCAGAAACTCCTGCCAGATCCTTGCCTCATAATGCACGGTATTTTGGTCAAACAACCGCGACTTCACATTCTGAAAGACATTACATCGAATGTTGGCAAGTTCATGAATAATCAGAGGGTCCAACGCCGAGCAGGCTCACGATTCGATAAGTCAAAACGGTTGCCGGCGGATGAGCGGAGACTTAAAATAAGCTACGACTGGATGAAATACACTGCCGGGTCTGTCTTCACCGATTCGGAGTGTTGTTTTTTCTTATCTCTTATCTATAGTTGACTATCTAGGGTATGGCATAGTTCTGTCACACTGCAATCGGCTAACAACCTGCATCGTAATGAAAGGACATTTCAATGACCACGACGTCCACTTGCCGAAGTAAAACGCTCATGAAAACGATTGCAAGAATAACATTAGTCACGCTGCCGTTGGTCGTAATAATGATGTCGCTTCAGGCGCCGTGGACGGGGGCGGTTGAGATTTTTTTCGAAGATCACTACGACTATATTCAACCCGGTGATGCTCCAGGGGAAGTCACGACCCTGTCCGGCGATGTGTGGGTGGTGGGGGGGCCGGGTACTACTATTATTACCCCGATGGTGATCAATGATGGCGCGATTGGCTCGCCCAGTGGCAATCCGGTGGTGGACAATCCTAGTACAGGCGCAGCGGATTATGTGGCGCGAAACATAGGCACTGTCGTCGAAGGTAACGTATACGAGGGGAGTGTCAGCGCCTACGATGGTGGACCGGAGGAATACGATCGCACGGATATTCAATTGATGGCAGGCGGGACGGGGTACTCACTTCTGCGTTGGGGCCATGACAATAACCGTCCACGTTATTGGAAAGGTGGCCAGGAGAAATATTTGGGTGACCATATGCCAAATGTGTGGCGGACGTATAGTTTTATCTACCGCTCTATCGCGGGAACCTACGATGAAGTGGATCTGCTGCTCGATGGTGTGCTGTTGAAGACTCTTAAATTGAGAGACGAGCTCTCCACGACGGATGACAATACTTTCCGGGTCTTGGCCCGTGACCGGGGTACGCAGGGCGACATGTATTACGACGACGTGTTTTGGTGTCGTCTCGGCGACTGCCCTAATCTTGGTCCCCGCGCCTCGGCGCCGTGCGATTTTGACTCAGACCAGCTATGCAACGTGAATGACATCAACCTGATGTTCACGCAGGGTGATTTGGTTGCGGGAGTGGCGGATCCGGGTGGCACGTCGAAGTTTAACCTCACTGGTGACACATCCATTGACGGCCAGGACATCAGCCGGTGGCTCGAATTAGCGGCCGAAAACAGCGATGGGACGGCATGACTCTCGGTATCGACACGGTTTTACACTCGTAGAACTCCTGGTGGTGATAGCCATCATCGCCATCCTGATAGCGCTGCTGCTTCCGGCGGTGCAGGCGGCTCGCGAGGCGGCGCGGCGGACCCAGTGCAACAACAACTTCAAACAGATCGGTTTGGCACTGCATAACTACCACAGCGCCGTGGGGACCTTTCCGTGGGGACGGGCTGTGTGCGAGCCGTCGAACCCCCTGG
>CAUZOD010000215.1:0-5529 GCA_963581115.1 Phycisphaerae bacterium | reverse complement strand
AACGACGCTTGGGACGACCACCTCAATTGGTTTGGCTTCGAAGGACCTGGAGCTGGGGATGATGCATTCATCCATCCGATCAATGGATTGACCGTGAGCGGTCCAACCTCGGCAACCCAAATGGACTCGTTCACCCTGGGTGCCCAACAAGCCGGAACGGTGAACCTCGTGGTCGATCCTGCAGGTGCCTTGTTAATCAATCAAATATTAACCATAGAAGCCGACGGCAGACTCTCCGGCAGCGGCACGGTGACTGCGGTGGGCGAAATCATCAACCAGGGTGAGATCGACCTGGGCAGCCAGGGACTGAACCTGGCCGGTGGCAAGCTGCTCAACACGGGTGTGGTCCGTGGTGGTGGTACGATTGACAACGCGATGGTCAATTCCACCGGTGGCGAAGTCCACGTGGCCGCCGGCCAGCAGATGCACCTGACCGACACCTCCGAGCAAGGTAATGGATGTCGCATTGACGTCGTTGGCCATGCCACGCAGGCAGCCGAAATCGAATTTGACGGCAGACTGACCAACGCCAAGGTAATCGGCAACATCACTGCCCGGCATGCCATCATGCGATTCAATGGCGGGCTGACGAACCAGGGCAACGTTGGTATCTCCTTTGGCATTTCGGGCGTTTATGGCGATGTCGACAATCAGTCCAAGGCTTCCATCACGGTCACTGGGTACAGCAATGTCACTTTCTGGGACGACTTGGTGAACGGCGGAATCATAAACGTAATCGCAGGCTCTACTGCGGTCTACTTTGGTTCTGTTTCCGGCAATAGTTTTACCGGTTCAGGCACGACCTTTGTAGAAGGTGACCTCTCGCCCGGCTCCAGCCCCGGCACAATGTCCTTTGGCGGCGATGTAGTTCTGGGAACCGCCTCTACCACCCAGATCGAACTTGGCGGCACTGCGCCAGGCGAATACGACCAGCTGGATATCGCCGGCTCCGTCAGTCTTGCATCAACACTCGACGCGATGTTGATCAATGGCTTTTCTCCCGGCTTGGGAGATACGTTTACCATCATCTCCGCAGACGGCGGTGTGACTGGCACGTTTGCTACCACGAACATGCCTGGATTGGGTGGCGGCCTTTCCCTGGACGTGGCCTATCACCCCACCTTCGTTGCCTTGGAGGTCATTTTCAATTTTCTTCTCGGCGATGCAAACAACGACAACCAGGTCACCGGCGCGGATTTGGTCATTGTGCAGCAGAACTTCGGCAACGTTGATCCCAACACGCCCACCGACGGTCTGTTCCCCGGCGACGCCAACGACGACGGTCAAGTCACCGGCGCAGACCTGATCATTGTGCAGCAGAACTTCGGTAATACACTCGGGCCGGTCGGTGCAGAGGTACCGGAGCCTGCGTCGGTTTGTCTGCTGGCTCTGGCGGCCCTGGGTGTGTTGGTGCGTCGGCACACCAACATGGGCTTCTGGGTGTAATCGAATTTTGCTGGGGGCAAGGCCAGATGAAAGACGATAGCGATAGGGGAATCAGGGGGCAAACCACTATCTGTCCACTACGTCAGGGACTGGATTTTACTGGCGAGTGGCGCACATTTTCAAGGTGGCAACGAGGTAGCAAATCCACACGAGCAATGCGATGATAGCGATGGATAGGTGTTCGCCTGGAGTCTCTTCGCCGGGCGCGACATCTAATAGAGCGTAACGCAGCGTCTCAGGCATTCCTGTTGCTAGAGAACCAAAAGTGACAATGGGAAAAATACTAGGCCAGCTATTAGGTACAGTTTCCTGAGCGAGTCCAATCGCTCGCTCTCCGTTTCTATCCACCGTCTGCTGAAGAGATGTATCAACAGCAGGAATAAACCAATTATCGTTAAACTTATGCCATCGATTAATCTGCCTTTCATTTCAAGTTCAACTTCTGCAGATAGGGTGTGCTGTTTATCTTCAGTATTAGAGGTAGTTGCGTTGTCCTTTTCATGCTCCTGGTTGTGTCGGTGCTCTTCATACACGTTGCCATAACTGAATTCTCGGCCAATCACCTCACCAAATCCAACGTTAATCAGGGTGGACATCCCACCTAGCACCGCCAAGCCCGATGCTAATCAGGGTCACGATGTAGAAATAGATCCGTAGTGCATGCCTATGTGAGAATCTTATGGATTCTTTTGATCCCATTCTTAATATGAAATAGACGATCCCCACTACGATTAGGATGGGTATCATTAGGCTCAATAGACCAAGTAGAATTGTAAAAAAACTGTCCATGTGACAATGACTCCTTTGCCAATATTATACAAGCAATATGTTCGACCATACTTAGTATTTAAGATGCGGTTGAACCCGCCTTATTTACCTGAGAAGTGACAAGGTGATGGGTTGGATTATGGCGATAACGTGCCTGTCACATCCAAGCCGAACCTGTATTCCTTAGTGCACGTGACGGTCCCATACGGGGAGAGATCGACACAATGAAACGCGGCATCGCGAACAACTCATTTTGCCGTAGCGGGATGAATTCACTCTGCGTTACGACTACGACGTGTTGAACATTCTGCGACAATTTCAATGCAAAACAGGCGGTGAATCTTGTCAGAAGACTCGTAACTGGATAAGGAGCCCGCCCTGTCTGCAGGCGATTATTTCGTCGTTGCTCAGGGGCTTGGGCTGAGAATAGAAATCGACCGGGAGGTTTTTACAGATATTTTGATAAGATGTCGTTTCGCAGTGTGATGCATGTACTCAGGCAGAATAATTCATGCTCAACCGACTTTAAGGAGTGATGCGATGGACGAGCAGTTGAAATGTTTTGCAGAAAAAGGGTATGTCGTGGTGCATGGGGCGATTTCATTGGCGGAGGTGGCAACGGTCAATGACGGGATTGACGCCGATAGGGTCGCGCACCCAGAGCGTTGGGACCCTGGCCCACGCCCCCAGGGGCATATAGCAGCAGGTTGTGTTGCGCCAGAGCTGATGCACAGGACCGAGGTGCTAGATGGCGTGGTTCACCATCCGGCAATTGCGCCCTTGGTGTGCCGCATTCTTGGACAGGGTACCCAGTTTTCCCACCTGAGTGTCATGAAGCGCGAGCCATGTGCGATCGAACCAACAGCGGACATTAATGGTGGTGATCCGCTCTGTCTCGAGCAAAAGTGGCATCGTGAATACGGTGGCATTGTGGAAGGCGCTGACAGGAACGAATTCTTCGCTCCCTCAATACAGGTGATCTTCTATATGGACGACGTGGACGCTGAATCTCACTGCACGAGTATCATTCCAGAAAGCGCTAAGACCAAGCGACAGTTGCCCAAGACAAGGGACAGCGACTCCAATAAGTGGGGTGAGGGCGTTCTGCGGATCGCCGACGCGAAAACTGGATATGTGGATCCGGAGAAGCCAACGTGGCTGAATCCTTGCGGATGCGAAGATCCTCGTCGGATCGGTGGGATCGACATCCACGCCCGGGCCGGCTCTGCTGTGGTGTTCAATATGGCTAGCTATCACTGTGGTACCGTTCGGCATACGCAACGGATTCGGCGCACTGTACACGTGGTGTATCGGCAACCGGAGCCGCTCCATTCGCGGCATGCACTGGGAGAAGAGTGGGAGAGTGTGGCGGCGTTTGCCGCCGCGCTGCCGAAACGGCCCGCCATTGGAAGCATGTGAGCTTGGAAAACGTGAGGATCGATCTAACACTGGCTTTAGAAGTTTCAGCTTGATCCTGATGTAGTATTTCCTGCCCACGAAGATTCGAATACGAAACGCTGTGGGTTTTCTCAATAGCCTTCGGGTGAGCAGTCCTCTCCCCCAAGGGACCCTGAATGCTTTGGGGCATACTGGTCGTGTTAACGGTGCGATAGCCCAAGGCGCTGCGAACTTTGGGAAGTGTTCTTCCCACGGACTCGACTATTGATCACATACTACCCTTACGGGGATCTTCGTACGTTGGCTTGCCACCAACCCAGATCCTGCTGGCATCTACAATGAAGAGCCCTTCGTCATTGCGGTCACTGACCGTGCCCTGGACGACGATGAACTTAGAGACTTGCAGACCACCGGCACCCTTGGCGTTGATACCCAAGGGATGGCCGTTCCCACCGAGAATGCGGATGGTGGCCATGCCGTTGAGCAGCAGCACTTTATCCTCGCAGCAGTAGTCCCACGGGGCACGACAGTGATCTTCGCCCGCAATGAGTTCGCAGGATTGCAGTGACGGATCAGCAGCAACGAAGATTGCCTGCTTCCCAACGAACGGCTTGCCCCGTCCCCCGACCCGGGCGAGGAAGGTGATCGGGTCACCCACCTTGGCGTTCTTCTTAACCTCGACAAGGTCCTTGACATTGGCAGGACGGTCGGCCATGAAGGTGATGGGGGGGATCCCGTCAGCCACCTTTGTGGTCGTGTTCTTGTTCCCCGCCTCATCGCCTTTGCCATCGCAGCCGAGTAGGGCAACGGAGGTCAGTAGCAAGGTCATAATCAATCGCATTGGTTGGTTCTCCTTGCAGTTTATACCATTATAAGAACATTCCGGCCTTATGAGGCTTGCTCTGCTCCGATTCGCACGATTCGGCAATCCGTTGAAAGCGTGCTTCAACCCACCTAGGAAACGGTATCATTCATGAGGGCAGGGTTTGTCTCAGCGACTCGTGCACATCTGTCGCTTCAATGTCTCCACCACGACATCCACACCCAGTCCCGGCCGATCTGGAACGACGGCCTGACCACGACAGATCTCGAGCTTCTCGCGGAAGAAACGGTTCGACAGCTCGAATGAGGGCGGCTGATGCTCCTGCAGGTAATAGTTGGGGGTCGCCGCCGCAAGTTGCCAGGTGGCCGCCACGGCGATCCCTAGGCACACACCGACGTGAAACGCAACCGGCAGGCCGTGCTGCCGGGCCAGACTCGCCACGTCCCAGGCTCCGGTAATGCCGCATCGGGCAACGTCTGGTTGGACGATGCGCATCGCCCCTCGTTCCATCCAGGTGGCGAATTGATGGTGGCTGCGTAGCGCCTCGCCCGCGGCAACGGCCACGTCAAGGGTACGGGCCAACTGGGCGTGGCCTTCGATATCTTCAACCGCCAGCGGCGCCTCGATCCACTCGAATCGACAATCTTGTAGCACTCGGCACAGCTGCATGGCGTCCGGGAGGCGGTAGGACCAGAGCAGATCCGACAGCAGACGCCCCTGGTCGCCGAGCTGTCTCCATAGGGTTTCGGCAATCCGAATATCCTTCTCCACCCCACGGCCGAGATAGACCTTTACCGCCGCGTACCCTTCATCGAAACACGCTTCGGCGAGTTCGGCCTTGGCTTGCGGTGTGTCGGCACGCAGCCCGGAGACGTATAGGGGCAATCTTGTCCGCAACGGCTCGGCCCCCGCCGCCAGGAGGCTCCCAATCGATTGTTCCATCGCTTTGCCCTTGATGTCCCACAGCGCGATGTCCACGCCGGCGATCGCATCCCGCATGAAGCCCGTCGAGTGCCCTCGGACATTCATGCTGGCGCACATCTGCGCGAAGAGCTGGTCGGTCTGGAGGGGATCCTTTCCCAGCAGCATGGGCC
>CAUZOD010000214.1:0-5538 GCA_963581115.1 Phycisphaerae bacterium | reverse complement strand
ATTATCGCCGGTCTAGCTATGCCGGCCGCACATCCACATACAGAATTGATGAATATCAGGCTCGATTTCTCTGTCTGTGAGACAAGAGCGTCAACTTCCTCGGCTGTCCGTAGCTCCTTGAAACCAACTTGGGTCAATTCATCACGCATGGGCTGAACCATTGATGGGTCATACATTTCAAAATTCTCCTTTTCTAAGTTCAAGTTGAGGTAATACAATTGATCTTGTGAAGTAAATCCTCCCACAAAATCTCTCAAGAAGATCGCTGCAAAGGGGCATGGGGCTCACCGACACTCCTTGGGCTGCCTTTGTCGTTCCGATCACGGACTCATAATTTCTCTTTGGCATTATCTGCACCTACCCTGCATAGTAAATTCTGGCGATTTCAGATGGTTCTTGCAACAAAAAATTAATTCGCGGGCACTTCAACTAGACTATGGGTCTCAAATTGGGCAAAATCTTGAGCACAGGAGACCGTTGTGTTGCCTAGAATTGCTTTGAAAAACTCTGGTGCCTGCAGACAAGGAAATTATTTCCATCTGCCGGTACGGTAAGTCAGAATAGATCCAGTACGTTGTGGGCATCCACATGAACTTGTTTAGGATCACCCTAGCGTCGCCGTGAGATAAATGACGTGGTGAATATCAGTAAACGCCTGTTCCTGCTTGCAGCCTTCGGGCTTATGTTGAGCCCTACTCCACTGATTATTGCCGCCTCTTCCGTAGCACAGCCTGGTTCTATCATGGGCAATTTGTTGAGGTACAGAATGGGCCTCTCGGTCGCTGATTTGCGGGTACTCGCAGCGGGCTCGCCGGTAATCAAGAGCCTCGACACTCCGGTTCGTGAGGAACTTGCGTACGTCGGGGTAGTATACATCAACACTCCTGCTCAACACTACATCGACAGGTTTCGCGACATTGAGCAGTTCGAAAGCGGTTCGGGTGTCCCCCAGATCGGAAAATTCAGCAGCGTCCCGCGGCTTGAGGATCTAGCGTCTCTAACGCTACCCGCATTGGATGTTGAAGCTTTATCGAAATGTCGTCCGGGCGATTGCGATGTTAAGCTTTCGGCGAACGCGATGCGCCGATTTCGGGACGAAGTTGCCTGGGCGTCTCCCAACGCAGCTGCCCAGGCTAACGAGGTCGCCCGCGAGATAATCCTCGATCTGGTCAGCCGGTATCAGGTGGATGGTAATATTGCGCTTGGGGACTACCATGACGGCAGTGAGCCGCTTTCCGTCACTGAGCAGTTCCGTTCGCTCCTTACTAGCAGGACTCCGATGCCCGTTTCTGTTCCCGAGTTTTTGGAGTATCTTGACGATTACCCGCACGGTCGTCCTGCAGCCGCCGAAGACTTTTTCTATTGGGCGGTGGTTGATTTTGGTTTTCAACAAACCACTCGGGTCAACCATGTCGCTATCTATCCTCTGGCTGTGGGGCTTCCGTCCAGTGTTGCGTACGCAATTGCGATCAAACAACTCTACGCCAGCCATTATTTCCGTACTACCCTCGAGTTGCGGTTTTTGGTCAACGACGAGCGCCCTTCCGATAGTCGCGGCACCTATCTGATTTCGATTACGCGATCCCGCAGCGACTTGCTGACCGGCTTCAAGGGGTTTTTCCTGCGGCCTATCGTCAACCTTCGCTCGCGTACCGCCGTGCTTGGGTACCTGGAGCATGCTAAGAGACAGATGGAGAGTCTCTCTCCGGTTACCCCTTGAGTTACGAGCCACCAACGCGCTCTCGGCTGGGTAATCCAATCCAAAATCGCCAAAAAGAACCGGCTTCAATTCCGTCTCTCAGATTAATTAGGGATTTAAAAAAGGACATTTTCACGGAACGCAAAGTCAGCTGGAATACTTGCACAGTTTCATGCAGCAAAAAACTGAGCTAGATCCCTAGCTTATAGGCTTTTCAGCCACTCGGACATTCATGCCTCGATGAGCTCAGCTTATTACTCACAGAATCATGGCGTGGAGTCTATTCGGGCCCCGCCGCTGAATGGCGCAAAGGTCCAGGATGGCGTAAATTGGGCGGAAGCTCCGGCAGATCCAAAGCTAAGAGAGAGCACCAAAGTAGGTTGCCCGGAACTCTCTCGACCAGATTGACGCCCAGCTACTCCCTATTTCCCGAGTTGCTCTGCCATCAGTGCGCCAGCGGATCCGGTCTTAATTGGAAATGAACGATCTTACTTTTGGTTCCCTTGCCGCCTTCGGTATGCCATGGGTAATTCGTTCCGTAGTTAGCCCACAGACCTCGGCCTTTCCATCCGGCTGCTGCGTCATCGATCCGACCGTCGACGCCCCGGGAGAAGAAGCCTAGCGGGTAGGGCACGCGAAGTGTCACCCATTGACCTGTTTGTGGTACGAGTGCTTGCATTGAGTCGGATCCGGATCCCGTAGCAATTGGAATATTGTCTCCAAGGCCCAGAGTGTTGAACTGATCCACCCAATTGTAATAATGGAAGTCAGCTCGCACGTCGGTTCCTTTCAAATTTGGGCCGGGGACTTGGAAAAGCGCCCAGCCTTCCGGGCAATGTTTTCCGTCAAGCGTTTCCGGTCCCTTGAAGACTTTGCACTTACGCCGGTCAAAGCTGGCCAAATGGCTACTTCCGGAAAGCGCTGTCCAGATGACGCCGTCACGGTCTATGTCGATTCCACGAGGACCAAAACCTGTATCAGGGGTAGGCACCTGGAACCTCTCAGTAATGCTAGTTTGCGGCGGATTCTCGCCGGGTGTGAAACGGAAAATATAGCCAGGAAAATCCGTGCTGGCGGCCCACAACGAGTGATCCACAGGACTAACCACTACACCGTAACTACCCGCTCTTACGCGGGTATCCAGATTGGGGTCAAACGAAATGTTTCGGCCGCCACCTCCTCCGTCATCCTGGGAACGGCCGGCACCTACCGGTTCGTTCCAGGGCCTAGTGATGATGCCGTCGCCGTTGGTGTCTAGAACAGTGGGACTCCAGCCTTGAGATGCCTTTTCATCTCCGGTCTCATCAAACTTTTTCGTATTGATCCAGCCAATAACCGCCCCGCCGCCGCTGAAGTAAAGAGTCTCGTTCTCATCTCCAGCGAATTGAAGATGATGAGTGCCAAAGCAGGTATCGATAAGGGTCCACTTTTTCGTATCGGTATCGTAATAGGAGGCCTGGCGGGTGCCTCTGTCAAGAGGGAAGTACTGGGCGAACTTGTTTTCCGACCCGTCGCCGCACCACTCTGGATTCTCCCGGCTACGAATTGTGGAGGTTAGCCACAGCCGGCCTTTACTGTCTATCATCGGATTGTGTGGATCGGCCGGGTTCTCGGGTGGGTTTGACCAATGATGCGTCGAGCCGTAGAAAGTTGATGCGACAAGCGGGCGCGGAAAACGCGACGGGATAGTCTTTGGATCCTCTCGGGTGGGAATGGTCATCTCATATGCGCGGTTTTTAATTGGATCCACTACGCTGACCTTGCCATGCCCCGCCGAGGCACCATAGACGGGTCCGTATGCATTGAGGTGCGGGTTGTTTTTGTCTGTGGCGATCTCATCGTGAATAAAGGAGGTTTCCACACCCCAGTCCCACAGAGTCAAAACCACATTGCGCTCGATTCCTTTCGGTCGAGGAGGAGCCACCGGCACTTCGCCTGCAGCAATGCGATCAGTCCAGTTAGAAAACATTTCGAGTGCTCGAGGACGGCCGAAGGTGCTGAGACGGCCATACATTTGGGTGCCACGGACACCTTGTTGAACCCGATGATCCCAGGCCTCAACAGAGGACTTAAAATTGAGGTTGTCTAAGTGCGAGAGGGTGCGGGTGATCTTTGTGCCCATTTGGTGACACAATTGACAACCCTGCTTCATTCTGTCAATCCATTGAGCCCTTGTTTTCATGGAGCTCGAAATGCCATTACCCTCTTCGCCAGTGCCCGGAAATTCATCTACGGAAGGCGGTTCGATAAGTGAATACCAGTAGTTTCCTGGGTAAACTGCCGCGGCTTCTTGCGCGGTGTTTGCTACCGTTGCTTTGAGCGCCAGTGTTGTTTTTCCAGGCTTTGCCTTGATTTTTGCGGAATCGATGAGGCCGTATCCTCGCACCCAGACGTCGTAGGTTGCATCCGGAAGTTCGGGTAACACGAAGCGGCCGTCGTCATTTGTAACAACGATCTTGACGAACTTTGTTGGCAGGTCATTGGTTTCAGCAATCACCCAGACGCCGCGCTCGGGTCCATTGGTACTTTCGACTGTGCCACTAATGTAGCCCTGCGCTGGAGTGTTTTGTTGCGCTTGCATCGCGCGGGCATGAAAAGGCCCCCCTCCGGTCAACAGAAAAACAAGCCCTATGCACAGCAGGGCTTTCTCCACAGCGGAAAGTTTTGGCGTGCTCATTGATTCCTCCTTAGGCTAACCAGTCCAAAATGGGGACTTCATTGAAGCCCAGTATAGGTCGCAGACAGTAAAGACGCAATATTGGTTGCAGGCCTTACGCTGTTTGTTTTCCTGACTACTCAGGCAAAAGCTGCAGGCTGGCAGGTGACGAGTTCCAGGATTCTAGTCTTGTATTCTTTCCAGTCCCCCATGTGTTAAGCATGAGAGCCCGTACGTGTTCCAGCACTGCGGGCTAGAGGTAGGCTTGAGTCGTTTTGGAGGAGATCAGGGAGGCACTCCAAGTCGGCCAGAATTAAAAGGTTCTGGTTGTGTCGCTGGCTTACCATAAATAGGCAGTGCTTGAAGTTTGCAGTGCAGTGAAATAGAACCCCGGACATAGGTAGGAATATAAAATCCGTTGCATCGCAGCTGGGGGTTGGCTATTCTGTCGGTACCAGGACTACCGGACAGGGCGTCCTGTTTCATCGAGAACTAAGACCACGGTCTTCTGTTCCGCGTGGCACGAGCTTCTACATGGAGATGCACTATGAAATCCTTGAAAATGATCGGTAAAGGAAAATGGGGGATGCGTTTCGGGCGGCTGAGCCTGTTCGTTCTTAGCGCTATGCTTTACCAGTGCTCTAGCGGGGTCGACCAAGTAAGTGAGGTCGAGCAAGTTGGTGAAATTGACCAAGAATATGAACAAGTGGCATGGCCAATGCAGGCAACCACCCTAGTTGGTACTCCGTCGCCTTGGTATTTTGGCGAAGTAGTGGCCGCGGCAACAACCCAGGATGGCAATCTCCTGGTGTTTCATCGCGGTGCCCACCCGATCATGGAGTTCGACTTGGAGGGGAAGTTCTTGCGTTCCTGGGGCGACGGGCTGATCAGCGAGGGTAAGGTTACGGGAGTTGAGCTTCAGGACCGTGGCCCCGGTGCGTCAGGATATACGGCTGTTTACGGACCTCCGGGATGCTACTCCTGCGGTGCTCACTCAATACGTGTCGACCAAAAGGGAAACATCTGGGTGGTCGACGCAACTGCTCACGTGGTCTTTAAAATGAATTCCCAGGGGCACATTATCCAGCAGTTCGGTACCAAGGGGGTCCCTGGCACTGACTCTAGCCATTTCAACCTTCCCACTGATGTAGCGTTTTCCCCCAATGGTGATATTTATATCAGC
>CAUZOD010000213.1:0-5585 GCA_963581115.1 Phycisphaerae bacterium | reverse complement strand
CTTCTGCTGCCTGGACCGAAGAACCATTTGCTTCCCAGAACAACCCAATTGCCAGGTTGGCATGGCGGATCGGTGGTTTCTGTTGCGAGGCGACGATCAGCGAGTGTGTGGGTTCACCCTCATGGAGGCTGTTCCAGAATTCCAACACGACCTGTTTCTGTTGTGGTTCCAGTCTGGAATCAATCAATCGTTGTTGTATCGGTATTTGCCCGAGCCATTGTTCGAAGTCGAGATCGGTCAGACGGCTGAAAGTGATCTGTTCCTGCAAATGGTGGAACTCAACCAGGAAATCGAGAATCTCATCAAGTGGCGGTTCAGATTCTGCCAGCATCTGGTCCAGTGGAGCCAGAAATCCTCTGGAAGTGTTGTGGGCCGACTTCAATTGCGCATGGTCAGCAAAGTCGCCTTGGAAGCGGTATTGAACCGCGTAGCCGACCATGGCACCAAAGGTGAGAATCACGAGCACCAACTTCCAGAGGGAGGCAGGCGTTCGGGTATGAATTTGCAGTTGTTGTCGCCAGTGCATGGAGATTCTGGGAATCGGTTTGGGGCTCTGCGATATCGATCACACCGGTGCGGGGAGCCTTGGGATAGGGTGAATTATCGGTGATGCTTCTAGCCGGGCAAGTGCCATCGTTTTGAAATGAGCCATAACTCGGTGGCGGCCGGCTTGATCGCAACCGGATTGTCGTGCTAGTCTCTTCTTGCTTGTCCTATTATGAGTGAGTCACATTTGGCCATTGTGACCGGTGGCGCCGGCCTTGGAATCGGCAGTGGTATCAGTGCGGTACTAGCGGATCAAGGCTGGCGAGTCCTGATCGTTGATTGTGACGAGGACGCCACTGCGACCGTTATTGATCAGATTAGTTCTGGCGGCGGTCAGGTGCGGGGGCTGAGCGTGGACCTGACCTGCCGCGACGCTCCTTCGCAGATCGTGGACGCAGCTCAGCGATGGGCGGGGCGGATCGATGGCCTGGTCAACAACGCCGCAATCAGCCTTCCAGCCGACATCGGGCAATTGACCGATCAGAACCTTGACCGCATGTTGGCTCTGAACCTGCACGCCGTGATTCGCCTGATGCGCGATGTCGGCCGTGTGCTGACGCGGCCTAGTGGGTCAATCGTCAACATCGGCTCGGTGCATGCTGGCCAAACATTGCCTGGCTTTACGGCATACGCGGCGACCAAGGGCGCGGTTGTTTCGGCAACGCGAGCGGCAGCAGTTGATCTGGGCACGGCGGGGATCCGCGTCAACTGTATCTTGCCAGGACTGGTGGATAGTCCCATGAGCCGGCGGGTAGCCAACGAATCGGGTACAGACGCGGAGGCTTATTTCAAGTCATGGGCTACTTGTCGGCAACTGCTCCCGGATCTGGTGACGCCGAGTGACGTCGGGCAACTGGTGGGATTTCTTCTGGGGCCGCAATCAAGCCGCATTACTGGACAGACGATTGCAATCGATGGTGGCACTATGGCGATGCTGACTGATCGCGATACGCACTGACGTTGCGCTGCATGTCCCGTGTTGGTGGCCAGGGGGCTAGCCTTTGATCTCGAAGATCGCCTCTACCTCCACGGCAGGTCCCGTAGGCAGGGATGCGAATCCCAGGGCACTTCGGGCATGCCAGCCGTCACCGTCCTTGCCGAACAGTTCATGGAGCAGGTCAGATGCGCCATTGATGACCAGGTGATGGTCGGTGAACTCCAGCGTCGAATTGACGCAGCCAAGCAACTTCACCACGCGGAGTCCATCAAGCGTTCCATGGGTGTGGTGTACGGATTGCAAGATCTTGACGGCACATTGCTTAGCCCCCTCGTAGCCTTGCGCTACCTCTAGGTCGGCGCCCAGCTTGCCCTTGACATCACTGACATGTCCAGAAGTAAACAGCAGATTGCCGCTGGTTGCACACATGTTCAAATAACCCTGCTCCTGATCTGGAAACTGGATGCCCGCTTCGATTGCCTTTTGTTCTGCGCTCATGAGGTACCTCGTAATAGGGGGTTCAAAGGTTTGTGTCCTTGGTTGGGCGATTGTTCATTGGCCCCGGACCCTAGGGGCAGAGTGCATTTTAGACAAATTGCACTGCATGGCCTTGGCAGGCCAAGCCGCCCTATTTCACGAGTATCTACTGAGCGGAAGAAATAGGGCAGAAGGAGAAATAGTAGGTGCCGGGGGCAGGAGGCAGCGGGAAAGGATGGAACGCCGCTCTTTTAGCGTCGCAATTTCCGTGGCGGCCGACATACCGCCACCGACATGATTGAAGAGATACAGATTATTGCCGACATTGGTTCCGGCACGGTAGAGACCGGTAACAGTGATTGAGGCCAATGGGTGAGCAGGATGTTTAGGTCGTTCTGACCGACGCGCCCATCACCAGACGCATCGCCATGGAGCCAAGAGAAGGTGGGTACTTTCTGGTCCCATTGCTGCAGCAGCAGGTGCAAGTCATTTCCGTCCACATTGCCATTGGCATCTAGATCCCCTTCCGTAGGTTCGATGATCACGTGCCGCTGATTGGAATCCAGGTTTTCCACAACCTGTATTGCCCCGCTCGGCCATTGGATGATGACTTGGTCGAGCGAGTTCGAATGATCACCAAGTCCAAAATGGGCTCTGGAATCGCTCTGGCCCAGATAATGGCTTGCAGCATTTATTTCAACCATCATCTGGTCGTTGGGGTCGTGCAGATCGGGGTCGACCATAATTCGGGCACCAAGCCCATCACGGTTGGACACCACTCCGACGACATTGATCTGCAGCCAGGACTTCGCGCCATCGGTCTGGTTTTTGTACAGGATTGGTTGGCCCCCATGATTGACCACAAAGACATCAACGTCTCCATCGTTGTCGTAGTCAAACGTGAGCAAGCCCTTGCCGGACCCGGTATCGACAATACCCTCCGCAGCGGATGTTTCCACGAATTGCCCGTTTTGCTGATTCTGCCATAAGTGCATGGGATCATGGTTGAACGGATCGTCAAAGGTGCCCGAAAAATCTACGCCGTTGGTCATGATCAGGTCAAGGTCCGTGTCGTTGTCGTAGTCCAACCATGCGGCTGCCCAGCCCCAGTCACCGTCGCGGATACCGGCATCATCGGTCGCATCAGCAAAGGCCCGTCCTCCTTCGTTGCGGTACAGGCGATTGCCCGTCGTTCCCCAGGCGCAGGTTGTGTCTGCACAGATATCATCGGGGTCGAAGATAGAGGTGACAAACCAGTCAAGATCACCGTCACCATCGTAGTCTCCGATTGCAGAACCCATACCATTTTCATCGGTTCCGACTCCTGCATCGATGGTTCCGTCCTGGAAGGTGCCATCACGGCGGTTCCAGAACAGCCGACTTGTCTGAAAGTCGCCGACGATTACTAGGTCCGGGTACCCATCACTGTCCATATCGGAAAAAGAGGGTGCGAATGCGTATGTGCCTATGATCTCAGACTTGCCCGTTACTGCCGGGACCAGATCAATAGAGACGCCCGCGGCCAAGGTTCGGTCTTCGAAATTACCTGGTGAGAGAGTGCCGATGTTGCGAAGCAACCGGTTGTGACTTCGCACTGCACTTGGATTGTTGGAGTCTTCACCTCCCCATTCGGCTACGTACAGGTCCAGATAGCCGTCACGGTCGTAGTCCCCAAAAGTGGCGCTGGTCCCCTTGTGCTCGGTAAAACTGTTCATCGCTGCGCCGCGCGGGATGGCCTGCTCCGTGAAATGCCCCATGCCATCGTTCATGTACAGGTAGTAACGCTGACTTGGATCTGAAACTGTTGTTACGAAAAGGTCTGGATTGCCGTCGTTGTCGACATCACCCCACGTAGCACCGTTCGATCGTAGCGATTGGACAAACCCTGCCTCAGTCGACACATCTTCGAAAGTGCCGTTGCCCAGGTTGCGGTAGAGGATGTCGGCCTGTTCGAAGCGGGTGACAAACAGGTCGACCCACCCATCGTTGTCGTAGTCACCTGCGGCGGCACCGCCAGTGATCCGCAATGCTTCCGGACGGTCATCGATAGGAATTTCCCATTGCACGTGATCAATCATGGCCTCTGCGGTCGCATCCACAAACGTTTGGGCACGTGTAGTGGGCGGGGAATGAAAAAGGCCAACGGCTAGACCAATCGACAAGGCCCATTGCCACGCGGCGAACAATCTTTGTGAGGGAGTACACATTAAAATTCACCACCAACACCGTATATTAGGCGTCGACTTAGCGTTGGGGCTGGTTATCCCGAGGTGGCCGCTGGCCGCGAGATTGGTGATGGATTATAGGACTGGCAAGGAATCCGTGCCGTTACCGCTAGTCGCTGGAATGGCAACCACTATATCCTGCATGAGCCAAAACGATTTTTGACGGGCCCGTTTCTATTTACCCAAGCGATAGAATTGGCTTGCAGTTTCACGGAATAGTTGACGCCGCTGGAGGTCACTGCGGTCGGTGGTGATTTCATCGAGCGCCTCAATCCAGCGGTGTAGTTCAGCAGCTTGAACCACGACGGGCCAGTCGCCACCGAACATTACCCGGTCGAAGCCAAAGCTGTTCAGCACGTGGTTGACGTAGGGCCGCAGATCATCCGCGGTCCAGTTTGCTATGTCTGCCTCGACTACCAGTCCTGACACCTTGCACCAGACATTGGGCATGGACGCGAACTGCAAGATATGGTCCTGCCACGGCTGGAATTCGCCGATGTCGATGTGCGGTTTGCCAATATGATTAAGAATGCACTTGACGTCCGGGCATCGGCGAACCAGTTCCAGTGTATTTTCAGTTTGCTGGGCGCCCTTGATGCATATCTCAAAATGCAGATCGAATTCACTGAGCATCTGCACTCCGGCTACGAAATCCGGTTGAAGGCACCAGGCAGGATCAGACTCGAACTGGATGATGCGCCGGATCCCTTTGATCAGCGGGTTTTGGGCCAGTTCGGCCACCGCGTCGCGAGCGGCTTTGCCGTGCTCCAGGGGAGCCCACGGCACGATCCCCTGGATGCGTAGCTCGTTTTGGGCGATGCCGCTGACCCAGTCGGCCTCATCCTTGTATTGACTGCAGTCGGCCTCGCATTGCAGGAAGATCATTTTGTCTACCTGGTGCTTCTTGCAGGTCTGGTTGTACTCTGCCAGCAGGTACGTTTTGTTCAAGACTGGAATATCGGCCAGCCACGGGTAGGAGATCCGTTGCGGGTCCCACAGGTGGAGATGGGTGTCGATAATAGGAAAATCAAGCATGATGGTAGTTTTGTGTTTTAAATAATTGTGCCAAATTTGGTATTAGCAGTGGCACGGCATCGGCCAGACGATCATGGAGCCGCTATTGCAGCAGGGTGAAAAAGTTGCCTTTATCTCTCTGCCCGAAGACTTATCAGATATGGGACGCCTGAATAATGCTTCGGACTCATCCTGTTTCCCAGGCGACATTAGTGAGGAGTTGTCTTTCATGACGAGTCCCGAATTACGCGTCGACGGGGTTATTGCGCGATGGGGCCCGAAGGTTTGGGTAGATCATCCAGTTTCACCGGAACGGACTGATCACCAGTCTTGCTGAAACGGATCTTAACGCCATGCGCCCGGAACTGAACCAATTATTAAATGTC
>CAUZOD010000212.1:0-5600 GCA_963581115.1 Phycisphaerae bacterium | reverse complement strand
AGTAAAGTCCGAGCCCCACACCAGACGCTGTGGGCCAAAGGCCTCCAATAATTGTTCGACATAAGGCCACACCTGTATGTGCGGATAATCATGGCGAGGTTCAGTTACGGAATAAAACCCACTCAACTTGACATGCACATGCGGGAAACAGCTAAGAGCCAACAGGTCGGCCAGTACCCGTTGCGATTCGGTGCGATCAATCACCTGACCCACTCGCGGAGGTGATCCCAGATGAGAGATGACCAACCGCAGTGTTTCATGGCGTCGGAGAATTCCCTGCCACGCTGAGCAATTGGCGCCCTTGAAGTTACAGCTGATCAGCCACTTCTGCTTGCAGAGCCAAGACCAGATGTGGTCGGGCACATGTTGCAGAGGCTCCACCGTATCGGCAAATACATACGTGGCCAAGCCAACAAAACCCTGCTGCTTTCTACCTTCAAGAATTTTCAAAGATGGTGGCGAGGACGGGTCCCAGAAACAGGTTGGGCGAATCCAAGAATGATCCGGCTTTACCCTAGCCAGATAGTCGTTGTTGCCTTCGTAGCAGGCCTCGCCCTCGTAGCCAATGACCATCGCTGCGATCACACTGTGCTCACGGGCCAAGGAGTCATAGCAAGCCACCTCGTCAATACATGTTCCCGGCCGAGCCGGAAAAAAATTTTGAAATCCGTTCTCAAACAAATGAATGTGTGCATCGGCAAGAGACATGGGTGAGTTCCAAAACGGAAACGTGTACCTCACTGAATCCACTTCACCAGCCTTTGGCCAAAGTCTAGAAGACTTTACAGCGAAGCCAGGCTGAAAACTTAAGACTACTTTACTTCAGATCCCGATTCATGCCGATCCGGATCCGGTCAGCCGTATTGTCTCCGTTCATTTTCTGGCTGTGAAACATTGAAACGATGAGATATTTTGTCGGTTGCCACAAACGGAATCTGATCCCATCAACATGAAAAAGAATACAATTTTGTCCGCTCCAGATGAAACCGGATTGAGATCAACCTTCCAACCGACGGCTGAGTATAAGCCGTGCCGAGCATCTGCTTCGGCAACAGGCGCCGCCCGTTCCAGGACATCTGATGCGACAGTTTGTTGCCTGTAAAAGGATCGGAATCGGCCAGGGTGAATCCGGGCACCGGCTTGCCATGATGATCGCGTAGTTCCGCACGGATCGCTCCACCGTGTGCATCGGCATTAATGATCAGCTTCTGATTGGCCCAATACATGCGATTGGTGTGAACAACTCCAACACGGTGGGCCGGGGCCACGGCTGCCCAGCGGTCGCGTTTTAACTTGGCCATGCCGATGCCGGGAAGGTTGAGCCGTCCGTCTGGTAACAGAGCACCCCAGCCGCCGGTGATTTTGGTGTAGCTCGTGCGACTGCCACGATGCTCGGGGAAGAAGCTTCCGTTACCAGTGATGCTGCCGTGGTACATAATGAACACGTCGTCACCGACCTGCACCGGGTTGTGGGCGAAGACGTTCATCTCGTCCCACTGCCCTCGCTGTCCTGTAGGGATGAACGGGGCCCGCCCCAAGGGCCGGGTCCATGAGCGAGCATCACGACTGAAGGCCAGTTGCGGCTCTTTCTTGCACCCTTCGTGAGGCCGAAAGTCGACGACCAGGCCCACGTACCCACCGGGAACTTTCTGAGCCACCATATGATTGAACTGACAACCGGGCGGGTCCTCATCATCCGGCGTCAGAATCTCCTGGGGAAATGGGATCCGGTTCAGGTCATCAGTGAAACTGACACCGATGGTCCGAAACTTGTCCGGTGTTCTCGCCTGGTTCCAGATAATCCACTGGCGCAACTGAGGGTCATAGCCGTGGGCCATCATATTGTCGGTGCAGATTGTATTGCTCATCCCGTGCCGCGTGCGGCGATTCCACTTGAATCCGTCGGGTGAGTGATATACGTAGAAACCACAGGTGATCGGCACGTCACTTTTGTTTTTCCTTCTTAACTGATAACCGGCGCCGTCATACCAGTACTGGGGCTTCTGACCTCGCGGCGTGCGGAACCGAGCCATACCCATGGCCAAGTAGCGATTGCGATCCTTGAAGTCAGGATTGCGAAACAGACTGCCCAACGGCCCATCGCCGCCATAGGGTGGGAAGTCAACAAGATTGTTCCGCTTTGAATCCTGCCACTGGACCACGCCAAGTTCCGGTTTATGCCAATGTTGGCCATCCTTCGAGATTGCATAGGCCGGTCGGTCACCCCAGCGTAGCTCCGGATACCGCGCCGCGAAATGTGGATCGTTGCAGTGATACCAGAACTTAAACAGCTTCTCGTCCTCATCGTACAACAACCCACTGTGCGCCCAGACGTACTGACCTTCCCACGGATGCTTCGGGGTAATAATTTGTCCCGGCAATTTTTCCGGCACTCCTGGGATCCGCCGAACACGATCCAGCTTCTCCACGTGCTGGTCATCGATCATCAGGTACGTCACAGGTGGATAAAACCCCGTTTCGACATGGGCACGCTGCCAGTCCGTGACCTGTACCATACGCTCTGCTCCTTACTGCCAGACAAAATGAAAAATGAATTGGCTGCATCGGTACGGACAAAGCCGCCGACCAATGTTTGTCAGTGAGTTTTCGCTATCTGCCAGATAGTAATACAGATGAGAATTCCCGTCACTGCCCGGACAAAAGTGATTCCTCATGGTCTTCTAGCTTCGGATCAGCAATGCCCAGAATCAAAACCAGATCACAACAACGCAGAGCGTGGCGAACTTCCCTTGGTTTGGCTTTGAATACTTCATCCGCCGACCAGCCCAACCGTATCACCTGGCCAAAAGATGTTGCCGCAACCACCAATCAGCAGACAATATTCTAAGATGGTGCAAGCGAGGGGCCATAATACCCCCTGCTGTCGTGTCCGATCACAGTTGGCAAGAAACCCGCACCGAATGCCCAAACCAACGCCAGCCAGATACAAGATCGCCATTATTGGCTGTGGCAAGATGGGCTCGCGTTGGGTCGAGCAGTTCGTGACCGAGCCCCGGTGGGATCTGGTTTGCATCTGCGAATGCGACCCGGACCGTCGCCGCGCCGCTGCTTCGCTGGCACCAAAGGCGCGAATCAGCAATGACTTTGATGCGGTGTTGGCCGACCGGTCAATCAATACCGTCGGCCTGTTCACTCTGGCCGACCTGCGGGCTGAGCAGATCCGCCGCGCCCTGGCCGCGGGCAAGCACGTGATCGCCGAAAAACCGATCGCCGCAGACCTGGCCACCGAAAAGGCACTGCTGGCTGAAATCGAAGCCTCCGACCGCCTGGTCGCGGTCAACCTCTTCAATCGCAATGCCTGGTACCACCACAATATTCGCCGCTTTATCGCCGAAGGCAAGATTGGCCAACTTGGCATCATCCGTATCTGCCACATGACCTGCGGGCGTCTGCCCGGCGAAGGCCACCTGCCCGAGGGGCCCGTGTTTCGCGACTGTGGCATGCATTATGTTGACGTCGCCCGTTGGTACGCCGCCAGTGAATACGACCAGTGGCATGCCCACGCCGTGCGCCTTTGGTCAGAGCCTGAACCGTGGTGGGTCACTTCACATGGTCGGTTCCAAAATGGAATCGTCTTTGAACTGACTGTTGGGTTCGTCTATGGCCAGATGGCCAAGGACCCCACCAACCGTGGTTATCTCGAAGCCATCGGAACCCGAGGTATTGCCCGTTATGAACACGATTTTGCAAACGTACAGGTAAAAATGCACGGTGTTGGCGAAACGGTAAACAAGACCGGACCCTACGGCGGCAAGAAACTGGATGTCATGATCGACCTGTTCACGCGCAGCCTGGACGCCGGCCGTGATCTGGGCCTGCCCTCGGCACGAGATTCGGTCATCGCCTCCGGCATCGCCCACCGCATGCACAAAGACGCCGTGGCCAACATCCCACCGTGCATCGGGGACAAAACCGAACTGGAATACGTGAGGAAGCACAAGCAAGGACAGCTGGGGTAGTGCGAGACGGAGTTCGATTCGACCTGCTTCTTGCCGAGGAACTAGCGTGGGTCGATATTCTTGGCCTTTACGCATTCATGCTGCCGAAAGCTGGACTAGCAATCTCAGATTCGCGTACCACGGCCCGAGAGATAGTATGTTTGGCCTCATGATCACCGCTGCTATTATTCTTGGCACAATGGTACCCTATCAATCACTCCGACTCACATTTCAAGACACTGCTGCACCATGACACCAACGACCGACACGATTACCGTACGCCATCCCCACACACTGCCCGCCGATGGCCTGCCCGTCGATCGCATCCCGCTAGGTGCCCCGGGCGACTACAAGCCGATGGCGGTGCAGCGACCCGATGGCGAACTGCTCCTAACGGCGTTTCGCGGCCACGAACTCGAAAAGAAGATGCCCAGCGGACGGGCCTACATGCATGAGGACGTGCTGTTCTTTCGTTCCGCCGACGATGGGCGCAGCTGGTCCGACCCAGACGTCGCCGCCGACGTCCTGCCGCGCGAACCCTACCTGTGTCCCCTGTCAGACGGCACCCTGCTGCTGACGATGCATCTTCACCCCCGGGACCACCGCAACCCTGTCGGGCACGTCCAGAGCTACGTCTATCGCTCGGTTGATAGCGGCCGGACCTGGCTGGCTCGCCTGCTGATGCCCGATGAATATCGACCCGGCATCTGGATCCATAGTTCTCGTAACGCGCTCGAACTTCAGGACAAATCGGTGATCCTTGGAATTTCCAGTATCGAAGATCAGCCCGACATCATCTATCGCAGCCATGATCAGGGATTGACCTGGACCCATGAACCCGTCACCGTGCACGGCAAGCCGCCTAAATACACCGATCCCCTCTGGGCCGAAGCTTTCTTCTGGCAGAACCGGGCGGGCCGTGTCCTTGCACTCTGCCGCGTCAATCAGAAGCAGTGGCCCATCGAAGGAAAATCCCTACCGGAAAAAGTGCACTACGATCAGGCCGAGCGGTTGGTCGTTCTGCGCTCGGATGACTACGGCCACTCATGGCAGGTGCATGGGAACATGGGCGGTTATGGCACCATGTATCCCTCCATTCTGCACCTGCAGGACGGTCGATTGCTATTGACCTACACCGTGCGATCGCTAGATCTGCCCTTGGGTGTACGGGCCGTCGTTGGCAAAGAAACAGAGGATGGGTTCTCGTTTTCTTTTGACCACGACATCATCATCATCGACGGTAAAACCCCGGAAGGAAATCTCAGTGGCGGTGGCTTCGGCAATACCATCCAGTTGAATGACGGCACACTGTTAACGCCGTATTCTTATCGTAATGCGGATAATCCAGAAGCCGCGGGCACTCAGTCAGTGCAAATGGAGATTGCACGATGGCAGCTACCCTAAGGTCCGGGATCTAGGAACTTAATCTTTGCCCCATATTTCCAATCAATTAGCACCTCGGTCGTACATGGCAATGGACCGCTCGAAGATGCCGGTTCAACTCTGTGCGCACAGAGGGCCATTCCCGTACCTCCTGGCCTGCGCAATCTTCGCATGGATCTTTGTCCATGGGCCAACTGCCACCGCTGATTTACAGGACGGTGGAGATCCGAGCCCAGAGCCCAACATTCAGGTCCACGA
>CAUZOD010000211.1:0-5610 GCA_963581115.1 Phycisphaerae bacterium | reverse complement strand
ACCCGCTGGGAAGGGAATCTGGACCAGATCAGGGTCTGGGTGGACGATCCATTTCTGTTGGTCCGGTGCCGAAGCTAGTTGTTGGGCACCCATGGTGCGCCCGTGGTAGGCGCCTGCGTGTGAAACAATCACGGTTTTCTTGGCATCGATTGCGAGTCCATGCAGGCGGGCGAGCTTAATCGCCACTTCAATTGTTTCCGAACCGGTCGATGCGAGAAAGGTCTTGGTCAGATTCGGTGCGCTGATCTGTACAAGTTTTTCCACCAACCGCGCCCGTATCTCGGTGGCGTAAAGATAGGCGTGAAGGAGTGGTTGGCCGATCTGCTGATGCAACGCGGCACAGACGTCGGGGTGGGCGTGCCCAACGTTGGCGACGTAGATTCCCGAAGTGAAGTCGATCCAGCAATTACCGAAGGCATCGTAGATCTGGTGTCCTTGGGCCCGATCCCATAGCACCGGCGGGAGCACATCCAAGGCCCGTGGCTCGTAACGCCGCAGTTTCTCAAGAACCGGTTGTGACTGAGGTGCCGGAATGGGTGTGACAATCCGACGATGTGCGGTCTTAATGGGGATTCGGTGCAGTGGAGGGGAAGTAGGTTCCTTCTGCATGGTTTACCGCCACTGCGATTTCAGATCCCAAACATAGGGATATCAAGGCCGCTTGACTAGATCATGAGCGTCGATATTTGCTTGGAAATACTTGTGCATCAGAGGTGTTGGGGTGCCGAGTAAAAACCGCGACTGCTCGCCATAGATCCAGGCGTATTCATCTGATGCAATGAATGCATTGCGTACTGCTCGCTCGTGATCTTGGGGAGATCTTTCATTTTTGTTTACGTCGGTGTCACTCCAGGTGCGCCCTGTATCGACCCAGATGCCGGCGGCGAAACTCATTCGCTGCTTCAGGTGGTCGGGCGCATCACACAGATTTTCGATGGCTTCTTCGAATCGCCTTCGCTCCTGGCCAATGTCGACGTATCGGGTCTTACTGTAGGTAAGCTCATTTCCGCTGATCAAAGTGGCTTCGCTGTCGAGGCCTTCCAGCATCCCGTTGATGAAGGCCGGGTACAGACCATAGTGTCGGTCTTCCAGCGGTTCGTTTTCCCCGCGGTCGGTCCACTCGTACAGGCCTGGAATTATGAGGATCTTGAGTCCCGGGAATCCCGTGCAAACGGTTTGGGCATACTGAGTACCGCGCTGGCGGATTTTGGCCGCCACTTCAGAGAAGGAGCGTGGAGTGTCACGCCCTTCCTTAATGTAGCCATCCTCCCGATAGTTCGGGTAGTTAAACGGAATATGCCAGGTTCCTTCGGCGCCATGACCTGTGTATTGCTCTAGGTCGAGAAGGATGCCCTTGAATCCGCACTCGCGAGCCACCCGGGCCTGCAGGCGCACGTTGGCCAAGATGATGTCCCAGTGGCTGTCATTGAACCAATTCTGGGCCTCAAGCTTGTTTCCCCAGACAGCATAGGAAGACCAGAGAAAGTTGTCGGTAACCCGTCCCCAGTCTTTGACGGATTGAAAAGCTCGGATGTCTGGCTCAAGTTCCTCGTAGGTTCGCGGGATCAGTGCCCACCACTGGCCGCACATGTTCCAGTACCGGTTGGTTTCATTGCGCCGGTTGCTGGAGATGTTGAATACCATGCCGTCGATCCCAGTCTGCTGCCACTTGGCCACCAGCGAGGGCAGATCGGCTTCGGCTATGGACTGTGAATCCAGGAACCGGCTGATCAACTCACTGGCGACGCGCAGCAGCTTTTTGCGCCCGGTATACGGGTTCTGAGGGTAATAGGGTTCAGGTGGGATAGCGCTTTGTCGTGATACGATCACGCGGTGAGTGAAAGATGCACCCGGCTCACCAACCGATTCTTTGACTCTGTCGTAGTAAGCAGCAATCTGTTCAGCCGGCAATGTTCGTGTGTACACCGCAACTTCATCGACCGTTCCGACAAAGCTCTGGTCAGCGGAGTCTATATCACCCGTGTGGCCGATCCGCAGGGTATTCAACTTCAACGTCTGATTCTTGACAATATCCAGTGTGCCCGTCGCTCGCAGTTGGCCGTTGACGTATACCTTCACATGTTCGTTTACGGCTGCAGTGTCCCAGGTAATGGCCAGAAAGGTCCACTGATCCAAGGCAATGTCCAGGTCCGCCATCGGCATGTTGGGGTCGCCTCGACTGGCCCGACCGGTATGCACAAACAGAGTTTTACCAGCAAAGCCCACCTGGTAGAGCCCGTTGATGTAGATCAATCGTTGGACATAGCCACCGGCGGTTTGTTTAATCCAGAGGCAAATGGATTGTTGCTGGCCTATCAGTCCCAATCCCTCGATGGTGACACCGTTACCGCCACCTGCCAGTTCCAAGGCCTGGCCGATGCGACCGGTGACCAGTACTCCACGTTCAATCTGAGCGGCGTGGCCATTGCCACTGGAGTCGAGTACCTGATCGTGGTCGATATCAGTGCTATTGAACGACCAGTAGCCTGCAGGTTTTTGCGGTGGCGGGGCAGCGGGTAGGCTACTGCCCAATACCAGAATCAAAGCTGGCATCAGGAGAATCACCATCGTGGTTTTTTGAATCATGCCTGACCTTATTTAAATGTTTGGTTACAGAAGCGAACAAGGGATACATGCATGCCAACAATTTGGGCGCATAGATGCAATTGTAACGGACGACTTGTCAGTATTTATCAAGGGCGGAGCCCTTTGATGCGAACTGGTGGCTCAGCAGATTCGACCCCGCTTGGCACCTGAACCATGGGTGGTAGGGTTCGACCCATTCCAACGCTCATCGATTGGCTCACTTTGGGGCTGGTATCGGCTGTCTGAGGAAAGACGTACGCGATCGGTCTGGTTGTCCAAGCCGCAGTGTACCATGAAGACATTGAATACCAGCAGGTCACCGGCGCGGTACTCACCAACCAACCAGCGACCACCAAGTCCATGGCGTAGCTGGCGTGGGTTTCTGGATAGGGCCCCATTTTCGCCCAACATGGCCTTGACCTGCTGGCCGCTGGACCGGTTCATGCAGTATGTATCCACGTCTACTTGGCAATAAGTCTGCTGTAGGCGTTGGTGCTGATGCGAATTTTCCAGGATTGCCAGGCCCCCCATCGCGTGGTCGATATCACCCAGCGGTGTCCACGCGGTGTACAGCCGCTGCGTGGTGCCGCGGCCCATGTACACCACGTCGCAGTGTGGCGGGGTACTCTTACCTGGTGCGAGTACCCGCAGCCATGTGTAGTCATAGTGGCGAACCGGCTCACCCAGGAACCGGGTCATGAACTGTATCATTTGACCGTTGTAGAGCAGTCGATGCAGCTGTGGAATTTTCGGGGCCAGATCATGTTGGGCGTTGTTGTTGTAGTCAGTGTGAGCCACGGCGTCCATCCGTGGGTAAGCGGGATCCACAGCACCGACATCGACCAGTTTCTCAACAATTGCCAGGCGCGTCGCTAAAACTTCGTTGCGATCCAAGACCCCACGCAGAAACACGTAGCCGTGCTCCCACATGTGGTGGTGTAAAGTCTCGGGTTTATCGGCGATACTTGTGCAATCACGCAGCGTACCGAGACACTGCGGACTCGGGTCCAGTTCGTGGCCGCAAGCCCGGATATTAACAGAGGGTGACGTGGTCATGATGCCCAAGCCTTAATTGAAGCATTGTATCATAGGCCACTCTGGTGCATGGTTATGCCGGTTCAATCACTATTTTGCAGCAAGCGGTAAACAATGGTGGAAGAAGATGCTTGAAAAACCTGACGGTGCCTTCAGGACATCGCCATGTACAAACAACAGGCTCCTGCTCACCGGATGACCGGGAGAAGAAGTCAAGTGCCAGGATGTCCCGAACCCACGATTGAAAACTCCGGAACCTAGACTGGGTGTTCTCCCATGAATGATCTGATCCACAATGCCCGTGAGCGGGCGCTGGCCTTGCTCAAGCCGACGCCATCAGAGTTGGAACATGGTCTGCAACTGCACCGCGATGCCGTGGTCGTTGATGCTTACGGATTCAATGCCTTATCCGTGCCGTCGGACATGAAAAGTCAGGTGGAGCAGGCCTACGAGGCCGGTGCGACTCAGCTGGATCTGCAGAAGTTGGTTCACTGTTTGATGGTCACGGGCGTGATAAATGACAAGGCGGCTCGGTCCGAGTTTGACCAGGCGATCGAGGCAGCCGGGGTGACGTGCGTGATCCAAAATGCCGGTGAGGGGCGCAACGTCTTTGAATCTCTAGAGCGCATGTCGTGGTTTACCTTCGTCTGTGACGAGTTGTCAGATCGTGTAACCAAGGCCGTCAGTGTTGCAGATATCCATCGTGCCAAGCAGGAAAAACGCCAGTGCCTTGTGTTCAGTTTGAACAATCCGATCATGGATCAGCATTGGGACTTCTGGGACGACGAAATGAAGTGGATCCGTACGTTCTATCACACGGGTGTGCGGATCATGCACCTGACCTACAATCGCCGCAATCGCTGTGGTGATGGCTGCGTCGAACCGGCCAACGGAGGTTTGGCTGACTATGGCCGGGATGTAATCCGGGAAATGAATCGGCTCGGCGTGATTGTCGATGTGGCCCATAGTGGTGAACAAACTAGCTTGGAAGCGGCACGTGCTTCTGAAAATCCGATTGTTGCCAGCCACACGGGTGCCCGGGCGATGAACGATCACGTGCGCAACAAATCTGACGAGGTGATTGAATCTATCTGTGATCACAACGGCTACATTGGGGTTTGTGCGATTCCTCCATTCCTCGGTCGTTCAGGCGATATTTTGGCCATGCTCGACCATATCGACTACCTGACAAAACGCTTCGGTGCCCGCCATGTGGCCATCGGATGTGATGCAACATACCAGCCACCACATCCATCAGGAGTCGATCAGATCCTCGGGCAGGTAAAGCAGAAGAAAAGTTTCTGGAGTCATTGGTCACCCAATGATCCGTTGCTAAAGCCCGGGGCTGAGGACGAGTGCCGCACTGGCTCCCTTGCATGGACCAATTGGCCTCTGTTTACCGTGGGGATGGTTCAGCGTGGTTATTCTGATGACGACATTGGTAAGATTGTCGGTGGGAACTGCCTGCGCGTGATGCTTGCCAATCAATCGGATAGACAGATGGATCCATAAGCCCGCAGTTGGAAGAGTCTTAATACTGATGCGATCGGTTCATAGAATTGGTTGATGTATTTGAACAGGTTGACGTGGTGGCAAATGGTATGGTTCAACGGGATGGACGGCATGCCCACGCGGAATTGCAAGTGCCTGCCTGTGCTGTCACCATGGGCTGGTTCACACGGTACGTTGATGGAAGATGTCCGTCCGAATCGCAGAAGGTGAACCTGAAGCGATACCTGTGACGCGAGCACGCATGGGAATGCTTGCTCGCTTGTTGAAATACAGGTCGCTCCTGTGTGGCAGAGATGGATATTCGAAGACCTCGGCTTCGGTTCATTTCTGGCTTGATGATCAAATGAAATGTTCGTGTGTGTATTTGGCATGAAGGAATCGGTACTATTTCTTTCATGAGCCAATACCGAATCGGGATTGCGCGTTTCTGGCATGAATCCAACACGTTTTCATCGGCGCTCACTGAGGCCGATTATT
>CAUZOD010000210.1:0-5613 GCA_963581115.1 Phycisphaerae bacterium | reverse complement strand
GATCACACCCACCAGGTTTGGCAGCACATGCACCCGCAATACTCGAGCGGGTTTCGTGCCGTAGGCCCGCGCCGCTTCGATAAATGGCTGGCCTCTCAGGCTCAACACCTGACCGCGAACAACTCGTGCCATGGTCAGCCAACTCACACCACCGATGGCCAGTAGCAGTGTCGCCATGTCCGCCACCGCCTCGGCCAGATCTGCTGCCAGCATAGTAGCGGCAGCGGCACGAATAGCCGGTTGAAGGGCCAGATCAAGCATGACCACAAGCAGAATGTAGGGCAGGCCGTAGAGCACGTCGACAATCCGCATCAGAACCGCATCGATCCGGCCACCGGCATACCCAGCTACTGCGCCCCAGGTAACCCCAATACCCACCGCGATCAGAGCTGCTGAAATCCCAATACCCAGACTGATCGCTCCGCCGAGCAAGACTCGCCAGAGCAACGATCGCTCGAGGCTGTCTGTACCCATTGGTTCGGTCCAGCTAGGAGGCCGCTTGGATGCGGTATCGACAGAGCCCCGGTTCTGCTGATCATACCGTGGCATCGACCATGGGAGCGTCATAAAGCACAGTAACACGATCACAACCAGCAAGGCAGTACCGACCAATCCGGCGTGCAGTCTTGGCCGCCATGGTGAATCCGTCTGCATTGTGGCTGCGGCACTGTTGCTCATGGGAGCATGTTATCCATCCGGACTTGGCTGGTCATTGGCAGACTTACACCCATTGGCAAGCGAAAGGCTATGGATCCGACCTGTTGCCACTGGACGATTCTACACCTTGGGCAAGATCGATACGAAGCAGCTCGCACTTCTCGCCGTCTGAGACTTTGGGCTGTGAAGCATGCCGATTCGTCTTAGGCAGGACTTACGGGAACCGCGTGATTTATTATCTCCCACCCTTTGCGGACCGCCTCTGGCGGCCACCTAACAGCATGGTGATGCAACCTCCCCCCGGCAACTGGCATAATTCGATCACGTGCCCATCCGGGTCGCGAAGAAAGATCTGTACAGCACCATCGGGGCGGCGTCACGGGGGATCAAACGCGATTGATTCTTACGCAGGCGAGTGGCGGCAGCAGCGATGTCCGCGACCTACAGCGCCCAGTGCCGTTCACGCGGCACCGTGTACCCACCCGGATCAGTGGCTGGACGAACGAGCAGGTGCAATTCCTGACTGTTCCCGATATGGAACTATGCTCCCGGAAAACCGAATGCAGGTTGCGGCATGGGTGCCAGCCCCAGCCCCTCGTGATAAAACTGTACCGATGCTTCTAGGTCGTCGCAGTGAAGGGCCACGTGATTCAGTTGCATGATGTGCATCGAATTGTCTCTGACGCGACCGTAATCAGCTTCCGGCACCTGAGTACGCAAACATGCCCCCCAAGTACCATTGGGCAGACATCCCGATCCATTAGACCCCGGATGGCTATCGCAACTGCACAGAAAGTTGCCCCGCAATGTAAATTTAGCGATTCTCAGATAGCCATTGCCGCTGGCGACTTGTGCCAATAGCCCCGATAACCTCGCAACAGCACTACATCCCGTACCGTTGTTCTAAAGACGCAAATCGATATCCTGGCTTGAGTAGGGGATGAACCCCACCCAAATCCAAAACTATTGGTGATCACGTTGGTTACGAATCATTGGAGCCGACTCTTGAGCATTTCCCCCAACCGCTTTGGATTCGCTTTTCCTTTTGACAGTTTCATGATTTTCCCGACCAGAGCACCGATGGCCTTATCTTTGCCGCCACGAATATCATCAATGGCTTTGCAATTCTTAGAATCATTCAGAACTTGATCGATCCAGCTTTCAAGTTCACCGGTGTCAGACACCTGAAGCAGACCGTGAATCTGGGCCAGATCCTCAGCAGGTTGTGGCGACTGACAGCAAAAGCCAAACAGATCGTCGGCACCGGTGGAACTGATCTTGTCGGATGCCACAAGGTCGGCGATCTGCTTGATCTGTCGGGGTTGAATCCCCAGATGATCAATCCGACATCCGCGATCGTTGGCACGCTTGGCGGCCAGATTCAGGAGCATGGCCGCGGCCCGTTTCGGATCAACGTCTTCATTCACAACCGCATCGTAGAACCGGGCCGTGGCTGGCTCGTCTATCAGTTGCCGTGCGTGCTTCGGGTCCAGACCGTGCGAACCGACATACCGTGCCAAGCGATCTTGGGGTAATTCTGGCATCTCGGCGGCGATCTTCATCAGCCACTGTTCATCGATTTCGAGCACGACTAGATCGGGGTCGGGAAAGTAACGGTACTCATCGGCGTCCTCTTTTTCCCGCTGGAGCACGCTGACACCCCGTTCGTCGTCCCACCCACGAGTCGTCTTCGCCCTCGCACCCATCGTGCGGCCCGTCTCCAGCCATTCATCTATCTGGCGATGATGCTCGTACTCGATCGCAGCATGCACCGCCTTGAATGAGTTGAGGTTCTTGATCTCGACAATGGGCGTGGCGTGGCATTGCCCATCCTGCTCAATGAGCACATTGATATTAGGCTCGAAACGCATGTGTCCACGCTGCATGATGCCCTCGGATACGCCTAGGTGCCGACAGATGTCACGTAGCGCCGTGCAGAATGTCACCGCGTCATCTGCGGAATCAAAGTCAGGTTCGGTCACGATCTCCAGCAGTGGTGTTCCAGCGCGGTTCAGATCCACAATCGAGCCATCGATCGCCAACCCGCCAGGAGCTTCATGCAACAGCTTGCCGGCGTCCTCCTCCAGATGTGCGCGGACAATCCCGATCCGCAGTACCCGACCGCTTCCTTCCATCAATGGGATTTCGATTGAACCTTCAGCACACAATGGCTGTTCGTACTGGCTGATCTGATAGTTTTTCGGCAGATCAGGGTAGTAATAGCTCTTTCGATCCCACATCGCCCGGTGGGCAATCCGGCAACCCATCGCCTGTCCGACCTTGATCGACATCTCAACGGCAGCACGATTCAGCACCGGCAACACCCCTGGCATACCAAGGACCACCGGATCAAGCAGCGAGTTTGGTTCTGCGTCGAAGAACTCAGCATGCGCAACATTGGGTGCCGTGGTCCATAGCTTGGAACGCGTGGCCAACTCGACATGAATCTCGAGTCCCACCTTGAGTTGGGCGGTGATGCCCGGCGGCAAATCAATCGCGGTGGTCATGGAAGAACGGATCCTGAATACCCGTTGATGGTCACCGGATGCTACGGCGTGCTTTGCAGGATTGGTCGCAGTGGTGTGGCTTTCTCCAATACGTCATACAGTTCTTGCTCCGTTGAAGGTTTCCCAAGAATCGTCGACGACCCGTAGATAAACAGCGGAACCGACGAGACCTCAGTCAGTCGATGCATCTTCAGATTCCGTTGGATCTGATCCTTGATCCACTGGTCCTCAAGGGCTTCAGCGATCACCTGCTCACCAACCAGTTTGGCCGCCACTCGCCGGGCCGCATGCTGCGATGGCGGTTGTTCGTTGTAGAAAAGATAGTCTTCAAAAGCTCCAAATTTCTCTGGTTTGGCCCTCCAGACTGCCATAGCCAGTTCCGCAAGCTCGCAAGCGTCTTGATGCCGTCTGTGCGTCTTCTCAATCTTGGAGTTGCAATCGCCATCCAACGGTGATACCAGACGAATGACTGCAAACTGATCTCCATAACGCGCACGGGCCTGCTTGATCAAGCCATGCATGCGGCGGCAATGCGGGCAGGTGTAGTCAAACACCTCAAGGAGGAGCACCGGAGCGTCTGGTGAACCATACGTCGGGTGCTGGTGGGGCTCCAATTCGACTTTTCGTCCCAGCACCGAAATCCGCCGGGTTGGACCCGGCCCCGTATCAATCTCAAGTGAAGCATCAACGTTCTCCGGCTGTGCGTTCACAGTGGTGCCGTCAGACTGCGTTGAGCTGAGGATCATCATTGTGGGCGTGGGAAACACCATCTGCACTACCATCAACGAGACCACGGCGGCCATGCCCACGGCCGAGATCGCCACCGCCAGTGGGATACGGATCGTCACCGCGGCTTCTCCCCCCGAACGTCCCACAGGGGCAAACAGTAATAGCGTGATCGCCAGAATCATCCCCACCCCGTGAGTCGCAGCGCAATACTTGCACAACAAACCGATCAGCCCGATCTGCAGGGCCAGAAAATAAGCGGCTGCGGCGATGGTAATAACTGATTCCATGATCAGAATCATCCACGACAATCGCTGAAACCGTAAAGGTAGCCGTGTGTTCAGACTCAATACGGCCACGAGAATTGTGGCATACAGCAACACAGCCAGTGCCGCCACTGGGATCCCAAGCACCTTGGACCAAGCGCTGCTTAGTACCTCGTCGCAACCTGATCCCGGACCGCAACCGGGAAGCGCCGAACTCGACATCGCTTCGTAGACCAGAAATGCCGACAGGGAAAGGCCCGCCAGCGCCAGTACGGCCAGGAACAGACGCAATGGAAGCGGCAGCGATACGTCTTGTGATGGATCTGGAGGTTCGTTCATTGGTCCAGTCAATACCTTTTTTTCATCTTTCGGTACGGTTTGATCTTCGTGTGTTTCTCAAGCAACTCGAACATTTCTTCTTCCGTCACAGACGCTCCCTGAATCTTAAAATTATTCTGCCCCATCTTACCGGACGTAAGGTACACAACTGGCATCTTCACCGCACCTATCGCCTTACCGCTGATAGCGGCAAACAAGTCCACGTTCCGCTCGATCCACTGCATCGGCCGTGGGTCGGCCAACATTCGCTGCAACGGCTCAACCCCCACCAGTGTTTCAGCGTAGGCTCGGGCTCGATAGCCCGCAGGAGGATTATTTGGCCGCAATACCCAGCGGTCGTACGGCCCCAACATGTCGGGTTGGGCTAGCCATACAGCATGCAGGAGCCGGGCCAGAGCACAGGCATCTTTGTGCCTTTCGTGCGACTTGCTCAACATCTTGTTGCAGGAAGAATTCAGCGGCACGGGCAGCATAACAACCGCCAGGTGCTTGCCGTAGCGCCACCTCGCAGCGTTAAGATGCTTGTGCATCTTGCGGCAATGGGGGCAAGTGTAATCAAACATAAAAATGGCTACGAACTCCGCATCCACTTCTCCGTCAATCGGATAGTCGGTGAGATTCAACGACTGTTTCTCCACCATTTTCTGACGCGACCCCCAAAGGCGCAACTGCTGGGCGATCACCTCTGGAGGCGTACCGGCCCGTTGCATGGCCGCCTCCAAAGAAATCTTTACACGGCGTTCGATCACGGAGCGGTCCCGTAACGTTGGCTTGGCGCCTAGCTCGGGTCCCATCGTGGGCTGCTCGCTATCGGCCCCCTCTGTTGGAACTGTCTCACCTAGAAACTTGTCACTCTGGTCTGGTATTACAACATCTGTCAATGGAGATGGCGTTCCCGCTGTGTCAGGCATAGCGCCTTCCGCTTCGGCACCAACGCCCGATGCGACCATCTCGATCCGAATCGTTGGAGCTGGAATCAATACCTGAACTGCCGCTACTGCAATGATCGCAACAAGCGAGCCCAGCCAGATCGCTGATGCGGTAACCGGCGCAATCGAAGCGGCCATGGTGGATCCGCTACCGGCGGCACGGCCCCAACGAATCGGCGCACACGCGAG
>CAUZOD010000209.1:0-5615 GCA_963581115.1 Phycisphaerae bacterium | reverse complement strand
CAAGGGGTCATGCGGGCAGTTGACACGGCGATTCATCAAAGTCAGACCCAAGCCGAAAGCGATGCCGCTACCCGTGATCGAATCACCGACGCGATCGAAAGTCTGTTTGGCGACAACCAAAATCTGGCCAGTCCGCTATCTAACAACCAGGAGTCACTCGAAGAGCAGATCCAGCGACTCACATTCGTCGTCTCAGAACTCGAAGGCACCGTCCGCTCGATGCAAGTAACACCGCGTCAATCAGGATGGCTACATAGCACCCGCCGCACGGACACCCATCGTCGGTCGAATAACGCCGTTAACCCAGTGCTCCGGGACGTCCTCCAGCACAACCTTGATCTGCGCCGGCGTCTGCAAGAACAAAAATCGACCGACAGAAAGAAAAAGGATCCCGCCCCCTCGCCGCTGCGAAACCCAAAAAACTCGGGCTAGAAAATATTACTCAACGCACCACGAAATACTTCGCAAAAAGGCTACGAGGCAACCCCCCTGACGGCGTGACCATCAAAAACCAACAACGACTGATCCAACCAATCATGGATCAAAATAATTGACACCACAAACCGATCCACCAGAACAACGCCATTCGACAAGGAGAACACCCAGATGAGCACAGCCGATCCCAACGTCACTGCCAACCAGACGACCGCATCCCCTTACCAAACCCCGACAGAGCAGGACCGAGGCTTGGTAGAAAATGCTCTGCTGCTGGGTATCGATCTAGGTACATCTCGCAGTGCCATCGTGTCAATGCATGGCCCACGCAAATGCGTCGAAAGCTTCGTTGGCTGGCCCAAGGACACGATTAGCCGCAAGCACCTGAAATCCGACATCTTGTTTGGCAAAGCAGCACTCGACAACCGCTTGGCACTAGACCTATATCGCCCGCTGGAGAAGGGCGTGATCAAGGGCACACATGACAATACCGACACGCCGGCGGAGGAACAGGCGAAGAACCTTGAAGCCGCTGCGGAACTACTCCGTCACCTGATCACATTGGTGGAACCAACCCGTGATGAGGTGCTCTTTGGCGTCATAGGGGTACCTGCCGAAGCCAGCGACAAGAACAAACAGGGCATCATCGATGCGACACGTGGCATGCTCGATTCAGTGATGATTGTTTCCGAGCCGTTTACAGTGGCTTATGGGCTCGAACGCTTCAACGATGTGCTGGTAATCGACATCGGCGCTGGGACGACCGACCTGTGCCGCATGCACGGTACCATCCCCTCCTCCGATGACCAGATCAGCCTAGAGATTGCTGGCGACGCTATTGACCAAAAGCTGTATGAGTTGATCAAGAATTCGAGCCCGCAGGCACAGATCACCGTCAACATGTGCAAGCAGTTCAAGGAGCAATACGGTTTCGTGTCCAACCAGGTCGGAAAAATTGAAGTCTTGATCCCGGTAGACGGCAAACCGGTGATGCATGAGATCACCTCCGAGATCAAGCAGGCCTGCTCGATCATCGTGCATCCGATCCTGGATGCGATCCACCGACTCGTCTCCAGCTTCGACCCCGAGTTCCAGGAGCGGCTACGGAACAACATTATCCTCTCCGGGGGCGGTGGTTTGCTCGGCGGACTCAACAAGCAGATCAAGGACGGTCTTAAAGAACTGGGTGGAGGTCATGTCACTGTGGCCGAGGATCCGCTGTTCGCCGGTGCGAGCGGCGCCCTGCAACTGGCCGCCGATATGCCTGCTGAATACTGGCAGCAATTGCGATAACCACCGCGATACGTGCCCACCGACGTGCCCACCGCCACCAGGCATCGGGGACCAGGCTCGGGATCATAGACGCTGGGCCTGGTCCATCATGTGCAACAACCATCGCTCGATCTGATTGAAATCACAGTCCTCCAGCAATGGGGTCTGGCTGACTGGTGGTAAAGCGGATGCCCATGAGTGGATCGTGATCTGACTTGCCAAATAGAGATGGTCCATGATCACGGGGATTCGGGCGTGAACCACAATGTCGCTTAGAGGCATCCGTTTGCCCAATAATCGGGCCGAGGGTGCTGGCATTGGTCACCTACTCCTCCGGCACCAAAGCTGCCCGGGAAGCCTTGCGGATAGAACGCCACGATCACAATCCCCACCTCATGTAAGACTAGCGATTGTTCCAGTCGTAGCATCTAGCCGGATCCACTGCGATTGGGAACCGATATAATCCTGTGAAAAGCCCAGACCAGAAGGTCCGGACACAGCGGACCGCAGAACTATTGGAATAATCCTTGTTGCCGCAGGGATGGCTCCTCATACCACTGGAATTTGATAGCCCGTGGCCACGATATCAGCCCAGTGATAGAATCTCCCCTTGCCGATATCACACACGGCTCGCTGGCAACCGTAGCGGCAATACCAGCGGCATTCTCGCAAGAGCCGACACAGCGTGCCCCGTACCCGAAATACCGGGTGGCCGTGGGTTATCTTGGAGAGTGTCAAAATGAACGCGACCGTGATGGCCCTTCCCCAACCCCGCAACGTGCCCCAGATTCAAACCCGGTATCGGCGGATCATCACGCCGATACCCGTTCCCCAATCGATACCGATTCTTGAGCGCCTTCATCGCGACGAACCGCGATCCATGGCTGGTCAGCCACCGGTGGTATGGGATCACGCTGAAGGTGTATCCGTACATGACCGCTGGGGCAATCGTTGGCTTGACTTCTCCAGCGGCGTCCTGGTCGCCAATGCCGGCCACAGTCACCCCGCCATCAAACAGGCGGTGCTGGACCAAGTCCAACATGGCTTGATGCACAACTACTGCTTCCCTTCCGAGATTCGTGCCGCATTGGTCGAAACGATCGCTGCCATCGCCCCTGCTGGCCTGGACAAGGTTTTCCTTCTGACTACCGGTTCGGAAGCTACCGAGTGCGCAATCAAGCTCATGCGGAGTCACGGATTGAACCATGGCACGACCAGCGGCCGTGATAAGTTCGGCATCGTCAGTTTTGTCCATGGCTTCCATGGGCGCACAATGGGCGCCCAAATGGCCGGCGGCACGGCCGCTGGGAAAAGTTGGATCGTGAACCTTGACCCAGCGATGGTGCAGGTACCCTTCCCGGATGGTTTTCGGCAGACCGACACCCGCTTCAAGGTGTTCCTCGATGCCCTACACCAGCATGGCATGACCCCAGACCGGATTGCCGGCGTCATGCTCGAAACCTATCAAGGCGGCTGTTCGCAATTTGCGCCAGTTTCCTATATCCAATCATTGCGTCACTGGTGTGATGAACACAATATCCTGCTTACCTTCGATGAGGTTCAGGCGGGCTTTGGTCGTACCGGCCGTTTCTGGGGATTCGAGCACTACAACGTGGTGCCTGATCTGATCTGCTGCGGCAAGGGTATCTCTAGTGGTCTGCCGCTTTCTGCGGTCATTGGTCGTCGGGACATCCTAGACCAGTTCCCCCCTGGCTCTATGACCAGCACACATACCGGAAATCCGGTCTGCTGTGCCGCCGCCCTGGCCAATCTTCGAATCATCCAAGAACAGAATCTGATCGACCACGCAGCCCAGATGGGACCGATCCTGGACACCGGACTCAAGCGGATCGAACGCCGATTTGGTGAACCGATCGCTCAGGCAGTGGGCACGGGTTTGGTAGGCACCTTGCAAGTCATCTGCCCAGGCTCAACCAATCCGGATGCTGTGACAGCTGGGAAGATCATCGACCGCTGTATTGAGATGGGGCTGCTGATGTTTGCCCCCGTCGGGGTCGGAGGTGGCACAATCAAGATCTGTCCCCCATTGGTCATACCAGAAGACGCGCTGCTGGAAGGCCTTGATGTCATCGGGCAAGCGATCGAGCAAACGCTGGAAGGAACTTGAATTGACGCCATCGCCCACCGAACCGCTAGACATAACCATCATCGGCAGTGGAATGATCGTGCACGATCAGATCCTACCTTCACTCTATCATCTCCAACGCATTGGCCAACTCGGTCGGATCCAGATCGTCACCGCTTCATCGACGCGATTGCGAGACCTGCGCAGCAAGCGATTCGAGCAGGCATTCCCCGGGCAGTCCTTCCAGCCCCATCCCGATCCCTCCGCCGATCCGACTGATCGCCAGTCGGATCGCTACCGGTCGATCATCACCCAGATGCCTCCACAGCAAATCGTATTCATTGCCACACCTGATCCGCTGCACTTTGACATGGTACGGTTCGCCCTGGAACACGATCAGCATGTAATCTGCGTCAAGCCGCTGGTCCAGACCATCTCCGATGCCGCTACCCTGCAAGCACTGGTCTGGCAACGAGGTCTTTTCCTGGGTGTGGAATATCACAAACGTTTTGATCGACGGGCACTCGAAGCAAGGCAGTACTACCGCGAAGGCAGGTTTGGTCGATTCCGGGTTGGTTACGCAACCATGATAGAACCGTATCACTACCGACACTCCAACTTCCAAAACTGGTTCATCAAGTCCAGCAGCGACCCGTTCACCTATGTTGGTTGCCACTACGTCGATCAAGTGTATTTCATCACTGGACTGCGTCCGGTGGAGGTTGCGGTGCGCGGTGTCGACGGACAGTTTGCTAATGGCAATGAAGCATACCTGTGGTCCTCAGCCCAAGTTATCTTTGAAGACGGTGGTGTGCTGAGCGTCATCAATGGCCTGGGATATCCCGACGATGCCGCTGGAACCAATGACCAGTGCCTGACCCTGTTCTGCGAGGGAGATGAGCGAGGAGCAATCATTCGGCACAATGATCAGTTCCGCGGTGTATCGCACGGATACACTGATTGCTGTGCTGGCTCCTATTTTCGATTCATCAACCCGGACTACTTCCGACTCGTGCCTTGGACCGACGAGGGCCTGAAACCAGTCGGTTACGGCTACGACTCGATCGAAGCCAATGTGCTGGCAGCATCGGACGTCGCCCGTAGTGGACCGGCAACGCAACGCCGGAAATTACTGCGTCAGATCGACCAGCGAGGCCTGATCGCCACCGCTACCAATAGCTCGATTAATGAAGCGGTCGTGGAAGCGGGACGTCTATCCATCACACATGACGGGAAAACCGTTCGTATCTCTTCCGACGATCCACCCACCTTGGAACTGGTTTGAGTTCGTAAGTCCACCGCACAGACAATCACTGGCGCAAGATGCAGTCTCTCGCCACTACAAACATTTCTGGCGATACTGAGCAGAGATAACTCGGCCAATAATGGTCACTTGGAAAGTATGATTCGCCTAGCCCAACTGAACGATAATCTGCCCAATGAGGTGCCGACGAGCCTCCGACTGACGCAGGCAATCGATGCTTATCCAGCAAATCACAGCGTGCAGCAGATTGTTGGATTAAAGTAGCACCAACAGCTTGCCCAACCGCCTGACGGTGCCTAAAGTTTCACTAGTGACAATAATGATCGGGGTAGGGAGCCACCTTGGCATAAACTGAATCGAGCAGGCCTGCTCATAATGGATACTTGCACACCCTGAGAGGGTGCAGAGCGCACAGCAAGAACTCAACATCGGCAGGATCAAATAATTAATTGCAAGTTCGATGACATCACAGATATTTGGGCCTCCATGCCACGATTCAGCCTCGGCCTATACCTACTTTAGGATTTCAACCCAATATTAATGTGCGGGCGGGGATAA
>CAUZOD010000208.1:0-5616 GCA_963581115.1 Phycisphaerae bacterium | reverse complement strand
GTTCGAACTGACGCACCGGTACCTGGATGACAACCCGACGGCGACGGCCAGCGACAACTACACCATGGGCCTAACGATTACGGACGACGATACGGGCAGTTCATCTGCTACGACGACGGTGACGGTGAACAACGTCGTTCCGATGCTGGCACTCGATGCCGTAACGGCGATCGACGAGAACGGCGCGACGACGCTGACCGGCACGATCACGGATCCGGGTATGCTGGACACGTTCACCCTGGATGTGAGCTGGGGCGATGCGATGTTGCCAAACAACGTGGAGCAGTATACATACCCGGCAGGCACGACATCATTCGAACTGACGCACCGGTACCTGGAGGGCAATTCGACTGTCACGAATACTGTGGCTTATGTGATCAGCGTCACGGTGACCGACGACGATACGAGCGAGGGTGCGGCAGATACGGCAGTAGTGGTCTTTGGCAAGCGTATATATGGCGACGCGAACTATGACGGGCGGGTTACCGGTCAGGATCTCATCGAAGTTGTCAAGAATTATGGTGAAGTGGTCCCTGTGACAGGTAACTCGTCTACCGCTGCTCCACGGCCCTTGTTCGGTGACGCCAACAGGGACGGCAGGGTGGACGGCGCTGACATTATCTCCGTTGTGATGAATTATGGACAGCGGGTTCTGCTGTCAGGTGATCCGCTGTTTGCGATAAATGCCGGAGGGATAGAGATTGTCGATACGGTGATATGGATTGCAGACAAGCCGCCATCGATATACACCAACAAACAGACGGCGAAGAGCACTGCAGGGGTCATGGTCGTTCCGGTGGACTTGAGCCACCCATCTGTGCCGGCGGATACGCCTGAGGGGCTGTTCCACTCGTACCGGTTGGATAGGGTAAGTGGGGGCGAGATGCAATGGAAGTTTCCCGTATCAGAAGGCGAGTATGAGGTTCGGCTCTATTTTGCCGAGACGCATGGCCACGGCAGTGGTGGGCGTGTGTTCGATGTCTATATTGAAGGCAACTTGGTACTGAATGACTACGACATCGTTCTTGCCGCCGGTAGCGAGGATAGGGCTGTTGTCGAGTCGTTCGTTGTGAATTCAGATTCAGTGCTAGAGATTGATTTTAATCATGTGGTTGACACGCATATGTTTGTCAATGCGATTGCAGTGCTGCCGATCCTGGCTCCTGATACGTTGTTGAGTTCTGCTGGCCTCTTGGATTTTGAGTCGGTGGATCCGGGTGATTCGGTGGTTCGTCAGCTGTCTCTGACCAATGCGGGCTTGCTGGGTGATCCGGATATCACTGTAAATGCAACAACGATTAAAGGTCTGGGCGCTCCTCAATTCAATGACAATTTTGATGATTTGAATGGCGTGGTGCTGGCTCCTGGCCAGTCGGTGAACATTGGCGTGACGTATTTACCATTGTCGGCGGGATCAGATGGAGATGCCGTACTTGAGATCACGCATTCAGGGGTAAATAGGACACTGCGCATAGACCTGGACGCCTTGGATGCAAGTAGCAATGTCCCGGTACTGTTCCCCACCAGTGAGCTGTTAGTGTCAGAAGAATAAAATATGCTCTTGAATGTCTCGGCCAATGAGACCACCGGCAATGGATTGACGTTGTCGACAAGCGAGAGCGTCCACCACGTCGTGTACATTATCAGAGCGATCTTTTTTGGAGGGAAGGTGTACGGGGCTTTACGGCTAGGCGCAATGTCGCTTTTCTCACTTGGCGTGATGGGGGATGCTTCAGTCTGTACAGCTGGTACATGGCCAGATACCGACCGTGAGTCTTCGCGGTACTGGTGATGCCTTAGCCAGACGGGGCGAGGCATCAGATTTCAAACGCGGCTTGGGGGATACGCAAAATATGCTATCAATTGAGTTATGGCGCAGCTGTCTGCGTGGGATTCATGCAGATTTGGTGCCGTGACGAATGATTGGACAAATATCTGGATTGCCGTTATTTGCCGGGCTGGACGTGAACCGCGTCCGGTGCCAGATGCTTGGCGATCTGTAGCAGGACTTCTTGGCCGCTAAAAGGTTTGGATAGCACGTGCACGATATTTTTTTCTCCAGGTCATTCACCGGCAGTTTGTGATCTTGGGCGGTTAGCATCAGTACCGGGATGTGCGAGGTTGCCGGATCTTCGCGGAGTTGGCTTGCCATTTGGAATCCATCCAAAATGGGCATCTGGTAGTCGAGACCACCAGATCGACCTGATGATCGTCAGGGCCTCTTGACCATTGTGCGCCGCAATAACATTGAATCCCGCCCCTCGCAGGTGATACGCGAGTATGTGGGTATAAATCGGTCATCGTCGACAATCAGGAGAGGGTTCATTGCGTACGTTTCGCGCTCGACAGAAGTGAGTCAATCATCGTCTCAGATCTTTCTGCTGTGTTCCTATGTGATTTGAGATCTCTTCGACCATTAGGAATACGATCTCAAATCAGGTATGAAAATGATGGAACAGTAGTCCAATAACTAGGTGAACTTGCGGCAATCACGGATACGGCGACGTGGTAAGCAGCGTTTCAGGATCACGATTCCCTGTGGGGTTTAAATAGGCTGCTCAGGTCCGACAGCTGTTATAGGTACTGGTTTTGGCACGGCGGTTGTGAAGGCAACGTGCCGTGAACATGGCTAATAGCTAGCGATAAATCTGCCGATGCTTAGCTTGTATCGGCGACTTTTTGGCCCGGAGGTGGGTCGACCGGAAGGTGGAGATGGTAAATTCAGGGCAGATCCAATCCGGCCAGCGCAAGACTCTGCGTGTACGCTCTGTGGTCACCTCGGCGGTGGTGGCGGTAGCGGTCCTTCTAGCCATAGCGACTGGTTCCACCGGTTACTGGTTATTGCAGAACCATCGCCATGGTCATGAATCGCAGCGTCGGCAGCGGCTCGTCGATCTGGCCGAACTATTGGGGCGTGGTGTCGAGGCGATGCTGGAAAACAATCAGCTCAGTGCCGTGCGCGGGTTGGTTGTCGAGATCGTTCAGCGATATGAATTGAAACGGGCACGTATTGTTCTTCCCGACGGTACGGTGCTCGCAGACAGTGAGCCGAACCTGATTACTGCGGACCTGCCCCCGCACACAGGCACTGTGGTGGCGGCATCTATCGGGCCCAGCCGTACCGTCCATGGCGAATTGATCACCGTGACCTTGCCATTGATCATCGCCGGCCGAACCGAGGTCCGCCTTGAGCTGACGGCACCGTTGCAGACCGACACCGTTTTGTTGCCCGAAGTGCAGGCGGGTGTGGGCTTGGCTGGAACAGCATCCTTGATTCTGCTGTTACTGGGGTATCGCCAGGCACGAGCTCGCCTACTGGCAATGTGGAGGATTCGCGACGCATTGCTTTGTCAACATTACGAGAAAGGTTCCGGTGACTTGCTGGAAGTAGCACCCGCCCTTGGTGATGAGGCGATCGCATGGAACAAATTGGTCGTCCGACAAAGAAACCTGGAACGTCGGGAACTGGTTGAGCGGGTCCAAGAGGATCTGGGCAGCCGCAGTAAAGACACGGTGGATCTGGCTGGTGGGTGCAACGCGATGGGCCAGGGGCTGCTGCTGGTAGATGATCGGTTGTGCATCCGGTACGCAAATCGGGCTGCCGCGCTATTCCTGCAGGCCGAACATGGCAAGATGATTGGTCAACCCCTGACCGAGTGGTTGGTCCATGAGCCGCTGATCCAGGCCTGCCGTGATGCCGTGTCGGCCGCCAGTAAACGTCGTAGTGCTATCGAGCTTGATCGTGATACGACTGATGGACATACCGGCGGGGGTGTGCTTCGCTTTACGACCTATCCCTTGTCGGATGGAAGCGAGACGATGATCGTCATTGAAGATATCACTCAGCAGCGGGTGGCGGAGTTATCACGGAAGGAATTTGTCGCCCAGGCTACGCACGAACTTCGCACACCGTTGACCAATATTCGACTTTACGTCGAAACCGCTATCGATGAGGGGGAGCGAGATCGCGATCTTCTGGCCAATTGCCTGAATGTGATTAATCAGGAAACCGGTCGGCTCGAACGTATTGTCAGCGACATATTGTCGGTGGCGGAGATCGAGGCTGGTTCCCTCCAGATCAACCGTGATGATGTACGCCTGGATGAGATCCTGGCTTACATCGAGTCCAACTACCGCGCTGCCGCTGAAAGCAAAGGTATCCAACTGACGGTTACTGTGCCGCCAAAGGTGCCCGTGATTCAAGGTGATCGGGAGAAGCTGGCAGCCGCTGTCCATAACCTGGTTGGCAATGCCTTGAAGTATACCCCTGACTCAGGACGTATTTCGGTGACGCTGGAGGTGGCCAATCATCATTTGATGCTTGAAGTGGCTGACAACGGGATTGGGATTTCTCCGGATGATATCACCAATGTGTTTGAGAAATTCTGCCGCGCGGCCGACGATCGGATCAGCGGTATCACGGGTTCCGGATTGGGTTTGTCATTGGCTCGCGAGGTAGTGCGCCTGCACGGTGGAGATATCACGCTGGAGTCGCAACTGGATCAGGGCAGCACGTTCACAGTGTCGCTGCCCTGCAACGAGGGATTGGATGTGCAGGGGTAGTCATTGGTGGTCGGTGCCCAGGTATCCGTCTTGTGAATTCTGAGACCAACCTGTGAATTCGGGTTTCATGATGCAGATCAACGAGGAAAAATCCGGTGCGGTTACTGTCGTCAAGCTCGTCGGCCCCCTGGTTGTGGCGGAGGTCGATCAGTTTTGGGACCACCTGATGCAGGTTCGGGCCGCGAGCATGGGTCGGTTTGTGATCGACGCATCCACGATGAGCTTTGTGGACTCAACAGGCTTGGAGGTTCTGGCCGATCTCCAGGACGAACTGGTGCAGTCGGGACAGTTTCTCAAGCTTTGCGGAGTCAATGAAACGGTGCGCGAGGTGCTCGATCTGACAGAACTGGCTTCGATGTTCGAGATGTTTCACGATGTCAGTTCAGCTGTAAGGAGCTTCCATTGAATCGGCCGCAGCGTTACAAGAAACGTCGGGCTCGGATCGGCGAAACCCTGCTGGAGCAAGGGGCGGTGTCTCAGGATCAGCTTGAACACGCCTTGGCTGAGCAGAAGACGGTTGGCATGCGTCTTGGTGAGATGCTCGTGGCGCAGGGTGTTATCACCAATGGCATTCTGGTCAACGCGCTTGGCACCCATCTGGGAGTACGAGGTTGTCACCTGCGACACGGCCTGATCGATCCAGCGTTGATCGGACAGATCGGTGAGCAGGAGTGCGATCGTCTGATGATCGTTCCCATGTTCAAGGTGTGTGGTGTCCTGACCGTGGCCATGGCCGAGCCGCAATCACTGCCCGTGATCGATCAGTTGCGGCGCATGACCGGTTGTAAGATCCGCCCAGTATTGGCGCTGGAATCCAACATCCGCGAGTTCCTGGGCAAGTACTCTGGCGGCAATACCGACGTCGATGAGTTTCTGACTTCCCTCGTCGAGTCGGATGTTGAGGTGATCGAGCGAGAAAAGGTGGATGAGGGACCGACCACTGATTTGGCACAGATGGTCGAAGGCAGCCCCATCATCAACCTTGTCAACGTGGCCCTGCTTACCGCGGTGCGAGATAAGGCCAGTGATATACATATCGAGCCCGATTATCTA
>CAUZOD010000207.1:0-5635 GCA_963581115.1 Phycisphaerae bacterium | reverse complement strand
AGTAATGGAGCACGGTGCAGATGGGATCGAATATTGTTGCAATCAAGACTGCCCTGCTATCGGTTAGTGATAAGACTGACTTGGAGGCCTTTGCTCGCCATTTGTGCAGTCACGGGACATCCATCATCTCTACCGGCGGCACAGCACGGGTCTTAACCAATGCCGGCATCGATGTGACCCCGATCCAGGAGGTAACCACTTTTCCGGAAATGATGGATGGCAGGGTCAAAACACTGCACCCAAAGGTTCATGGAGGGCTGCTGGCCCTGCGAGATCGACCGGGGCACCTAGCCGCAATGCAAGAGCATGGCATCAATGCGATCGACTTGGTCTGCATCAACCTGTACCCATTTGAACAGACCATCGCTGACGCAACGGTGACCGACGATGAGGCAATCGAGCAGATCGATATCGGTGGCCCCGCACTAATCCGTAGCGCAGCAAAGAACCACCGATTTGTCACCTGCGTAACTAACCCCGATCAATATGACCGGGTCTGTCAGAACATGGATGATAACAACGGTGGCACTGGCCAGGCACTTCGGTGCCACCTCGCCACAACCGCCTTTGCCCGCACCAGTGAATACGACCGTGCCATTACCACATGGATGAAGACCCGTTGGTTGTCCGCCCCGTTGGTCAAGGAGAGTTAGACTCCCATCACCTAAACACGCATTGGTCGTATCCCAAATCGTGTCAGCCTGCGCCGCTTGGTCCGAGATCTGCCCCAGCGGCCAAACCACTTGCTTTACCAACCAGCACACAACTCGTTCCCGCTGGCGAAGCGAAGATGAAATATGCAATTTAAGAGTCACGTCGGCGAGCCAGCAATTCAGCCAGTTCATCGCGCAGCAGCCTGGCCGCACCAGCAACCGCCCGCGCCCATGGGCACTTGTCGCTGGAATCGAAGGCATAGATCACCGAACGGCTGGCAGTAACCAGTGCCCCATGGCCGGATTCGTCGAATGAACCGAGAATATCTCCCAACGCAGCACCTTGGGCACCGATACCGGGGATCAGAAAAATCTGTTGAGGCATGCGCCGCCGCAACGATGCGATTTCCTCGACCTTGGTCGCCCCAACCACCGCTCCCAGTAGGCTGAAGCCCGAAGTACCACGGCACAAGCACCCCGCGTCTGCCACCAGATCAGCTACCGCTTCACTGACCCGTCGGCCGTCGGCAAGTTGGAGACTCTGCAAGGCATCTCCATCAGGATTACTCGTGCGCACGAGTGCAAATAGGCCCTTGCCCTCTGTTGCTGCAATATTTAGAAACGGTTCTAGACTGTCACGGCCAAGGTAGGTCCCCACTGTCACCGCATCCGCAGCCTCCAGCAGTCCCGCGGCATAATGGGCTGCGCTGATAGCGATGTCATTACGTTTGGCATCAGCGATAACGATCAGGCCCAGCGATGCCGCCCTTCGGACCACCCGATCGAAAGCGGCGTATCCCGCTGCCCGGTAGCGCTCGAAGCAGGCGAGTTGCACCTTTACTGCAGGCACAAATTCAGCGATCGCATCCAGCACCGCACAGGAAAAATTCTCGATCGCTTCTACCGGTTCCACACCCAGACCCTTGGGCAGACGTTCGGCAACTGGGTCGATGCCAATGCAAACCGGCGCACCCTTCGTTTCAATAGCTTCCAACAATCGATCAGTGAAGTGTTCGGGCATAGGCATGGTGGTTGAGCCCCTTCCGGGTCTTGCCATGACGAGAGGCTACATTGCGCCCCATGATTCTAACGCCAAAGTAACGTTCACAGCATGACAATACAGCACGGTTCGTGCCGGAGCTAACTCATTGCACGGCCAAGCTGAGGGCGTAGTAACCATAGGAACACCGGCCCCCCAAGCAGCGCAGTCAAAACGCCAATTGGCAGGGTTCCAATTCCACAAATCCAGTTCAGAGCCGCAGCACCAACATCAGCAGCCACGACTAGGGCCGGGCCCATTAACGCGGCGCCAATGAGGACGGACTGGTGTCGCGGCCCAACCAGCAGACGCGTCAAATGCGGAGCAATCAACCCAACGAATGCGATGGGTCCAGCCAGCACAACAGTTCCGGCTGAGGAGACCGCAGCTACCAGGAACAATAGCAAACGCAATTGAGCCAAGTTGACACCGATACTACGAGCCTCGGCTTCAGAAAGCGTTGCGACGTCCATGGCCGGCGCCTGCCAGAGCAGAACCCCCAGGGAGGCGGCGGTGACCCCGCCCACGATCGTGATTGTCCAGCCACCGGACCACAAGCCGAGGTAGCCCATCATCCACACGGCCAGATCGTTTCTCAAACCACTAGGAGAAACGGCATTAAATGCCATGACCAAAGCGCCACCGATGGTAGCAAGTACGATTCCAGTCAGCAGCAGGCCCAACGGATCGATCACACCCTGACGCCGGCTCAACAGCAGTACCACCGCCATACTCGCGATCGCGCCAACTAAGGCGCCGGCTCCAGAAAACGACAATTCGATCTGTAGGTAGTAGGCCAGTGCTTTCTGTGCCATCACACCAGCAGCCGCACCGGTAGACAGGCCAAGAATGAATGGCTCAGCCAGTGGGTTGCGCAGCAGCGCCTGTAAGGACACGCCACTGCCGGCCAAGGCCACCCCGATGATCACAGCCGGCAGCAGACGCCAGAACCGCTCAGTCACCAGATCAAGTTGAAGGCTGAATCCAGTGGTTCCAAGGACCAGACGCAAGGCCAGCACCGCTCCAAGCAGAACCCCCATTGCCGCCAGGCGAGGCCATGTGCGCAAGATCTTGCCGTTAACAGTCGCTTTCACGGAGCTTGCTCCGGGCCGTCAGGTTGGATCTGATCAGCCAACTCGGGGTGGATTGCCCGCACGAACTGGCGAGCGATACGAGGCAACTGTGTACCGGGAAGCAACACTTCCGGGTCATTGATCAGCACGATGCATTTCTGTTCGACAGCCGGCACCGGAAGCCCACGCAATGGGGCCAACCGATGGTCATTTTCCGTCAGCGGTGCTGCATCCGGCATCAGCAAGAGAATAATATCTGGAACGATCGCAAGCAGACTCTCGCGGTCATATACCGGTGCGGAGACGGTCGCGTTTGCTGCGGCATTGACCCCACCGGCAATCTCGAGCAGTTCATCGTTGACCGTTCCTGGCCCTGATGCCATGATCGGATCCAGTGCAAAGGCCATCAAAACACGAGGCCGACTGGTAGTCGCAGTCAAATCTCGCAGCTGCTCGAGCTGCTGTTTGATAGCGGCTGCAAGTTGCTGCGCTTCTTTGGTACGACTGAGAGCATGTCCCAGCAGAACTGTTTCGTCTTCGGCCAATGGGCCAATCAGTGGCAACGTGATCTGGTCAATCGAAACAGGGTAAGGATAGGCCTGAAAGCAAAACCGACCCTTTTTGGCCAAAAGGCGCAACCGCGTCCCCGGTATGGCGCTTTGCCGGAGCATGAAGACATGCGTTGGCCGTAACACTAGAAGAGACTCGATATCGATTTCGGGGTGATGCGAGATGATCTTCGCGTGTGCCGGAACCCTAGTTTCAAATGACCCGACACCCACAATCGCATCGCCAAGACCCAGATCAATGATCATGCGAGTCAATGAGGGAGTGAGACTGACGATGCGCAACGGGTTTGATTCGCTCGAGGCCGTTGGGTGCTGCCCGCAACCAACCCCAAGCAAAAGCAGGAAAATGCTCCCCCTCGCCAGCATATACAGCTGCCATCGAAGATCATCGCCCGAGGGACTCATTAGGGTTCTGCTCTATCCCGCCTCATCGCCTTCGGCGGTCTCGGGTGAGGTGGGGGTCGTTACCGTCTCGGCGGCTTCTTTCTCCTCGTTTTCAAGATAGACCTGTTCCATCTCGGTGCCATCGGCAACCTGACGGAGCAAGAGGTAAATCCAGGTCTGTGCACAGAAGTAATAGCTGAAAGCGAACGCTGGCAGAAGACCGATCAACAGCTTCACCCACACGGTCACAATCGATCTCGAGATCGCCACAGTCCAGCCGGCATTGATCTGCTGATCGGTAGTATCGGCATGAAATGGCAGTCGGCCCAATGCCGGATCGGGCAGAATCGCGTCGAACCGCCCAACGGCATCGGCAACATCGACCCATACCCATAGGCCCACGAATGTCTTAGTCGACCACAGCACCAGAAAAACCAGGAAAGCCACGAAGCTGTAGGTAATGGCCCCATGGATCAGCGCAGCAATGGAATAGGTCAGGTAGCGCCAAGGATGCTGCAACACGTAGCCAAACCCGCGACTGATCGCATCAAAACCATCGGTGCCTTCAATGGCTAGGGCCGGAAATAGAAGATTGGCCGCCCCAGCAAAACCGATCAGAAGTATCGCAACCAAGAAACCAACCGCCAGCAGCAGCCCGAAAATCAAGGACACCGCGATGTCGGTGACTGGGAAATTCAGCAGCAGCCCGGCTATGGCCATCATTGCGCCTAGCCCCACGATGATCCCCAGGGGTAGAACCGCTGCCGTAACGAACCACGTAAAATAACGGCAATCAAAACGTAATCCCTCGAATGGTGATGCCCGGATCTGACGCGTGGCGTGCAGGGCAGCCAAGCGGCAGATTGCACCACCAAAGATGACTGTCAGCACAAACAGGTAAAACAAGAATACCGCAAGAAATCCCGGGTGCGTCTGGTACAACCAACCTGGAATACCGATCACCATCTTCGCAAGCGCACCCCGAACACCCCCTGAAACGGAGGACTCCGCACTGAGAAATCCTCGCAATCCCAAATCAAAAGACAACGCCGAAACCAGCAACTGGCGAAACACGAGCAACTGTTCCTGCAGCGTGGTTGCGAAAATGCCCTGTAATTGCCGCTCTGCGTCCCGCTGTTCCTCAAGCCACGCTTCGTACCCATATTGCGTTTGTTCGAGGTACGCATCCACTTCATGGGGGAAGACCACCTGCCCCCACACCGAGTCCAATGCCAGCCCACCCAGATAGGTCAGTACGACGAGACACATCGCCAAAAATAGCTTGGACGGACCGATGGCTATCCGAAATGCACGAAACAGATGCAGAGAGGGGATCAGGCTATGCCAGTCGACTCCCTCCACATACACTCGGTGTGAATGGTCAGACATCAGCACCTATAATACGCCCCGAAGCGAAGAACGTCATCTTCCCGGAAAATTTTATCTGCCGCATAAAGCAGGGCTTTGGCACACCGGTTCGATCTCCAATATCCGTCTCAGCCAGTCACTCGATACCGGTCACTCGGTAGATGCATCATCCCCAACGGTTGATGGCGAACGGCCCTGTTCAATGGCCGTAATCTTGCTGACCCGACGGGCATGACGTCCCCCCTCAAACTCGGCGGTCAACCAGACTCTTATGATGCGCTCTATGACACGAGGCCCGAGTAGATCGGCCGAAAGGCATAGTACGTTGGCGTTGTTATGTCGGCGACTCATCTCAGCACCGATCTCGTCATGCACCAGAGCGGCCCGCACCCCTGAAATTTTGTTTGCGGCAATCGACATACCAACACCCGAGCCACAGATTAGAATGCCGCGATCGGCTTGCCCACATGAAACTGCCATCGCCACTGGGTAGGCCATGTCCGGATAGTCACACGTCTTGGAGTCAGGTACACCCAACTCAAGCACCTT
>CAUZOD010000206.1:0-5636 GCA_963581115.1 Phycisphaerae bacterium | reverse complement strand
TGATGGGCTTGAGGGCGTCGGCTAGCTCGACGGATTCAGGCGTCAGACGGTAATTCCACTTCTTGAATCGCCGGTCCGGGTGTTCCTTAGCTTGTTTTTGGTACTTGCCACTGAGGATCCCCGTGCCGAGCGGGGCCCAGGGAATGATCCCCACTCCGTGCCGGAGGCATGTCCACGTCAACTCATTTTCTACGGTTCGATCAACCAAGCTATAGGGGGGCTGTTCGGCAATGAACTTCACCCAACCATGGCGGTCGCATAGTGCCAGTGCTTCGACGATCCATGCGGGGGCGAACTTGGAGCAGCCGGTATAGATCACCTTGCCCTGGCGCACCAGATCATCCAGGGCACGCATTGATTCTTCAAGTGGTGTCTCCAGATCCATCCAGTGCAGATAGTACAGGTCGATCCGATCGGTCTTGAGGCGCTTCAAGCTTTGGTCGCAATGCTGCATGATGTGGTAGCGGCTACTGCCGACATCATTGGGCCGGGCACTCATGGGGCTTGCGACTTTCGTGGCGAGGACAGTCTCATCCCGCTTACCGTTTTGCGCCAGTGCCTTTCCCAGGATCTCTTCGGCCACACCTTTGCCGTAGTAGTTGGCGTTGTCGAGGAAATTGATCCCCGCATCCATGGCCGCATGTGTGATGCGTATCGATTCATCCTCATCGGTCTGGTTGCCGAATGTCATGCAGCCCAGGCAGAGTGGCGAGACCTTCAGACTGCTGCGTCCTAATGCACGATATTCCATGTGGCTACCTTAAGAGTGGAGTTTAGATTCTGAATTTCAACTTGGCGCGGTGGGTCTGGGTCTTTATGCCTGTGCTATTTTTTTCAGCGCGGTCATGTAGCCGATCGCGAAAGCGTAGCCTCGATGGCGGCCGAACTGGGAGTCTGTTTCCATGACCGGTGCATGGTCGGGATCAATCAGCCCGTCGTAATCGTATTCAGCATAGAGACGCATGGCGGCAGCCACGTCGACCTCGCCTTCGTCGATGAACACCTCGTCGTACTTGACTCCGTCGCTGGGGTAATTCTTCACGTTTCGGAAGTGCACGGCGAAGATCTTCTTTCTTTCGAGGAAGTATCGCGTCGCTTCCAAGACGTCGACGCACATCTCCGCCACGGTTCCCTGGCAGAACAGCAGCCCATTGACTGGGCTGGGCACCGTTTCGATAAGCCGCTTCATGCCCTCGACGTCGGACAGGATTTGTGCTGCGCCTCGCAAGGACCCGACCGGCGGATCGTCGGGATGGCACGCCAGTTTCACATCAAACTTCTCGGCGACGGGGACCACGCGTTCAGCAAAGTACGTAAAGCTATCCCAGAGTTCGTCATGACTGACAATACCTATTTCATCTGGGGGCGTATCTTTGACCAGATCGCTGTCGAAACTCATCACTCCGGCGCCCCCGCGGCCACCTCCGCTGAGTCCGTTGCGCCATCGCCCCCAGGTGGGATGGAGGGCAAAGTTGTAGCAGAGGATGTTGATACCCGCTCGGGCCATGTTCTCGACGCACTGGCAGAATCCGGCGATGGCTTTATCGCGGTTGGGCTTGGCCTCCAGGATCGGGCGAAGGATGGATTCGGGCAGACTTTCAATCGCCGCCAATTCAAGTCCGTAAGATTCAATCCACTTGCGAAACTGAAGCAGATCCAGGAATTCCCAAGGCCCTTGCGACATGTCCTCGGGCAAGGATCCAATGATGTGCCGTATACCCAGTTGGCGGCAATATTTGAGTTCAGAATCGGTCCATATGTGGACACGCTTGGTCAGGTGCATTCTTGATTTTCCATTAGGTGTTTTGGTTGGCTCCTAGCCTATCGGACCATCTCATGAATGTAAATCCCGCCGGTGCAATAACAGTCTCGATCTGGCGACATTACTGCAACGCCAGATTTAATTGACAGTGATGCCCGGGCACCTGGACTGGGTCAAGGCAGCGTTGATTGGTAATGGCTGTGTGATACTTCCGCCTTACCTGCAGGCCCTGACCATATTTGAGAATTGCCGCTTACCGGCATGATTTTTCTGGCTGGAACATTCCGCCTGCGGCACCTGCATCAATTCTTTGAATGGGTATGCAGTCATGGAGAAAGATAGATGTATCGGGGTAGCTCATGATTCATCCAAGAGGCATCGGACCGACTGCCACAAGGCGTTGGTGATGACCTTGTTTTGATCAGATGACATCAGTGGATGCAGTGCGGGGCAAAACATTCGTGCTCCGATCTGTTCGGAGAGCGGCAGGCTCTAGCCGGCTGTATGCTGGCGAATATAGGTGTGATCCAGGTACACCGGGCGATTGGCAATGACGCATCCGACACCGTGGTCACTGCCCAGGATCTTGATCAAACGATCTCGCTTCGGCCCGGCCCACTCGGGTGGAACCAGGCGGGTGTACAGGTAAAAAGGATGTTGGCAATCAGACGGTTCGAAAGGCAAAGTCAAGGCATCAAGGTCACGTAGCAGTTCGGTGCGTTCGTGTGCCAGGTTTACCCGCTGCGTGATCATCTCATCGAGGCGTTGCAGTTGAACAAGGCCGACTGCTGCCTGAACCTTGGTTATTTTGTAGCTGCTGCCCCAGTGTTCACCTTCGCCCCATTGGCGCATGGCCCGCAATCGCTCGGCCACCCGATCATCGTCCGTGGTGATCATGCCGCCTTCACCGAGCGTGGTCATCAGTTTCATCGTTTGAAAGCTGAATACGTTCATCCAGCCTTTCTTTCCGACCTTCGTGCCACGGTAGCCACCGCCACAGGCCCGGGCGGCATCACCGATGATTTGCAAGGGGCCGCGGTGGCATGCCTGTGGCGATGGGCGATCTCAAGCAACTCGTCCATGGGTGCAGACAGACCGTTCATGTGAGTGGTGAGGATGGCCCGCGTGCGAGGCGTGAGTTTTTTCTCGGCATCCACCGGATCCAATTGAAGGGTCTGGGGATTGATCTTGCAGAATACGAGTCGTTCACCATGGCCGAGTACCGCCAGCGGTGCGGCCTGGAAGTTGATCGCCGGGCAGATCACTTCATCACCTGGGTTCAGGTCCAGGCAGCGGATTGCCATATCCAGTCCCACGCTGGCGGTACAGATCGATACCGCATGTGCCGTGCCCACGTAGCGGGCAAACGCCCGCTCAAACTCGGTGATCTGGTCAACAATGAATCCGAAACCAACACCTGGATCCATTGATTCGCGGATGGCGCGCACCGCAGCATCGATCTCTTTGTCGGTGTACCAGCCGCCGAGCATCGGCTCGCCAGCCCACTGGGGTGTGAGTTTGCAAGGTTCATCTGGCGTTTTTCATCGGCATGGGTTCGCCGATTACCCCGAATCCCAGAACTGCGCTTTTATGCACTTTGAAACGGATGCATTACGTGACTGACGGATACTACTGGTTGATTCCGATCGGCTGCACCGCCACTTGGGCCTGGCCGTCCAGAACCAATGGGATGGTCAGGATCCCGTCTCGCTCAGGGATGGTGGTGGTTGATCCATTGACGGTGATGCGAAAGAGTGCTCCGTCAACGATATCTCGTGGTGAGCTGGCCTTCTTGCGAACATGGATCGCGCCCACAAATATCGACAACTCGGCTTCACCAACTCCGTTCAGAAGCAGCTGTAGTTTCTGGTCCTCATACGCCAATACCCGGGTATTGACCGGGCTGGCTGCCTGCAACGTCACGGGGATCGGTTCGATGACCGCTGATTCTTGTTCGGCAAACTCTAGTTCGCTGCGTACACCACTGGAGTCGACAGTGGTCAGATATGTGTGGGTGGCGGGGGCGCCGCGAGAATCAAACTTGTGGATCAAGTGCAGTTCCGGGTTGTCGGTCCACCCATACACACCCGAGTTCATGGTCACGATGCGCTGCGGCCCCTTGACGAGGCCAGAGCGAATCTCTTCAAACGTCATGGGGAACTGCTTGGAGGCCATCATCGGATGGGTCAGTTCGATCCGGACCTGATACGGAAAGAACAGCTCACCCCAATAGAGGTTTTCGAGTGTGCTCAGGTAGATCTGCTTCTCTGTCGGTCCGCCACCCAACGCTGTCATGTTGGGTGCCAGGTGAAGTTGAGGGCCGGCGTCCGACTCTGAATCGTGAAGGATGTACTTTTCATTGGCGATGGAACGCGTGACCACCGTATTGTTGGCGATGATCACCCCACCCTTGTCACGGATCTTGCGACAGAATTCAATCATGGATGGTTGTGACAGCAGCAACACCGAGCCCATCTTGCGTGTGATGGTCTTGGTGTTCAGGTCAATCTGAGCCGAGTGCCCGTCCCAGGTCCCGTCAAAAGTCCACAGGCCCTGGTATCCGGCGAAGAATCCGTCCATGAACACGCCATCCATGCCGAGGTCATCCATCATCACATCCACGCTCTTGATCATGGCATCGTGGAAACTGTTGCCCGGTGTGGGGTAGTAGATCCACCACGTCCAGCCCTCTCCTTGCCGCTTCTTGCTGATGTACGGTTCACTGGCGCCCCAGACCGCCTGTTTCCCATTTGCACTGATGACCTTGGAGTCTGCGAACCGGTCCGGTTCATTGGTGCAGTAGAGGCTGTGGGCCACATGGAACATGGCTTTCAGATCGGGATGGCGTTGGTGGATAGCCGCAGCCTGTCGTTTGAGCAGGGCCATTTCTTTTGGGAAATCCATGAACTCAATACCCTCGATCGAGACTTCCGGATCGTCGGCTGCCGAAGAGAGGCAGTGAATGACTCCGTACTTCAGCCCCTGGTAGTCGAGGAATTTCTGCTCAGGGACCTGTCGGCGGTTCATCGGCCCGTAGGAGATAAAGCCCGGCGTTCCTTGGATCGTGCTGATACGGCCTTCTACTTTCCGGAATGCATTGATGAAATCGTAATAGTCACCCGATCCGGTCGGATAGACGGCCCACTCCAGCGTGTAGGACGCTCCAGGTGCCAAGGCGAATTTCTCGGTTCCTGCGCCTACAGCTTGCTCATCGCAATAGAGCACGGATTGCACAACGTATACGTCATCGATAGGGATCATGCCGATGCCGGTGTTGTCATCTTCCACGAACACGGTGGGGCTGAACACGCCCGTGGGACGACCACCACGCTCCCAACCACCCAGGCGAGATTCAATCAGCTTGTCGCGGCTAATCGGGGTCTGGTTGTAAATCAGCAGGCCCAGGTCTTGTTCGCTTGTATTGGTGTAGGTGTCGTGCACGTAGACATGGGTGGCGAATTCATCGATCTGGCGCCGAAGTGTGTACTGGCTGCCACCGGCATCAACCCATGTGCGGGACCGTGGCCCGGCGGCACCGTGGGCCCGTGAAGCAAGGTCTTCTTGTCGGACCTCTACCTGCCACGACGGCTCGTGACCGCCGGCGGTGTCACCAGCTGTCAGGTGGTTGAAATCGCCATGGGGCCAGGAGATCAAGGTAACGAATGGATAGTCTCTGCCCTTGATGTTCAAGTTGAATCCGCCGGATTGTCCGATCGTCAATCGATACGGGGTGGCCCCTTGTGCTGGCGGCAGCGAGTCAACAGTTTTGTGGTGGGGGGAATCGATCGTTTGTGGCGGAGGTGGATAGGAGAAGGCGACTTCTTCGACCGGGCGCACTCCGCGACCATCTTTCATCATGATGCGAACGGCATAA
>CAUZOD010000205.1:0-5662 GCA_963581115.1 Phycisphaerae bacterium | reverse complement strand
ACTGTTGCTGGATAATCTTAATAATCGGTTCGCCGTACATCGGATGACCTGGGCCGATTTAGCCATATCTCACGTAGGTAGCTTCTCGAAACGTCTGCCAGCCCATGGGCAAGGTTTGTCGGGGGGCGGATCTTTGAAACTGTTTGCGCTGCTCACCCGGTAGGTGCACGAAAACATTACTGATCATGGGATTGGTGTGGTAGATAGTGACCTGATTGACCTTGAGTCTATTGATAAAGTAGTCAAGCTGCTTATTGAATTGCGTAAAGTCCCAGTCATACAGCCGGAAATAGTTCCCTGGCTTGTCCACGTTGTAACCCTCGGGAGGTGGCGACCATTTCATGCCGATCTCGCTAAATAGCGCCACATTCTTGGGAGTGAACTTGTTTCGGGCCATTTCTTCGAAATATGCATTGGCTAGCTTCTGCAGATCCTGCTTGGTATGCACGTCGTGGTAATCAGCGACCACCGCTCTGGTGGGGGCATTCTTGTAAATGTGAAATTCCCCCATGTCTGCTTCGAAAGGCGAAAATTCTGGTAGCGCAAAGTCGTGGACTGTTAGCGCCATCGGCAATTCAATCGTCGCGGCACCCTTGCACTCAATACGGACCGTCCCTTCGTATCTGCCCGCGACGGTGTCAGGGCTGATGTCAACTGTCACCCACAGCACATGATTGCCTGTCTCGTGTGAAACACGACGCACGGTGACCGGAACTAGCGGATCCCCGATCCAGCCCAAGTAACTGGCTGGCGTACTCCGGGAGGATTTTCGGATGGGCACATAGTCAAGTGCCTAAAATTCGAATCGTGTCGCGGGGATCACTTCTTCTCCGTGGCGCAGAGCGGTTGCGCTGATCCGCTCGAAGTAAAACGGAATGTGCGGCGCCAGGATCAGTTGGAACGACAATTTCTCATTCCGGGCCGCACTGATCTCGATAGTTGGGCGGTTATCTTTTGGGGGCGTTGTGGACGGCGTTAATTTGGCAGTGGTATCGGCGAACCAGGCAGACACAAACCGGCTGGATGCTAGGCTGTAGCGACTATCACCGAGATATTTTTGAGCATGATGCAGCGATCGGACTTGAACCTGTTTCTTCGGCAGTACGTCGCGGCGCAGATTGGGAACCATCAGATAGTAACTGCCCATGGGCTGGCAGTACAAGTGCAGGCGGATCGGCCCGAGACGCGGCAGATTCACCAAAAGCCGGATCTTCACTTTTTGGACGGACAGTGACTTTAAATCCGTAGTATTCCAGGCATGAATCCGTGGCGTACAATATTGCTGTAGGGAATTAGCAATGTTTCGTATTCGGTTTTCGCGAGGCGAAGCAATCGTGGCTCATACGAGATTCGAGCCGCGTGCCATCTCATGGGGTGGCCGACAGGGAAAACCGGTTCGTAATTAAGTAGAGGCGAGCTGCTTCCGCCCATCGCGGTATACCGAACCAGATAACTGCAATGAGGTTCGACTGGCAGGCTGATAGGGAGCCCTTCCCGGGGCACGGGGCCGTTGGTCAGTGGGACAACGTCAGTTTCTCCGTCAGGGATCATATAAAATCCCGCCTCGATTTCTGACGCTGAACCGCCCGGCGCGGGCTGAATCACCTTTAGATAGTTGTAGGCAAAGAACTGCGCATCGTATTGGAATTCCTCAATCGCATTAATCGCACCAGTGATTTGCTTCTCGTCAAGGGGGATTTGATTCCATCCGGGTGATTCGACTACAACATCAACAGGAATGTGATATTGATAGAACTTATCTGACCACGGGTCTTGATCGCCAAGTGCTGTGGCCGCAAATACAATAAAACTAAAAGCGAACGCAGCAATTATCGCTTTGGAAACGTGCTGTAAAACTAGAAGCATCCATAGATGTTTACAGGATCCAGCCATGTATTTTTCTCCCAGGGTGGCGGGTTTGGTGATGTGTGCTTCGTTCATGGATGAACTCTTGAGATGCCACTTATTGTGCGTCAGCCGATTTCAGCAGTTTGGCTACCAATTGCGGTCGAGGACTCTGGTTCGATGCACAGGACAGTGCTTTTCCAGGACGTATGAAACGCCAGGGCATGCAACCAAGCTGGTTTCAGGCACGGGTCGCTTCGGTTGCCGGAAAATCGCTTCGGCTTGAGCCGATGCAGGTCTCAAACGTGAGGCTCCCATCGTTGGTGTACGAGGAATGCGAGGTGGAATCCACATCCAGGCTCCGCCTCACGGTCGCAAAGGAGCTAATAGGAAATTAGATTCCAGGTGGTCTACTGTCTGTGGTCTAGGCTGTGGGGGTGCCTATCATCTGACCTTACCTAGAGTGGGAGGGATGGATTTTACGCAGCTTCTTGACATACTCTGGGAATTCATGGCGTTCCCGGTAGTGGCCTATTTTTTCCTGTACCGATTCGAATTCATCGATCATGCCGCCAGGATCCTTCGGACCCAGGAACGGGAGACCTTTGTTTTTCGCCTCAGCCTTCAGTTCGTGGTACCGTTCAAGCCAGACCACATCTAGGCTGCGGCGTGCGATTTTCAGTCGCCGGGCGTAGGTTTCATTGCTGGCTACTGTTCGGGCGGCGTCATTGAAGATCATGGTCAGTTTGCTGAGGCTTTTGAGATCTAGCCATGGTTCAGTGGTCTCGGCGTAGCAACTCAGAAATTTATTGTCGAGGATACGCTGCATCGTATCCAGGTATTTTTGCAGGTGAGGTCCGGCAGGCCCGAAGTATCCGTTGAGGTATTCTTTACGAAGAGCCTCGGGGTCGAGTGTGGGATCCCAGGCCAGCCGGGTATTTACCCATCCGCGCATGTAGACTAAGTCGCTCCATTTGCCCAGAGCGCCTTGGCAACGATATCCAGTGGCTCCCGCTTCGACGCAGAACTGGATCGTGCGGGTGGTGACTCGGTGGTTGGGGTGTGGCATGATGTAATTTCGGAAGTTGGCGTCGTAATCCCATACCCACACTTGTTTTGCAATACGACACCACTCCTTGAGGCGTTTCCCGTTGGGTAATTGGCTGAAATCCTTGCCATGATCTCGGTCTAGTGATGCCATGTAAATGAGCACGTTGTCCCGTGGCCGCACCGTTTTTGGTGGTTTATTGGTGTGAAGATAAGCGTGCATCCCGATTAGGACATCGGGATACTTCCTCTTCACGCGATCAGCGATGAAGTTCAGGAACCGGATCCAATTTGCTGAATCAGATCCCTCGCGTTTTCGAACTGCGCTGCAGTTTTTGCAACGGCACATCCATTTCCCGTCTTGCTGAACCACCCAGAGTACGCGGGGCGGATAATTCGCCATGATCGGGTACTGCTTTTCCAGGCGATTCATTGCGGCCTTGGTAGCGGCGGCGAGAGCGCCCTTGCTGGTCATGCAGGGCTGGTAGGGCAACCGGTTGGTTTGCTTAGCTATCTTGTAGGCCTTGCTGCCCTTTTCAAGTTGGTCCAATCCCATGGAAAACGTGTATTTCTTTTTTAGATCTCCCGGGTTGGGGTCGTACATGAACCAATCGGGATGGTCAACAAAAAGTTTTCGCCAGGGAAGCAGATATTTGAGGATCGATTCCCCGTCTGGATCAAATTTTGTTTCGGGTCCGTTGTTGCGTACCTTGAAGGCGTAGGGTTTCCTAGAGGCGCCCTCAGAAATGATGGCGCGGAAGTCAAAGGGTGGACGGTAAACGATATCCAATTCGGGGATTTGAAGTTCATCGACTTGAGGTATGGTTTCCTCGGTTTGAGTCCACCAACGGCAGCCCATGTGTTCTTCAAGAAAGACATAGACTGCGTTTCGGGTTCCACGAGGCCGCCCACCAGACAGGATCAGTTTTCTGTCTACCGTTCGTATCACGATCCCGTCGCTACCTAATCCTTTCCAATCGACATTACTCAGCATTGCTTCAATCTCTGGAGATCTGCCAACAAAAAAATCGGATTTCGGTCCTATTGCGTGGACGACCGAATATGTCTTTCCTGTCATCTTGCCCAGGTATTTCGCCAGTTCAGATGCTGCCATGCGCTCTTGTTCGATAGCGTCATCGGGCAAAAAAATATCGGGTGTGGTATTGGAACAATTGTGAGCAAATACCGTCATACAGGGATAGATCGCGATAAACAGGTTGAGAATAGACCGAAGTGCCATGTGAAACATAAATGTACTCCTTTACTGGGGGAAGGATTCCTCCGGCCACTAAATTATTTTAGTTATTTTTCTGCAGGAGTTGTTTCAGATCCTGTCTGGCAGAGAATTTGAGTGTAGGTGTGATTCCATCGGTGTACTGCAAGGAGTATTCTATTAGGCATATGCCAATTTGTTTTTGATATAGAGAAGGTGGCCGATGAGTTATTCGCAATGGTCAAAGATATGCAGCGGCTCGGACTAGGCTGCCGATTCCCAGACTGGAGATTAACCAGGGGAGTAGTAGGGGCTCTTGGTCCGGATTCTTGCGGTTGAAGATAAGTTTGAGATGGAACACCGCGATGCGGCACCTGGGCGGGGAACCTTTCACTGCAACGGTACCCTTTGCAGCGATCTGGAATGGTGCAGGCGACTAGCTTGGACGAATTTATTAAATCAATTACATTGCGTCGAATACCAGAACCTCAAATGGCACAAGTTGGAAATCATGGGGTCGGCCCACTCGGATCTTGATTGCGGGCTTGTGCGCTTGGCCCTGCCATAGGCTAGTGGGTCGATAAAAAGCCAATGCTCCTGGCGTAGAGACTCGATGAGGATCCAGGCTGTGTCTCAGCGGCGATGTGCTTCCTGATTTCGCACGAGTGCAAGAATAGCACGGAGTTCTTCAAGTGGCCAATAACTCTCTGGCTTGAGTCGGTATCATAGTCAAGGTGTCGATCTAATATGCCTCGTACCGCGCGATTTTGGCATGGATCATTGTCCCTATCACGCATCGCTATTGCTAGATGTTGCCCATGTATGACCGGATTATCCACGGTGGTACGATCATTGATGGTACCGGTGCCAAAGGTTTTGCCGCGGACATAGGTATTGTCGGCGATCGGATCACCGCCATTGCTGATCTCGCTGATGAGGAGGCTGGCGAACGGATCGATGCCTCGGGGCGGGTCGTTGCACCTGGATTTATTGACGTTCACAATCATTCCGATGGTTGGTTGCTGAAACGACCACATTTCTTGCCGAAGACTTCACAGGGATTTACGACCGAGATCCTGATGCTTGATGGGATCTCCTACGCCCCGGTTCGACCCGATACGGCCAGACATTGGATATTTTATTTGCGTGGCATCGATGCACTGCGGCAGGAGGAATACCGAGGCTGGGAATCAGTCGGCCAGTTTCTGCAGGAATTCGATGAGTGTGCTGCGCAAAATGTCGCCGGGCACGTTCCTTATGCCAATGTTCGTTCACTTGCATGTGGATTTGGTAAGCAATGGATTGATGACCTGCAACAGAGGTTGATCCAGGCTGAGATCCACCGCGGCATGCAGGAAGGAGCAGTGGGGCTCTCGACGGGTCTCGACTATATCGCGCAGTGCTACTGCACGACCGATGAATTGGTGGAAGCCTGTAAGGTGATCGCCGAGTACGATGGGGTTTACACAACACACGTTCGATACAAGAAAGGCATCCTCGAAGGAATCCGCGAGGCCGTGGAAATCGGGCGACGAGCCGGATGCCGCGTCCATATCT
>CAUZOD010000204.1:0-5689 GCA_963581115.1 Phycisphaerae bacterium | reverse complement strand
TGCCATTCCCATATAGTAGCACGGCGCAATGATCCGAGGTCGCCATTGCTGTCAGTATGTTGCGCTGCGGTGAATGTGGGTTGAGGATCTGGCGGGAACGCTTCTATAGTCACCCACGATGAAGTGGTACTGTTGAGGCGGGCACGAGACGGCTTGTAAAAACGGCCCGCCGAAGCGGGCCGCTGCAAAGCTTGATGCACTCATGGGTCGGCGACGAGTTCATGCTCGGTTCTGCTCGAACCCCAAGGATAGGGGGGTGCGATCCCGGATCATCCCGGCCTTCCACTCGATGGAGGCTTGGCCATCGTGTCCAGTCACGCTCCCTTGGGGTTCGGCAAAGGTTCGAGCAAAAGCAACGAGCATTTGAACCCACTGACCAGCGAGCGATCAGCAACTTTGTCGCAAGAAAATCATTGCATTGTGGCTGAATTATACCGCGATTCGATCCAGCTTCCAAGAGATATTTTTACATTTTTGAAATATTGCCAAACTTGGAGGATGCCTCTTGACCTTCGGCGGGCGATGTTCACCGAGGCTGTACGAGGCGAAAGGAATCGCCGGCATGATCCCGTAACAATCTTGGCCGGGTTTCTCGTGGCGGTGGGTAGATTATGGACTATAATTGCTAGGTTATTGCCATCGTGATGGGAGATTATAAGGAGGGCTTCATCATCACCGTGGGGGAAACGGTGGCATCGCTACGCACCAGTATTCGGATCTGTGTCGGCATTGGCAATGTTGCCACAAGGGCCCACAGGGGGATGTCCGGATCGGTTTCATTGCTAGGTATTTGCCTTGACAGCCTCCGGGAGCGAAGATACTGTCCAATTGTCACGTGCTTGCAAAGGAGATGCGGTCGTATGGCTCAAAGCACTTCACGCCTGACCGTGAACGAACAGGATCAGATCACCCGGATCAAATTCCGTGATCGCAATATTCTTGAGGAGTCTGCGATCCAGCAGATCGGTGATGAGATATTGAATCTGGTCGATGCTGAAGGCAACCCCAAGCTATTGATCAGTTTCGAGAATGTCGAGCACTTGTCATCAGCTGCCCTGGGAACCCTGATCACCATCAATAATAAGATTAAAAAGAAGGGCGGGCAGTTGCGGCTGTCAAACATCAATCCTCAGATCTATGAGGTCTTCGCCATCACCAAGCTGAACAAGCTGTTCCAGATTCACGAAAACAACGAGAAGGCGATGGGCAGCTTCAAGTAACCTGTATGTTGATTGGAGAGCGGGAACCCGTTTCTGTGCGCATCGGCGGTTCCATGGGTAAGGCATCTCAACGCAAGCTGGTAGTCCGCAGTGACCTTGAGCAGGTGCCAAGAGTGCAGCGCCAAATCATGGAGGAGGCTACGGCCAATGGATTCTCCGAGAAGGCGGTGTTCGCGATCCGGTTGGCCCTTGATGAGGCATTGTGCAATGCCATGAAGCATGGCAACCACTTGGATCCACAGAAGCGCGTCACGGTGACATACAGCGTTGACAAAGATTGCATTGAGATTGCAATCTGTGATGAAGGGGCAGGCTTCCTTCCTGCTGAGGTACCCGATCCGACCCAAGAGACACATTTGAGTCTTCCTCATGGTCGCGGGGTGATGATGATGCGGAAGTACATGACCCATGTCTGCTTCAATGACAAGGGCAACTGCGCCTACTTGATTAAGACCATAGGCTGCAACCGTCCCGAGTGAGCCTGATTTGCCACGATCAGCCTGATTCATCGATCATAGCCCAGCCACCGCTGTTTTTGCCAGAGGTCGGACCCGTATGCACCAAACCATTGTGAGGTGTTGTATGTGCCATCTTCTGCTTCCTGTGGCACGAGGCTCGGAGAATTATCTCAACATGCCTCTTGGCTGTGATCCGTCGGTAGGCTAATATGTTCGCGATAGGGCACGTGTATTCGCTTAGAAGTGGGTCTGAGAATTGTCTGCACATGTGATATCCGATGTTTCCGACCCTTCCGGTGAGCCGGCAGATCTCAGTGCCGAGCCTCACAGTCCCCGGCCCGGTGTCGTCGATGGCTTTCGGGTCAGCGTAAACCTTGAAGTGCTTGACACCGATCCGCCTCTGGTGGATTGGTTGGGCCCGCGGTTGGCCCAGGTGGCGTCAGTAGCCGGTCTGAACGTAGGGCAGGTGCAGGTGTGCGTGGTCGGCGAAGCCGTTATGGATAGTCTCCACCAGCGGTATCGAAGCCAGCCAGGGCCAACTGACGTGCTAAGCTTCGATCTACGCGATGACCCCGACGAACCGCTAGAGGGGGACATCATTATCTGTAAGGAGGAGGCGGCGCGCCAAGCTGCCTGCCAAGGCCACGAGACCCGCAGCGAGATCCTTTTGTGCGCTGTGCACGGGTTACTTCACCTAGCTGGACTCGATGATCAGACTCCCGAGGGCTTCGAGCAGATGCATTGGTTGGAAGATGAACTGCTGACCCGGATTGGGGTTGGACCTATTTTTGACCACCGGGGTAATCACAGGCAATCGCCGGGCCCCATTGACCTGAATGAGACACCCACTTGAGCTCGGAAACTGTTGCACTTACAGTTATCGCTACAGCGTGCGTATTTAGCTGCTATTTTTCCGCCTGCCACATCGCGCTGAAGACGTTCTCTCGCAATCGCCTGGAAAATCTGCTTGAAGCCCGTGGCCAGTCACAACGCTTTGCCGCATTGCATGGAGGGCTGTCCAACCTGCAGTTGCTCGCCGGTGCCTTGCGCACCAGCTTCAGCCTGCTGGTGCTGATCGGGGTGTTGGATCTGATCCGCCAAGGCTTCGAGAATCTTGACGCACTGATGGCATACGTTGCGGCCTTCGTGATCTCTGCAACACTAGTCAGCGTGTTTTCCGTGGCGATTTCTGCCAGCTGGGCTCGCTACGCTCGGGAGGAACTGCTGGCGCGTTCCCTTCCACTGCTGAACGCGTTGATGCGTCTCTTCTACCCGCTGGTGGTCCTGCTACAGTTGACCGATCCCGTGGTCCGACGCATTGTTGGCGCGGATCAAAATGGCAATGGGGACAGCGATATTAGTGAAGAGGTTCTGACGGTGGTTGAAGATCATGACGAAGGTGATCGGGTGGATGACGAGCAGAAAGAGATGCTCGAGGCCGTGTTTGAGTTGCCAAACACCGATGTGGCCGAGATTATGACGCCCCGCACGGATATTGAAGGTATTGCCGTGGATGCCACGCTGGATGAAGTCAAGCAGGCTGCCATCGAGATGGGGCACAGCCGTATCCCCGTGTTTGAAAAGGACCTTGACCACATCGCGGGGATTCTTTACGTCAAAGACCTGATCCCCTTTATCGAGAGCAATCAGCCATTCGAACTCCGCCAGCAATTGCGAGATCCATTCTTGGTGCCCGAGTCCAAGAGCGTGCGCGACCTGCTGGCTGAGTTCAAGTCCCAGCAAGTACACATGGCCATTGTCATTGATGAGTACGGTGGTACCGCGGGATTGATCACGATCGAGGACATTCTTGAAGAGATCGTAGGAGAGATACACGACGAATATGAGCAGGACAAGACCCCGGAACCGATCCGACAGATTACCAGTGATACTGCTGAAGTTGATGCCCGAGTATACATCGACGAACTCAATGACCACTTCGATGTCAAGCTGCCTGAAGATGAAGATTACGACACCGTGGGAGGATTCGTCGTCGCCACGCTTGGTCACATTCCTGCTGAGGGTGAATCGTTTGAAGCCTCGGACCTGCGATTTACCGTGACTTCGGCTGAACGCACAAAGGTGCTCCAATTGCAGGTGGTCCGGCTGGCACCGGCCGAGTCCTGAGCCACCACGAAATTCCGCTGACTGGATTTCAGCATTTAAACCCATATTTTCCATGTTGCTGCGTATTTCTTTGCAGCCTAATACGTTATCCCTGCAGAATACGCGGAATTCTCACGGCATCTGACGGATAAGGATGGAACCCGATAGGTAAGTAGGTGAGGAAGCCTTCCAGTCAGGTGGGCCACTTCGAAACCGATGCCTTGGCCCATCCGGACAGCCTTACCATATTGATGAAGTTGCCCGGGGAGTAGGTGGACCGATCTGGCAGCACCGCCCGATCCAAGAACTCAGCCTTAGCATGACAGTTCGGTCAGCGAAACCTGCGGTGATCAGGCGTGACCACGCATGGAGCTACAACTTCGTACGCAATCGGACCAGTGGCGGGCGACCCGCTCGGCTGCGGACGCTCATCAATGAGTATAGTCAGGAGTGCCTATTGCTTGATGCGGTCCGGCCGCTGATCGACGACGACATGCTGGAACGGCTGACGAGGCTATTCATCACCCGCGGTGTGCCGGATTACATCCGATCTGACAACGGCAGTGAGTTCGCAGCAACAGCAAGCTTGATTGAGGTCTTTGGCGAGCGATCCTGGAAGCCACTATTGCGCAACATCAGCCCTCGCGATGTGTACTTCTGCTTGACTATCGAGTCGCAGTGGAACCGACAGTGTGCCGTCGATTTCCGTGACTGTTATGGTTCGGCCATTTATCGTGACGTTATAAGGTGCGCCGTGGTTGATGTCGGCAGGGTTGACGCCGCCATCGGTGAACAGTCCGTCACGGATATCGGGATAGAACGTGCCGACGAACATATCTATGATTGCCGCGCCCTGGCCGTTGAGTAGGATGTTCAGAGATGTCTCGTCATAATTCAACACGCGCGCGTTCACGGGTGACGTCGACGTGACCGACACCGGGATCGGTTCGATGACCGCCGACTCGTGGGTTGCGAAGCGAAGTTCAGATCGCACGCCGGCGCTGTCAACTGTCGTGGTGTAATCATGGGAGACCGGCGCGCCACGATCGTCGTATTTGAAGATCACGTGGAGGTTGGGCTTGCCGGGCCAGCCGTAGACGCCGGAGTTCATGGTGACGATCCGCTCCTTGCCCCGCACCATGCCGGAACGGATTTCTTCGAAGGTGATGGGGAACTGACGGGCGGCCAACGACGGGTAGTCAAGGTTGAGCCGTTCGTTGTAATAGAGAAACAACATACCCCAGCTGAGCTTGTCCAGCATGTCAAGATAAATGTCCTTTTCCGTTTTAAACGGGGGAGCGGCCAGGGCGGTGACGCTGGGCGCCACGTGCAGAGCCGGGCCCGAGGCGCACTCGCTGTCGTAGATGACGTACTTCTCATTGGCGATGCTGCGGGTAAATACCGCGGAGTTGCCGATGACAATGCCGCCCTTGTCGCGAATTTTTCGGCTGTACTCGATCATCGACGGAAGCGACAGAAGGACGACCGAGCTCATCTTGCGCTTGATGGTCTTGGTTTTCAGGTCGATCTCGGCGGAGTGGCCGTCCCAGCGCAAGTCGGTGTCATAGGTCCACGATGAAATGTAGGCCGCCATGTATCCGTCCATGAACCCACCGTCGTAACCCAGGTCGTCCATCATGACGTCGACGCTCTTCATCATGGCGTCGTGAAAGCTGTTGCCGGGTGTGGGGTAGTAGATCCACCAGGTCCACCCGTCGGCCTGGGCTTTCTTGCTCACGTAAGGTTCGCTCGCACCCCAGACGGCCTGTTCACCGTTGGCGAGGATCACTTTGGAGTCGGCAAATCGATCTGGTTCATTGGTCATGTAGAGACTGTGCGCAATGTGGAAGACCACCTTGAACCCCGGGTGCTTCTTGTGGATGGCGGCGGCCTGCCCTTTGAGCA
>CAUZOD010000203.1:0-5699 GCA_963581115.1 Phycisphaerae bacterium | reverse complement strand
ACTGGGGCAGTAGAAGATTTCCCGGCTGTTTCCGAAATAGGTCATCCACTTGGGGTCTGTTGTGGTGTCACGGAGATAGAAGTAGGGCCAGTTGTTGTCCCACCAGACGTTGGGGTCGATATCCTGGAAGTTGGGATTGTTCTTCATGTATGCCAATTCCGGATGGGCCATAAGCAACCCGTCTTCATCATTGGCAAAGGCGAACAGACCGATATGCAACTGGTGAAGATTGGCACCGCAGAGTGTCTTGCGGGCAGCCTCCTTGGCCCGGCCCAGGGCCGGCAGCAGGATTGAGATCAGCAATGCGATGATGCTGATCACAACCAGAAGTTCAATCAGTGTGAACGCAAGGTTCCGGCCAGTAGATTGCTGCTTGCCAAAATGCATTAACAGTGACTCCTTTGTGGGTAGCCCCAGCCCACCACTTAGCCATCAGTTCAGAACTGATACCTGCCGCCTGGAATTATACCGGATCGACCACGCTCAATCATGACAGCGATGATCGAATTGCCACTTTTGCGGATATATCCCTAAATAATCCAGTAGTATTGAGCGAGCAGCGCACAGTTCCAAATGTAGGCACGCGCTGGGTGTGGATCGATAAAGTTGAATTTCGAAGATTGGCGTCTTGGGTCCCAACTCCAGTGTCTGAGTGTCTATCGGCCGGTAGGTGAGGGTTTCTTGTGCAACCCGCTGTCGAAGTGGCTGCCCCTAGCAAGACTTAGGTTCATTTCTCCACCGGGACAATGATTCCCCGCATGATGATGTTCTGGCAGAAAAGGAAAATTAGAAACGTCGGGATCGCCGCAATGACCAGGCTGGCGTTAATCACGTATGGGGGGACTTGGCGCTGTAATTGGAAGAGCCATACCATCAGTGTCCACATCTTTTCGTCGGGGATGATCACCAGGGCCATCATGAACTCGCTATAGGCGGCGGTGAATGCCTGCAAGGCCAGGACCGCCAAGATGGGTTTGGACAGACTCATGGTGATGGTCCAGAATTTGGTCCACTCCCCACCGCCGTCAATTTCCGCTGCTTCGTACAGTTCCTGGGGCAGTGAGTCGAAGAACCCTTTTAACAGAAAAATGCCGAAACCATTGGCGGCGGCTGGAAGGATCAGGGCCCAGAATGTGTTCAGCAGGCTGACATACGCAACTTGATCTCCAAACATTTGAGGCAATAGGTAGAAGCCAGCCACAAGGGCCAGAACCCCAGCGCTGATTCCCCGGACCCAGTCCGGCAGCTTCGGGAACAACCGTGCGAACATCCATGTTGCACCTGCACCCACCACGATCGCTACAGCAAACCCGATTATTGGAAATCGTTTCAATAGCAGAAAGGAGGGGATCATGGTGACTTCCGGGGGGAAAGCCATTGTGCACATGCAGAATAAAAGGATGGTATAGGTGCTCGGGGGCTTGTAGCGGCTCAGTGCATACGCTGCCAGAGGGTTGATGGTCAGTGTTACGAGGATCATCAGCGCGCAATAGATAATGGTGTTCCTCACACCGTTACCGTGCAGCATGATGTAATTGAGCACTACCTTGTAATTGCGGGTAAGGAACTCCCATCGCAATGCACCGGTCTGCTCCTGGAAATCCAGATAGTCAACGGATTCGATGGGCAGGGACAGAGGGTTGATCTGGTTCGGTGTGGTGTTGCGCTGCCTGGCAAGGTATTCCTCGAATCCCTGTCGCGGTCCGTAGATGGACATGGCATCCAGGGGACAGATCATTTTGTCCTTGACAAACGCTGCATGCTGCCGATGGGCCTGGGCCGAGTGAGGAATTCCCTGTGGCAATAGGATCTGGTCGAATCGTTCGTGGCGGGTGTGCCACTGGCGGTTCAGTTTGTCGATCTGCCCTTCGTAGCGCCGTGACAGAAAAGCCTGATAATCCACGGTTATTGCCGGATCTAGACGAATAAATGCCAGGTTCAGTTCGAATCGCACGAAGTTTCCCCAGTCGTCTTGCGCCTGACCGGCTGCGGGTGGTCTGGCGGACAGTAAGACGTCGTCGTAGTGTTTGTGGGTCGTGCCGTGGGCTTGGTTGTACTGTGTGATGGTCGACCAGTGGCGTCGCAAATAGCTCTGCCAGAATACGGCATCAAGGTTGATGACAATCCGATCCGCGAGCGGCGCTGCCTGCTTGATCTGGTCAAGGGCCTGGTAGTTGATGCTTTTGGGAAAATTGAATCGCCGAGCATACAGCGGCGGATCAGGTGGCTTGATCTGTGTCCAGGACTTAAATGGTATGCCCATTTCGCGGGAATAGCCGCGGATATCGCCATCATATCGCGTGTAGATCTCGTTTTTCCAGGCGCGCCCGTTGGGGGGATGCCCCCGGGTTTCGCTATAGCCGATTTGTCCCAGTCCATACCATTCCAGAGGCCAGGGCTGATCCTGTCGGAATGCCCGAAATTCATTGGCCCACTGTTGCAACTCCGGGTCGATTGTCGGTGCAGTGACTTTCACCCAGCTACCAATGGAGCGGAAGAGGGACTTTTCCGCTTCCGAGATCCTTGCGTACTTTGATTCGAGGTACTTGATCCACAGGGCATCGTCGTCGTACAGGTAGCGAGGAAGGAGTGTGATTTCGTGGTAGTCCGGCTCACTGGTGACCGAGACCGAAAGCATCAGCAGTAGCGGGTAGATCATGCTGATCGCGCCGGTGATGAGCATGGCGTACATCATGGCGATGAACAGCCTCACCTTGAGTGAGCGGCGACCTACTTTGGAGATGATGGGCATGGGGGTTCGGATCTTGGAACAGCAGTCAAGTGAGCAGTGGGGATCGGCCCGGTTCGTTGGATAGTTGTCACTCCAGGGGCTTATGCCGGTGGGTCAGCCTCCACCATCACTTGGCATAAGCCGCCGGTTCATAGATTGAAGATTCTCGTGACTGGCGTTCATGTCTGCATCCGGGTTCCTGTGTGAATATCTGTCGATATGTGGTGCGGGCAATCACCACGGTGCAGTGGCTCCGGCGGGAACGTTCAGGGATTTTGTATATAAAAACATGTGATGTTCGTCTCATTTCACTGCTGAGGCTGTACCATTCACCAGCCAAGTGCTGCGTGTCAATGACATGCAGATTCATTTCTTTTTGTCAAAGGTTGAGTTGTTGATAAAAGATACGGTTGGTCATCTGTGCTTTCTTTAATACCTTTAACATTGCATTGGCGAGCATGTATCGGATAAGACGCGGCTTAGCACCTGTATCAGCTTGTGGCCGTTCGAAACTCCACGTTTGCCAATCGTTTTAACTGAAACACCGTAAATCCCAGCAGGATTGATCCGATCACCCAGGACATGGCGGCGCCGACACCGAAGTTAAGGTCGCCAAAGGTTATATAGAAGAGTCTTAGGCCGACAACTTCAGTAGCGCCGCCACGTTCGTTGTATGGGCCGCCACCGGTCATGGCCAGTACAAAGCTGCCGGAGCCCCGTACGGCGCCGATCATGGCGCCGATGAAGTTGATCATGATCAGGATCTTGATCACCGGAACCGCCACCCCAAAAATTTTCTGGCGGATGCCCGCCCCGTCCATATCCGCAGCGTCGTAAAGTTCCTCAGGGATGGTTTTCAGGGCCGCGAGATAGATCAGACAACCGGGTCCCATTCCGGCCCAGACGGTCGGCAGCAGGCACATGAACAGCGCCCAGTGGGGGTTCTGCAGCCAATCTTCAGAAAACAGTGTTATGCCCACACCGGGTAACAGGTTCAGGAGCCACACGCAGCCATTGAGGATCTGGTTGAGCATCCCGGTGGGAGCATAAAAAGTCTTCCAGAGGAAAATCACCACCACGCCGGAGAGGACTGCCGGCAGGTAATAGACGGTGCGAAAGAAGATGGAACCCCGGGGTACTTCATTCAGCAGGAAGGCCAGAATGATAGGGGTGCAAAAGCCGAAGAACATGAACATCAGAGTATAGAGCAGTGATACCCCAAGTGAATACCAGAACTGGGCATCGAATAACACCGTGGCAAAATTCTGCACGCCAACCCATTGGCTGTCACCCAGTACGCTGTATTCCTGAAACGCAATGGCCGTGCCCTTAAGCATTGGCCAGTACATCCACATGGCGATCAAGGCCAGGGCTGGCAGGGCCAGAACATATGCCTTCCAGTAGCGCGCAAACTGCCAGTTGCCGCGATGCCGCTGATGCTCGGGCGTAAATGCCTTGAAGACGATTTTCAGAACAAAGATAAATCCGATGATCACCCCCACGATCGCGATCCAGGAGACCGTGCTCCGGGTGCGCGTCTCAGTGGGCGTGAGGCGCTCGAGTATGGCCCGGTTGATTCGTTTGGTTCCGCGTTCAAGGATCCCCCGAATGATCGTCTTAGCCGCTGCTGCGTCACCGGTGTCAATCGCATCACGCACGCCTTTGTTGTTCCAGATGGCCTCGATCGCGGGGCGCATCTGGTCATAGACTGACGCGCAGTTTTTGCCGTAGGGCGCAGGCACCGAGTCGTTACGGGCCAACCGGTAGGCGGCATCGGTTTTGGGCAATATGCGTCGCAGCACGCTGTCGTACTGGCCCTCGGTATTGGCCTGTTCAATTGCTTGGCGTGGCAGTCGAGGACCCAGTCCGGCTTGAATGTAGCAGGCGATCTTTAGCTGCTGCGCTTCGCGGCCGGTAAAGAACTCGATATAATTCCACGTCGCATCGCGCTTGGGTTTGTCATGGGACAGGCCTGAGAAAATACCAGCCAGTCTCGCATTGAACTCGCTTCGATGCAGCCCGGCGGGCCCGGCCGGAGCAGGACCGAATCCCTTGGCATCGCCGCGCATATCCATGTCGTTGACCGACAGGTATACGTACATCATTGCGTTGCGCCGTGCACTGGCCGATCGCGATTCAGTAGCGCGAATCACACCGCGGCAGACAAGTTTGCCATTGCGCACAATTTTTTCCAGGCGCAGGCGAGCCCAGAAATATCCAGCCTCGACAGCGGCGTCACTGTCCAAGGTGCAAATCCAGTCACCATTTTTATCCTGTTTAACCACATGGCCGCCAGCGGCGTATACGAGGTTGGCAAACATGGGGCCGGGATTATTGATCCATACATGGATTCCGTATTCCCGTTTGGCGGGGTCGGTCATGATCTTGGCCCACTGCAGCATCTCTTCCCAGTCTCGTGGTGCCCGGTCTTCGATCCCCTGGTCGGCGAACTCTGCAAACATCAGGCGGTTGTATTCCAGTCCGGTGTAGGTCGTCTCGATGGGAAACAGGTAGACGTGCTGGCCCGATCCGTCGGGATGATGCCGCCGAATGATGGGCCAGCACCGGGCGGGGACGCGGTAATCGATTTCATCCCATCCTGGACCTTGCTCAAGGCGTTCTAGATACTCTGGGGTCGAAAGCAGGTGACCGTTTTCGATTTCAACGCCGGCAAGCCGTTCAATGTATTCATCCAAGGGATACAACAGCCGCTTGTCGATGTAGATCTGGGTCGACAGGAAATTCAGGAGCAGCTGATCGGGGGCGATGTCACCGGCGATCTGCATCATCGGCACCATGCTATGTGTGCGAGATCCGGGCAGTATCAGGCCACGGGTATTGATCGCATCGATGTGTGGGTACCGATCACGAAAGGCTAAATACACCGCCGCCTTGGCCTCTGTGATATAGGGCATATCACCCGAGCCGGGTACCAGTTCCCGGTTCAGGCGGAGGGTGATTTCGGGGT
>CAUZOD010000202.1:0-5706 GCA_963581115.1 Phycisphaerae bacterium | reverse complement strand
TCATTTTGAAATTCAATCAATCCAGTGTCAACGTTGATCTGGCCAAAGTCATTCATGATGACAGCCATACGCCGCCTGGGATCTCCGGTGGCCAGCAGATGATTGATCAGTGTGGTCTTGCCGCCACCGAGAAATCCACCGATGACCATGATCGGAACGCGGTCGGCAGAAGCATCGCGTGTATTGCGGTCGGCTCCTTCCATTGGAATCGTTGCATCATACACCCGACCTCAATCGCACCCGAACTTCCCGCTGACTTCGTCACAAATGATCACAGGCTCTGACTCCGATCCTCATGCCAGCGTTTGCCCTCCAGCAGTTCCGGCATTTATACCCACCGACTTTACTATCCAAAACCAACAATAGCGCCTCCAAATCATCGATGAACAATCCTCCTGCTGGAGCGAGCCAGACCACTGGCCGTTACCCTCAGAAAAACTATTTCTGATGTACACGAATCCGATGGCACCCTGAACCCGCCCTCTGCAACACCACAATGGACAGGCACTTGCAATCGGCAGATCCAAGCCGCGGATTGCAAATTAACAGGCCATCGCCTATCCCCGCAACGATGGTCGACCTACAATAGGGAGTGTTGATCCCACAAGTGGGGCCAAAGGTAATCACAACACACACGGGACCAGCCACCACCAAGTTTCTATCGCAGTCATGGATGTCCATATTGATGCATTGTTCCTATTCAGCCCAGCTTCAACTTGGTGCCCGCATGTGCCTACTCTTGGTATCTGTTGGCTGCGTGTCACCAGCATGGGGTATTTTTTCAGATGCCACTACATCTCTGGGCATTTCGGGGCTTTTCCCAAGCGACAAGGTGGCCTGGGGTGACTACAACCTGGACGGGTTTGTGGATTTCAAATCTGGCAACCACCTGTGGCGAAACAACCAGGGCACAAGCTTTACCTTGGCCCAATCGTTCGGCTCGAATGGAATCTGGGCCGATTACGACAATGATGGGTTCCTCGACATCTACACCTACAACACGAATCCGCCGCAATTGCACCGCAACAACGCCGGAAACAGTTTCAATCCGGTCGCTATCGCCCCACCGGGCATGACACTGAACAGTCGCGGCGCGAGCCTTGCAGACCACAACGGTGATGGACTTGTCGATATTTATGTCGGCGGTTACGAGACTCCGTCCGTGGACTACCACTCGGATATTCGGCTGCGAAACAATGGAGACGACTCGTTCAGTTATGTCTGGTTCCAAGAGCCCGACGCAGAAATCTCGCCCGGCCAGCCCCGCCCGGCACGCGGTGTTACATCGGCAGACTTTGACCGCGACGGTGATACCGACCTCTATGTCTCAAATTACCGGCTGGAACCGAATGGGCTTTATATCAATGACGGAGCCGGTGACTTTACCGACGTGGCATCGAGCCGTGGTGCAACGGGCGGATACGGCCACACAATTGGCTCATCCTGGGGGGATCTAGACAACGACGGCTATCTTGATCTGTTTGTCAGCAACTTCTCACATGGGAGCCTTTCTCAACCGGGGGGCCCAGTTCTTGAGAAATACCGGTCCTGCTGGAAACTACCATTTTCAAACGGCCGGCGAGTGGAACTACGATAGCAGCGGACAGTGGCAAGAATCATACGCATCACCGGCATTGGGTGATTACGATAATGATGGAGACCTCGATCTTTTCTTGACCACAATTTATGGACATGATGCTTCTCGTCTTTACCGCAACAACGGCAATTGGAATTTTACCAATGTAACCTTTGCCCAGGGCCTAGGTACCATTCCAGATGACAACTACCAGGCAGCATGGGCCGACTACGACAACGATGGTGACCTCGACCTGCTGACCGGGGCCAAGGTGTTCAAGAACCAGAGCCAGGATAATGGGAATCACTGGCTCAAGTTGCGGCTTCAGGGTGACGGTAAGCGGATCAGCACGACTGCTGCCGGGGCCCAAGTGCGCATCACCCTCGGCAACCAGACCCTGACCCGCCAGGTTGAACTTGGCACCGGCGAAGGCAATCAGAATGATCCGACCCTTCACTTTGGTCTTGGCGGATACAACGGCGATCTCAATGTGGAAGTTCTTTGGCCAGACGGCACGCTCGAAACGTACGGCGCCTATACGGACCAGACCATTGTTCTCACCCCCGGGTCCCGGTCCAGCGCCAAGGCCATTTTGATGGGCGAAACCTGGGTTGAATCCCATAACCCCACCAGCAATTTTGAAGCGGGCATCCAAGGCGACGGCAGCATTGCCGGCAACGAATCGGGGGGGCAACTCCGCTGGATTCAGGAAGGTTCAACTGTGATTGCTCGCGGCACGCTGATCCAGTTCAGCCTACCGAAACTTCAGCCAGATGAAATCGTCACTGGGATACGGTTGACCGGCTTCAGTACTGAAGCAGCCAATGCGGACCAGGTGATACAAGTCGGCTGGGCCACGCAGGCCATCGATCTGACGGCGGTGACTTTCAATGATGTGGCGATAGGAACCGACTCCGCTGCATTCGAGATTGATTGGGATTCGGCCCAATTTGTCTTTAGTGAAGAATTGGGCAACATCGAAACCGCAGCTCCCCTGTCACCATTCGTGTACGAAGACCTAACCGCCAGCGATGGATTGACCGCGATGCTAGCCGGCATTATGAACAACAACACCAATCCCGTAGTCACCGTCGTGCTGAGCCCCACGGGCGATCCTGATTACATTGCAATCATCCACGGCAGCGACCCCAGCGACCCGCAAGGAGACAGCATGCTGGATCCACTGAACAATCCCACGGATCCACAGTACCACCCACAACTTGAAATTCTTCTGGCGATGCACACCCTGTTCGGTGATGCCAACAACGACGATGTGGTAACCGGCGCAGACCTAATTGCCGTGCAGCAAAACTTCGCCGCCACACTGACCCCCTCGGGCGCACCCGTGCCGGAACCGGGGGTACTGTCATTATTTGGATTAACCGGGCTGGGCTTATATCTCCGCCAACGGACTGCCGGTTAAAAACCCTCTAGTCGTATATTCTCCACGTTCTCACTTAAAGGTTCGTTTCCCGTCCAATGCCACGCCTAGGCTTTCAGGGCGGAAGGCAAGTGACTCCGTTAAAATAAGACGTGAACCGCCATGGATACCGACAGGCGATGATGAAAGATCCTCCGCACAGTTCCCCTTCCCTGGATATGAGTACTGACGACGGGGCATCGATCAACTCCCGCTCATTGGTGGCAAACAGTGTTCCTCTGCCGTAAAAAGCCTCTATCACCCCACGCTCTTGACTGCCTTGAACTGGCATCCCTCCACGAAGTGCTCGAAGAAATGCGGATCTGTCTCCAGTTCCACGTGAGTTACTTCTTTTACAAGGTCTTCAAGCTCTCTTCGACGTTTCACTGACTTGAGGGCGATCGTTGCCCCTTCAATGGCCGCATTGCCGATCTGCATGATTTTCCCGTCAGGGAGATCCGGGATCAGCCCCATACGCTTGGCGGCACCGACATCCATGTGCTGAGCGAAGCCACCGGCAAGGTAGAAGCAATCTATGTGCTCGAAATCAGATCCGTATTGGCTGAGCACGATGCGCAAACCCGCCACGTTGGCACCCTTGGCCTGAGCAAGTTCGCTAATGTCCGCTTCGCTTAGGAAGATCCTGTGCTCTTCGTCAAGTACGAAGCGATCCGCGCCGTCCTTGAGCCGACCGAAATGGTCCATCCTCTTCATGCGCAACAGTTCACTGAGGGATTCGATCAATCCCGAACCGCAAATGCCCTGAGGATCGCCGCCCCCGATCACTTGGTACCACACGCTGCCGTTTCCCAGGCGTACCGACTCGATGGCGCCTTCCAATCCGGGCATCCCGCAGGTAACCACACCTCCTTCAAAGGCCGGACCGGCTGGGCACGAGGCAGCATAAACTTTGTCCTTGTGCCCGACAATCAGTTCTGTGTTGGTCCCGATATCCATTAGCGCAACCATGCGATGCTCGCGAGGCAGGTCGATGGCCAAGATACACGCCGCAGCATCGGCACCAACGTGACCGCGGACCAGTGGCAGGCCATAGATCCGGGCCGCCGGGTTTATTGGCAACCGCAGGCGCTTGGTCGTGGCCGTTTCCGCGGTCGTATCGCGCTCACCAGCCCGCCACTGCTTTTCCGTCAAGCTTTGGTATGGCTTCTGACCAATTGAATATACGTCCAGACCGAAAAACAGATCGCGCATGGTCGCATTACCGGCAACGACTATCTCATAGATATCTTGGGCCTGACAGTCAAAACTCTCAATGGCATGGGTCATGTAGCCCAACAAGGTCCGTTGCAGCAGTCGGCCCTTGTGATCGGTGTCATATTGGATCCGGGCCATCACATCACTGCCACCAAATCGCTGCGGGTTCTCGAACGACTGGGTTTCAACCACACGACCTGTTTCCAGATCAACCAATCGCAATACAACGGTGGTGGTGCCAATGTCGGCGGCAATCCCCAAGATCGGCCCCACCGATTCACAAATTGGTTTGCCATCGATCAGGATCGATCTGCCGCGGCGCGTCACGGCCGGATCCATGGGTGTATCCACAAGAATATGGTCCAGCCGCTTGCCGCCCTCGGCGATCACCATTTGGCCGCGGCGCATGGTATGGCAGCACACCGCCCCCTGCACTCCCACCACTCGAGTGCGGCATGACAACCGAAATCGGCCGTCGAGATGCGCCTCGGCTTCGGTCCGAGGAGACAGAAGTTCCATCCCCTCGACCACCTCGACCATGCATTCCTTGCATTTACCGTTCTTGAGGCAACTGGTGGGAACACGGACGTCGACGCGTTCCGCATGTTCAAACAGAGACAAGGCGGAGTCGGCTTCTTGAATTTTCTCATTTATCGTTAACTGAACGGACAATTTCAATCTCCAGGCAACAAAAACTAAAGAGTCACTGAACCGCTAATGGATGCCAATGCATGTCCTGGTCAGGTGGTTGGCTTCTTAAAGCCGGCCATCACGAAAGGCTTGAATGTATGTCGCACAAAATTCGTCACCCCCCATCAGCATGTTATGGGCCAAGCTCACGCTTTCAGATTCCAGCTCCAGATTGAGGACTTGGCCCAGATTACTCTGGATAGGATCTATGATACCTGTATCGATACCCGCCTCAATTGCTAGGTGTATGAAGGTGTCATTGATGAGCTTGCGTTTGGGTAGTCCGAAGGAAACGTTGCTTAGGCCACCCGTGATATGGACATCGGGACCGTAGGTTTCTCTGATAGCCGCCACGGCTGTCAGATAATGTGGCCCATAGTCGCCGGAGACAGAGATGGGAAAAACGATACAGTCAATGTAGACATCACTCAAGGATATCTTGGCCTCATGAACTGCATCCATAATGGTAGTCACATTGGCAATACGTTCCTTGTCGTCTTGGGGCATACTGTCTACTCCGGCAGCAGTCACCACAACTTGCGCGTTGTACTGCTTGACAAGATCGAGAGTCTCTAGCCGTTCAAGCGCTACTGAATTGATCATTGGTCGACCGGCTCTGGCATCGTATGCGGTCAGGCCCGATGCAATAATGTCAGGACTGGAAGAATCGATGCTGAGAGGTAGTGACGAAACCTCTTGCACCGTTTTGACTAACCAGCCCATGGCCCGTTTTTGAATCTCTATATTGTAAGAAAGTTCGTCTACATTCAGGTCAAGAAAGTGCGATCCGGCCATGACTTGTCTA
>CAUZOD010000201.1:0-5753 GCA_963581115.1 Phycisphaerae bacterium | reverse complement strand
GCGTGCCAAAGCTCAAGACCGGCCCGAAAAAGTCCTCCTCCAAGTACAAGCAACGCAAGCGCAAACGCCGTTAGTCCCAAAATATGTGGCAGGCCCTCTGGTTGGCTGAATTGACCTTCTTCCCTCGGATACGTTCGTGGCCCCAGAATCTTCTACGAGTCTCGCGGGCCACTTTACGGTCATCACAGCATAAAATCTTCCCTCAAAAATTAGCTCGTTTCAGCAGCCATCGTTCATTTTTCCTGAGACTGCAGAACCAAGACAACAATGAATCGCAGTTGACAACGCGATCCCATACCGTGTCCAGATCCAAAATATGCCACTGGCCTTTACCCAACATATACGCAATCCGGCAGTCATGATCCGCTAGCCGAATCCTGTCTGGCGCGATGATCGGTCCGGTTGCCTGATACTCCATACGGATCGGGCAGGCCTGGCACCTACCCACTTCCAGGTCAATAGTGGGTGCGCCCATGATCTATATCGACCCTTGGAACAAAACCGGCTCGGCACACAGCGCCCGAGCAGTTGTGGTGGTCCTGAACAAACCAACCACCGGCACAATACAATGGCTACTTAACGACATCTAGAATAATCGCGATCAGCTTCCGCCTCTGTCGGGACCACCAAAAGTGTGCATGATCCACTCGCAATATTGACCGTCGGCTGATCCGGCCGATATACTGACCGCCATGATTTCCGCTCCACCATCGATCCAGAGCGTCGCCGTCACCTGAGGGGCCGACCCCCGTCTTCTCGGACGCGTCGCGGTCGCATCACGCGCCCGCCACCAAACTATTGCCGTGCCGTCTTCTTGGTCGCGGTGCCAGATCCGTGTGGGGTTAACTGTAATGACCACCCAAACTCACATTGAACTCGCCACGCAATACCGGCCTGAAGATACAGAACCGGCTATCTTCGAAGAATGGCGCCGCAGCGGCGCTTTTCATGCCGAACCAGATGGTGATGGTGACCCCTACTCGATTGTGATTCCACCGCCGAACGTGACCGCGCCACTACATCTAGGCCATGCTCTAAACAATACCCTTCAGGATATTCTGATCCGCTGGCGTCGAATGGTGGGGGACAACGCCCTATGGATGCCCGGAACCGATCATGCCGGCATAGCTACCCAGACGGTCGTCGAGAAACGCCTGATGTTGGAAGGCAAGCAACGCACTGATTTTCCCCGGGAGGACTTTATCGGCTTGGTCCAAGATTGGAAAGATGAGTACGAGCAGGTCATCACCGAACAACTCAAGAAGATGGGGTGCTCCTGCGACTGGGATCGTCAGCGTTTCACCATGGACGACATGTGCGCAAGTGCTGTCCTTGAAGCTTTCTTTCGGCTGTTCGCAGACGGGTTAATCTATCGTGGCAAGCGATTGGTCAACTGGGATCCGGTTAGCCAAACCGCTCTAGCCGATGATGAGGTAGAAATGCGGGAGGTTGATGGGAACTTCTACTACCTGCGCTATCCATTAATCGGACCACCGCTCGCCGACGGCTCAAACCATATCACGGTCGCAACCACGCGCCCGGAAACGATGCTTGGAGACACCGCGGTTGCAATCCATCCAGCCGATCCCTACGCACCCGAGTTGCGTGGCCGTTTCGTTCTGCTACCGATTGTCAATCGGGAACTCCCCATCATTGAAGATGAGTACGTCACGCCCTCAGATCCCGACTCCGACGACCCCAAGGCGCGTTATTCATCTGGCTTTCTGAAAGTGACGCCTGCCCACGATCCCAATGACTGGGAGATCGGCCAGCGTCATGGGCTGGACGTGATCAACGTGATGGGTCCCGACGCCACCATCAGCCGAGACCATGGTTGGCCAGCTGAAGACTGGGCTCGGGACATGAATGAAGCGGAATTCTTGCTCGGCCAGTCGCGCGAAGCCGCACGCCAATCAGTGATCCGATTCTTCAAAGACCACCAGATGCTGGACGAGATCAAGCCGTACCGTCATGCGGTAGGCCACAGTTATCGTTCCCACGTGCCCATCGAACCATACCTAAGTGACCAGTGGTATCTAAAAGTAACTGATGATCGTCTTCGCGGCGTCGCCCTACGCGCCATAGCCCCCGAGCAACGGACCCCGTCAGACGATCCGGCACTTCGACCCCCGGAACCAGGTGCTGGAACAGGGCCCGGTGAAGGCCAGCTACGATTCCACCCTGAACGCTACGCTAAGACCTATCAGAGTTGGCTGGAAAACCTGCGGGACTGGTGTATCAGCCGCCAGTTATGGTGGGGGCACCGGATTCCGGTATGGGTAGGCCCGGCCACCAAAATCGGATCTGCTGAGCTCCAAATGCAAGTCGAAGGGCGAATCGCGATGCAAAGATACGAGGATCTTGCATACGTATGCGTTCGCCATGACTGTGACCGTGAGATAATTCGATCGCTTGAGAAAAACGGCTTTGAACAGGATCCCGACGTGCTGGATACATGGTTCAGTTCAGCCTTGTGGCCACTATCGACGATGGGATGGCCCCAAGTTTCGGAAAATAAAATACTGGCCACCTGGAATCCAACCAATGTGCTCTGCACGGCACGAGAAATCATCACCCTTTGGGTGGTGCGCATGGTTCAGTTCAATCTGTACTTCATGGACCGATTGCCGTTTGGCGATGTGTTCGTCCACGCGATGATACAGGACGGATTTGGACAGAAAATGTCCAAAAGCCTAGGCAATGGCGTTGATCCTATGGATCTGATTCACTCACATGGAGCGGATGCAATGCGATTTACACTCGCAGAGATGACTACCCACACTCAGGATGTGCGGATGCCGGTAGACATCATCGACCCCCATTCCGGTGAACTCATCCACCCGAAGTTTGTCCGAACCAATTCAGGCCACCGGGTCGCAGCCCCGGTACAGGAACACCGCGGCCGATCCTGCGTAACCAGCTACGGCGTTGCCACCGGAGAGACCCGTCCCAGCAAGGAAAGGCCTCTAGCGAGAAATACTTCCGAACGTTTTGATCGTGGCCAGCGTTTCGCAAACAAGCTCTGGAACGCGAGTCGGTTTGCACTGGTGCACCTAGCTGAATCATCACGCCACGAAAAAACACCCGCCACCAGCTCTGCCACCGAGTCTCTGGCCGACCACTGGATCCTGTCCCGGCTTGCCCACACAGTCCAGCAAACCCAACAGAACCTCAGCCGCTACGAATTTTCCGTCTACACACAAGGGCTCTACGATTTCTTCTGGCGCGATCTGTGCGACTGGTACATCGAGGCGATTAAACCAACCGTAAGCAGCAACGAAAGTCAGCGGGGCGTTCTGGCGGTATGCATCGATGTATCGCTACGCCTGCTGCATCCCGTAATGCCCTTTGTCACCGAACGCCTCTGGAAAACCCTCAATGACATCTGGCCCCAGCGCCAGCACCCCGGGATCATCATTCCCCCGAGCGAGCAGCTCATCACGGCCTCTTGGCCCCAAGCCAACACAGCATTGATCGACAGTGGGGCCGAACGAGATTTCGAACAGATCCAACTGCTGATCGTGGCTCTCCGCAAGGTGCGCATAACGCACGAGATCCCGCCTCGCAGGAGGCTAAACATCACAATCAAGGCTCCAAGCGAGATCGCGCCAAGTTTGCTCAAGACCCAATCGCTAATCACAACACTGGCAAACACCGACATCAATGGCATTGGACCTATCCAAAATCGCCCGACGGATGCAACCGTCAGCTTGGTTGGTCCAATTGAACTCTACATCCACGGGCTGGTGGACACCACCAAACAACGGCTCGATCACGCGAAACGTGCCCAGGAATTGCATAAGCAGATCGCGTCGCTTCAGAAGCGGCTGACAAACAAGAGTTACGTCAACAAAGCTCCAGCTCATCTGGTTCAGGAAACACGGGATCAACTGTCCAAAGCCCAGCGGGAGCTTCAGCAGCTGGGCGTGCTGGATCCGCCCACCAAGGACGGGTCGCAGTGATGCCCTCCGGGCTGGCTTATGGTTCAATAGTCCCATGCCGCGTTTGAAGGATCAGGCCCTTTGCATCCGTCACCTAGACTGGTCAGAAACCAGCCAGGTAGTTGTGTTGTTGACCCCTCGGTACGGCAAACTGCGTGGTCTGGCCAAGGGGTCAAAACGTCTGTCCCCGTCGGCCGTGGCCCGCTTCAGCGGTGGTATTGAGTTGCTAACGCTGGGGCAAGTCGTAGCGACGGTCCGGCCTACATCTGAACTGGCCAACGTGACCGAGTGGGACCTGCAGCACGACTTCCTGCCGCTGCGCCAAGACCTGACCCGTCAACGCCTGGCTCTGTACGCAGCGGATCTCGGTCACGCAATGCTTGCGGACCACGATCCACACCCCGAAACGTTCCACGTCACACACCTGTTCTTGGAAGAACTGATCGGGGCCAAGCACCATGCCACCCAGGCACGGTGCCTGCTCCATTTCCAATGGGCCTTGCTGCAGGACACCGGGTTTAGACCACAACTGGATACAGATGTGCACACCGGCAATGCGATCGGCTTGCACGCTCGCTATTGGTTCGATCCACGAGCTGGAGGCCTGACGCTGCAGCAGGCGGGTAACTGGGCCGTACGGCATGAAACGGTTGAACTACTGCAAGATGTAGCAACCGGCCAAAACCTCGATCAGGCCGACACAGCAGCAGTTGGGCGGGCCAACCGGCTGCTGTGCGTGTACGCCCGATCCCTCCTAGATCGCGAGTTGTCCACGATGAGATTCGTGCTAGACCACAGCTGATCGGCCCTTCATCTTGATGGCATAATCGGAGTGCCTGAGATAGTTGCCACGACGATTCGAGCATCAGGTATCTTGTGCCGCTGTGTCGCGAGAAAAATGCATGCCCTCGAACGCCCTGGATTTAACGGAGAACAAAGGATGAGCAACACGGCAACCGTGACCGGTAGATTGCTTGAATCCGATGATCAGCGGATCGTGCTGGCAATCCCAAAAGGCGACTATCAGTTACACCTGGTCCCAGTCGGGGAAGTAAAGTCCGATCCTATGGGCCAGATTCGTGGCATCATCCGTGCACAAGCCCGGCGGGTCGACGTGATCGCTGGTGGCGGGTGCTATATCGAACCGATATTTGGACGACCCCGCCGTGTTCAAGGGCGCATTATTGGCGGAGACGTCCAGGATAATTCCATCACGGTTGCTGCGGCCACACCGTTGATCGCGACCCTAATGCCACCGCAGAAGACTGCGAACTTCGCCATTGGCCAGATGGTCAGCTTCGACATCGAACGAGGTGCCACCTTTGTGCCCCAGGTGCACGGCCGGTCACCGGAGGCAGCAAGCTAGATCCGTAATCAGTGTTTCTGACTCAACTGATCTGTGTACCCCAACCCCTTATCATGGATTCTGATCCATCATGGCTGACTCCTTTCAACGCATCCTGGTGACTGGTGGAGCCGGCTTTCTTGGTTCCCACCTCTGCGATCGATTGGTCAATGAGGGTCACGACATCATCTGCCTAGACAACTTTTTCACCAGCCAGAAGAGCAACGTCGTTCACCTGCTCGATCGGCCCAACTTCGAGTTGATCCGGCACGATATCACCCACCCCTTGTGGCTTGAGGTCGATCAGATCTACAACCTCGCCTGTCCCGCATCCCCAGTGCACTACCAGTATAACCCCATCAAGACTACCAAGGTCTCCGTACTCGGGGCAATCAACGTGCTCGGGATGGCCAAGCGGTGCAAGGCCAAGATCCTGCAAGCCTCAACCTCAGAGGTCTACGGCGATC